>CAZPMD010000023.1:8772-9125 GCA_964587395.1 uncultured Hyphomicrobiales bacterium
GCCAGGAGCTGGTGGCAGGCTACCAGTACCTCACCATGCGCGACGGCGTCACCCGCGACATCCTCACCCTCTCGGAAGCCGAGCGACGCTTCCTGTTCCGCACCGACTGGGGCTTCGTCCACCAGCACGCCGAGCTCGGCCTGCGCATGGGCGTGTCGGCCGGCGCCAATGTCGGCGAACGGCTGATGGCGGTGGGCTGGCGGCACTACGGCCGCATTCGCGAGGAGGCCGAGACCTGGCTCGACCGCGTCGAGATCGACCCCGCCCGCATCGACGACCGTCCCACCGCCTATTCCGGCGGCATGCGCCAGCGGCTGCAGATCGCCCGCAACCTCGTGACCTCGCCGCGGCTC
>CAZPMD010000023.1:9164-10819 GCA_964587395.1 uncultured Hyphomicrobiales bacterium
GAGCCGACAGGTGGCCTCGACGTGTCGGTGCAGGCCCGCCTGCTCGACCTCGTGCGCGGCCTCGTCGCCGACCTCGGTCTCGCCGCCATCGTCGTAACGCATGACCTGGCCGTCGCCCGGCTGCTCTCGCACCGCATCCTCGTGATGAAGGACGGCCGTGCCATCGAGACCGGGCTCACTGACCAGGTGCTCGACGATCCGCGCGAGCCCTATACCCAGCTCCTCGTCTCCTCCATCCTGCAGCCGTGAGACGGACATGACACAGCCCCTCCTCAGTCTCGAGAACCTCGGCAAGAGCTTCACCATGCATCTGCAGGGCGGGCTGTTGATCCCTGTGATCTCCGGCATCTCGCTCGCCGTGGCGCCCGGCGAGTGCGTCGTGCTTGGCGGCCCCTCGGGCGCCGGCAAATCGTCGATCCTCAAGATGATCTACGGCAACTACCGCGCCGACTCGGGCGCCATCCGTGTGGCGACAGACGATGGCGAGCAGGTCGATGTGGCCACTGCCGCCCCCCGCCGGGTCATGGCGCTCCGCCGCACCACCATCGGCTATGTCTCGCAGTTCCTGCGGGTGATCCCGCGTGTCCCGGCTCTCGCCGTCGTCACGGAGGCGGCAGTCGCCTTCGGCATCGGCCGGGACGAGGCAGAGACGCGTGCCCGCCGCCTGCTGAGCCTGCTCAACGTGCCCGAACGGCTGTGGTCGCTTCCCCCCGCGACCTTTTCCGGCGGCGAGCAGCAGCGGGTGAACATCGCCCGCGGCTTCATCGCCGACCATCCCATCCTGCTGCTCGACGAGCCGACGGCTTCCCTCGACGCCAGGAATCGCGCAGCGGTGGTGGACCTGATCGAGACGAAGAAGGCGGCCGGCACCGCCATCGTCGGCATCTTCCACGACGACGACGTGCGCGAGCGGGTGGCCACCCGTGTCGTTGACGTCACGCGCTTCGCCGCGAGCGCCGCATGAGGACCCCCATGACCGCCAAGACCAGCCCCGCCGACGACCAGACCGGCTCGCTGAAGCTCTTCTCCCACTGCGTCGTCCTCGCCGACCGCGAGGTGGCGGCGACCGTGGTGGTCGAGGATGGCATCATCACCGCGGTGGAACTGGACACCCAGCGCGCCGATGCCACCGACCTCGGCGATGACCTGCTCATCCCCGGCCTCGTCGAGCTCCACACCGACCATCTCGAGCCGCATTACCAGCCACGCCCCAAAGTGCACTGGGACCCGCTCTCCGCCGTCTTCGCCTATGACGCGCAGATCGCCTCCTCCGGCATCACGACTGTCTTCGACAGCCTGCGCATCGGCTCCGACGACGACCGTCCGACGACCGCCGACGGCCTTCTCGACCTCTCCGAGGCGATCGAGACGGCCAAGGCGACCGGGCTCCTGCGCTCGGACCATCACACCCATCTGCGTTGCGAGATCCCCTCGCGCGGTGTGGTCGAGGAGGCCGAGGACTACCTCGCCCGGTTCGACGTCCGCCTCATGTCGCTGATGGACCACACGCCGGGCCAGCGCCAGTTCCGCGACGAGGAGAAGCTGCGCACCTACTATCGCGGCAAGACCGGCCTTTCGGAGAGCGACCTCGACCGGCTCTTCGCCAACCGGCGGGCGCGGGCCGACGAGATCAGCGAGCCCAACAAGCGCGGCCT
>CAZPMD010000023.1:10829-13042 GCA_964587395.1 uncultured Hyphomicrobiales bacterium
AGGCGGGCATCGCGCTGGCCAGCCACGACGACACGCTGGAGGACCATGTCGCCGAATCCGTCGCCGACCGTGTCTCCATCGCGGAGTTTCCGACGACGGTGGAGGCGGCCCGTGCCTCCCATGCCGCCGGCATCTCGGTGCTGATGGGCGCCCCCAACGTCGTGCGCGGCGGCTCCCACTCCGGCAACGTCTCGGCGGTGGAACTGGCGGAGGCGGGTGTCCTCGACATCCTCTCCTCCGACTACGTGCCGATCAGCCTCATCCACGGTGCCTTCGGCCTGCGCGATGTCCCGGCCATGGGCGGCCTTGCCGGCGCGATCCAGACGGTGACGCGGAAGCCGGCGCTCGCCACCGGCATGACCGACCGCGGCGAGATCGCGGCGGGCAAGCGCGGCGACCTCGTCCGTGTTGCCATGGTCGGTGACAAGCCAGTGGTGCGCGAGGTCTGGCGCACGGGCCGACGGATCGCATGAGATGACGGTGACGCCCGACGCCGGACAACCGCTGCGCGAGGCGCGCCCCATCGGGCCGGGGCGCATCGTGCTCGTCGTCGGCCCGAGCGGCGCAGGCAAGGACACGCTCATCGCGGCCGTCCGCCAGCGCCTTGCGGCGGACGAGGCCTTCCTCTTTCCCCGGCGCATCGTGACCCGCCCGTCCTCCGCCGCCGAGGACAATGTCGAGGCTGACGAGGCGACCTTCACCCGCATTGCCGACGCGGGTGGCCTCGCCCTGTCCTGGGCGGCCCATGGCCACCGCTACGGCATCCCGGCGGTGGTCGATCACGCCGTCTATGGCGGCCGCACCGCTGTCTGCAACGTGTCGCGGGAGGTCGTGCCCCTCGCCCGCCAGCGCTATACCAATGTCACCGTGGTGGAGATCACGGCGCCACCCGAGGTCCTGAAGAATCGGGTCGCCGCCCGCTCAAGGCCATCCGATGGCGACTCGGCCGCGCGGGTCGAGCGGCGCGTCGCCGTCCCCGTCGATGCCGACGTGACCATCGTCAATGACGGGGCGCTGGAACCCGCCGTGGAGCGCCTCCTCGCCGTCGTCGCCGACACCTGACGCGCGGCGCAGGAGGTGCGCTCCAGCGCATCGCCCATTGCACGACGTCGTGATCGGGGCTCCTATGGAGCGTTCCCGGAGGAGAGCCGATCGTGAATCGCTTCGTTGCCCGCGTTCCCATGTCCGTCGTCTGCCCCGAACCGATGGTTCCCGCCATCCAGCATGTGCTGGAGGGCGAGTACGAGGCCCACTACGACGGCGTCGGGCTCGACATCCTCGACATCGGCGCCAATGTCGGCTCCTTCGCGCTCTGGGCCTCGGCGCGCTGGCCGGGAAGCCATGTGCGCTCCTTCGAACCCCATCCCGGTACTTTCGAGTTCCTGAAGCAGAACACCGCCGGGCGGCGCGACATCACCATCGTCAATGCCGCGCTCTTTCCCGGCGGCCTGACCAAGGCGACCTTCCACAGCCGCTTCGCCGGAGACGGCGAATCGGGCCTTGCCGCCTATTCCGGCGACACCTTCGTCGACGGCACCCTGGTCGAGACCTACGAGGTCGACGTGGTCGACCCCACCACCCTCCCCTCGGCGGACGTGGTGAAGATCGACATCGAGGGTGGCGAGGGCGACGTGCTGGCCCATCTCGACCTGTCGAGGACCTCGCTCGTGCTGCTCGAATTCCAGAACCGCAGGAACCGCGAGCAGATCCGCGCCACACTGGCTGCCGATTTCGACCTGCTGCACGACGAGGAGTTCGCCTGGGACGAGCTGCTCGGCTATGCCGGCTACCGGCAGGACCTCAAGGGCGATGCCTGGGGCCGCATCTTTGCGGTCCGCCGCAACCTGACGCGCATGACGAAGCGCGAGCCCGTGGCCATCTGACCGGAAAAGGGCCCGGCCTGAAAGCCGGGCCTTCCGACGCGCGGGTGCGAGGGATCAGCGCGCGGAGGGATCAGCGCGCGCGGAGGAATTCCGGCACGCGCAGGAGCACCATCTCGTTTCCGTCGGCCTTGTTGGGGTCGCGGCTCGACGAGAAGGGCAGGTTGTTGTCGTTGCCGACGATGATGTGGTCGGCATCGACCACGTCGACGTTCTCGATGGTGAAGAACGGCATCTGGAAGTGCCCGCCCGACAGCGGCACGCGCGACCGGTTGCTGGGATCGCGGATCTTCAGAAGGTCGATGAAGCCGATCTTGCGCACGGCACTGCCGG
>CAZPMD010000023.1:13052-43935 GCA_964587395.1 uncultured Hyphomicrobiales bacterium
GCGTCGGTCATCTCGATCTTCCAGATGCGCTTGATGCGCGGCAGCGCATGGAAGCAGTTCTCGGCGCGCTGGCCGGCCGGACAGGCGCGCTCCGCGACGCCCTCGTTGTCGTCACGCTCGATGATCAGGCCGGTGGTGGCGTCGATCATGTTGAAGTCGCCGATCGACAGGCCATTGGCATCGAGCACATATTTCCAGTGGCGACCGGTGTAGCGGCCGGCCTGCACGTCGAACTCGAGAATCCGCAGATACTCGCGGCCATCGACCTGCTCGAGGCCGCGGGTTGCCGGATCCCAGAGCGCACCTTCCAGCAGGGGGTAGAGGAATCGGCCGTCCGGGGACGCTGCCATGCCCTCGAAGCCCTTGGAGCGGCGGACCCGGAAATCGACCGTCCCGCCGGGAGCGGCGGGCGTGGTCACAGCCGGATGGTCGGGCGAGCGAGCGACCTGACCATCGACCATGGTCTCGAAGATCGCCTCGACCCTGCCGGTCAGGTCGGCGCGGATCAGATAGGGTCCGAACTCCTCGCCGATCCAGATCTTTCCGTTGATGATCTGGAAGCTCTCCGGATCGAAGTCGGCGCCGGTGAGGTACCGGCGCTCGGTCGCCTCGTTGGCGATGCGGAACGGCACCTTCTTGTCGGGATCGGAGAGAAACACCGTGGCGATGCGCTCGAACGTGCCCTTCTCGAAATCGATGCGGTAGTGGCTGAGGAACAGCATGGCGTCGGGGGAATTCCGCTTGTTGCCGAAGCCGTTGTCGGTGAGCACCCAATACGTGCCATCGGCCATCCGGCGGATGCCGGAATGACCCTGGACCGGCTGGCCCTGGAAGGGCACCGAGAGGCCGGTGGGGCGACCCGCAGACCGCCCCATGATCGTCCCGAGGACGTCGGCGCGAGCGGCGCCGGTGAACTTGCCGGAAATCTGCAGGTCGGCCGGGGCGTCGGCCGGCGGTGCGATGAACGTATCCGCCGGCAGAATTGCGTGACCGGCAAGGGTGGCGGGGAATTCCGCGTCGGCGAAGGCCGGACTTGCGACGAGCAGGCCGGCGAGAAGAACGAGAGCGCGCATGATGGCTCCTGGAACGAGAGGTGGCATCACGCGTTCTGACGAGCAACCATGACACGCTGGTCACTGCGCGACGACGAGAGCGTGACCGCGCGTCGCTGTCACAGGTCCGCTGACATCCTTTTGCCGTATCCCGGTGTATCGGACATAGTGGCAGGCAGAAGGGCGACGAGTCGTCGCCCGAGCGTCGGTTCAGGCCACCGGGCGCCTCCGGCCTGGCCGGCCGATTTCCAGGAAGCCTCAGGCGGGCAAGGTCGGTGCATGGCAGGAATGAAGGATGATCGTCGGGAACCGGGAGCCGAGGCCACTGCGCTTCGCCCGCTGCCGATCGACCAGGCCGTTCTCGATGCCGCGGCACCCGCGCCGTCCCGCGGCGTCGGCCTCTCCGGCAAGCTGCTCATCCTGACCATCCTCTTCATCCTGATCGCCGAAGTTCTCATCTACGTCCCCGCGGTGGCGAACTTCCGCAATTCCTGGCTCGACGACCGTCTAGCCGCCGGTCGCACCGCCGCTCTCGTGCTGGAGGCGGCACCGAGCGGCATGGTGCCCGAAGCCCTGGTGCGCGAACTGCTCGACAGCGCCGGTGCCAAGGCGGTGGCCTTGAAGACCGGCCCGGCGCGCCGGCTTCTGGCCGCCTCCGACGAACTGCCGGATGTCAGTGTCACGATCGACATGCGCGACCAGCCGCTCTTCCGCTCCATCCCCGAGGCCTTCGCGACCCTCTTCGCCCAGGACGGGCGCACCATGCGCGTCATGGGCGAGGCGCGCCACGCCGGCGACTTCGTCGAGATCGTCATGGACGAGACGCCGCTGCGGCATGCCATGCTGCGCTTCTCCAAGACGCTGCTCGTCTATTCCCTGTTCATCTCGGTGCTGTCGGCCGGTCTGGTCTACGTGACGCTGCATCTGATGTTCGTGCGCCCGATGCGCCGCCTGACCGACACGATGATCGCCTTCCGTGAGAATCCGGAGGACATCAGCCGGGCCATCGTGCCCACCGGCCGCAAGGACGAGGTCGGCGTCGCCGAGTACGAGCTGCAGACGATGCAGCATTCGCTTCACGACATGCTGGCGCAGCGATCGCGCCTCGCCGCCCTCGGTCTTGCCGTGTCGAAGATCAATCACGATCTCCGCAACCTCCTCGCCTCGGCACAACTCTTCTCCGACCGCCTGGCCAATGTCCCGGATCCGACGGTTCAGCGCTTTGCGCCGAAGATGATCCAGGCCCTCGACCGCGCCATCGCCTTCTGCCAGTCGACGCTGTCCTACGGCCGCGCGCAGGAAGCGCCGCCCCTGCGGCGCACCGTCCCCCTTGCGCGCCTGGCGGAGGAGGTGCGCGACACCATGGGCCTGTCGGAGGATGCCCGCATCGGCTTCGTCAACGCGGTGGACGAAGACCTGTTCATCGATGCCGACCCCGATCACCTCTTCCGGGTGCTCCTGAACCTCGCCCGCAACGCGCATCAGGCGCTCGAGACGCGCGCCCCGAACGATCCGTCCCGCGACCAGATCCGCATCGCCGGACGGCGCGAGGGAACAGTGACGGTCATCGAGGTCTCCGACACCGGCCCCGGTGTCCCCGAGCGCGCCCGCCAGCATCTCTTCGAGGCCTTCCAGGGGTCGACCCGCCCCGGCGGCACCGGCCTCGGCCTCGCCATCGCGGCCGAACTCGTCCGCGCCCACGGCGGCGCGATCACCCTGGCAGAGGGAACGCTAGGCGCCACCTTCCGCATCACGATTCCCGACCGCCCGATCGATCTGGCGAGCGTCCGCAAGGCTCACCGCCGGCGCGCGTGAGGCAGCGGCAGGCCCGCGATGCAGACGGCGAATTCCTGTCGCCCCCGGACTGTTCCCCGCGCCGCCGCGCATCCGTTCGCCCGCACTCGACGGGCGGCCATTGCCGAGATGGCCCCCCTTGCAATCGGCTTGGAAACAGCGTATCCGACCGCCTCCGTCGGCGAGGCGATCTGCCCTGCCAACGCGGCGCGCGCCCGTAGCTCAGCTGGATAGAGCACCAGACTACGAATCTGGGGGTCAGAGGTTCGAATCCTTTCGGGCGCGCCATTTTCCTTCAGGTTTCCGGGTGATAGTGATGGCTCGCGAAGACGCGCGGAGGTTCTACGCGCGACCACGCTGTCCCCGTCATCGACCCCTCAAGTCATCGCTTCAAACGTTCCGATGCCGACCGCTGTCGTGCTGCCTGATATCGCGACGCACGGACGGCCTCTGATCCCGGCGCGGGTGATGGAATCGCCGGCCGCAACCTGAACAGCATCCGCCGGCCAGCGGACGGCCGGCACCTCGTCGTGCGCAAGTCATCACCGACACAGCATTGTTCGCCGAGGATGGGCAATGGATCCCGTCAACCGAAACGGGGAAGGCGTGATCTGAAGAAGGCGCCAACTTGATCTGCATCAGTGTGACGATGGCCCTACAGGGGCACGCTCAATCCAGAAGGTCCCGACAGAACGCATGGGATTCTCTGGCGTCACGGCGAGGAACGCGAGCGTTCCGGTGACGCCCTCCTCTGCGAAGACATGCGAAGCGGGCGCCGAGCTCCTGCGCGCGAGTTCCGGCACGCAGTGAACACAGATCGCGGTGGCGACCGACATCGAATCGACTGCCGACAGACTGCCGGCCGGCCGGAACCTGCCGTTGGCCAAAGATCAAGACGACGGGGGCGTCACGTTGCGCGTCCCGCGAGGGGAGAGAAATGAAGCGATCAGCGCTCTATGCTGCCGTTGCCCTGTTTCTGGGGGTTCTCGGCGTGTCCTGGCTCACCCACGGCAGGGGCGTCGTGCACAACGACCCCGCCCGCCACATCTCCATTCCGCAGGCGCTGACCGTGCCCCTGCAGGTGCAGGCGGCCTACAACGGCACCACCATCTTCTTCCGCTACCGCTGGCCCTCGCCCCGTCCGGGCATCTTCCATGACGTGCTGCGGTATGACGGCAAGGCATGGGTCGTGCGCGGCGGCGCAGTCGCCGGTCCGCAGCCCGACGGGCTGCATGAAGACCGCGTCGCGATGATGGTCGATGACGGCCGGGTGCCCGAATTCGGCCGGTATGGAGGCTATATCGCCATCGGCCATCGGCTTGCCGGAACCGCCAATGAAATTCCCGGCCGCGAGGTGCAGGCGCATCCCTATCTCGGCCAGCGGCTTGGGCTCGACGAGGGCACCAAATACCTTCCGGGGACCCGCTCGAATATCAACGACTGGGCCTCGACCCTGCCTGAGGCCGAGCAGCAGGCGCTGGTCTCGGCAGGCTACTTTCTTGATCTCTGGCACTGGCGCGCCAACCGCTCCAATCCGATGGGCGTCGCCGACGACCAGTTGGTCGCAGCAGGCAGGCTCAGCGACGCCGGCCGCGGCACCTACACCACCAACTGGGACTCCGCCAAGCGGCAGCCGCGGCTGATGTTCAATCCGGCCCGGGTCGAGCGCTCGGCCCTCAACTTCGACGCCATTGTCCAGGGCCGGATCGGGCAGGACGACGTCTACGCCCTGCGGGAGGACGAGGCGGTGCCCTTCGATCCCGCTCTCGCCTGGCGCGACGGCGACACCATCCCGCGGCGCATCCTGCGGACGAGCCAGGGATCGCGGGCCGACATCGCGGTCAGTGGCCGGGCGCGCTGGACCGACGGGTTCTGGGAGGTGACGCTCAGCCGCCGCATGGATACGGGCAATCCGCGCGACGACAAGATCTTCGTCGAGCGCGGCCTCTACCAACTCGCCTTCGCCATTCATCGCGAGGCGACCGGCGGCCGCTGGCACTATGTATCGCTGCCGGTGACACTCGGGCTCGGACGCGACGCGACGATCCAGGCGGCCCGCTTCGAGGGCGACACGCCCGGCTGGCAGCAGCCGCCACTGAATGTCACGCTATTCTATCCCGGCCAGGTGAACTGGGCGCTGATCAACAGCACCCGACATGCCGGGGCCAGCAATGTCAGGGCCGGGGTGCCGGTGCGCTACCGCCATAGCGAGGACCAGCTCGCCCATTACGGGATCGAGATGGAGTTCAACGGCCCCATCCAGCGCCAGTGGGCCCTGACCCTGCTGGCCGGCATTCTCCTGATCGCCGGCTTCGGCTTCGCCCTCAATACGCTTCTCAGCCGGAAAGGTGCATGACCATGGGTCCCTATCACGCCGTCGTCGTCCACTTTCCGATCGCGCTTCTGGTCACCGCGACCCTGGTGATCGCCCTGCGGGCATTTTCCGATGGGCCACTGGCGCTTGCGACCGACAGGGCCCTGGTGCCGCTGCTGACGCTGGGTGTCCTGTCGGCCGTCGCGGCCTTTGCCGTCGGCCTGCTCGTCTGGCCCATGGAGGCGACCTTCTCGAGCCCTCTCGGACGCAACCACGTGCTCGCCGCCGCCTGGACTGTTGCCTACTGGACGCTGCTGCTGGCCACCCGCTGGCTCCAGGGACCGGCGATATGGGACGGCGTGACCCGATGGATCATGCTGGGCCTCGCCTGTGTGGGCGGCCTCTTGCTGGCCATCACCGGCTCCATCGGCGGCCATCTGATGGGCACGCCGACCGCCGCCTCACAGGCGCTGCGTCTGATGGGGTGGGAGATCTACACCACCTACTACGTGCCCGACGCGACACTCGCGCTGATCGTGGTCTCGGCGGTGGCCCTCGCAGCGCTCGGCCTCTGGGGCCGGAGGACCTCGGCCGCATAAGGGAGGGCGGGTGGATGTCATCCTCCCGGCAGGCAGATGCGCGGACTGGACAGGGCCTGCGTCGAGGCGCTGCGGCAGGTCGGCGGGGGCTACCTCTCCTTCCTCGGTGGTGGCGCGGCATTGCCCACGCAGGCCGTCCGTCGCGTCATCGAAGTCGGCTGGTCCGACATGCTGATGCACTGCCGGCTGGTGCGACTGCAGGTCGAGGAAATGGGTCCGGTCACCGTGGCTATCGATGCCCACGGCGTCAGCCTCTATGAGATTGACGGCGCCTCCTGAAGCGCCTGTGGCACGCCCTGACCCGGCGCGACAGTGGCATCTGGGATCAGCCCGTTCAGGTACGGGGGTGCGCGCACGGACAGTCTGCGGGCCATTGGCCAGACAACTGGTACAAGACCCTCAGTGCTCAAGGCGGTGCGACGGTCAGCCTCCCGATGGACCTGGGTCCACAGCACGGGGGTGCCATCCTTTCGGGCGCACCATTCCCTCCGGATCCTTGCCCGAACTTCGATCCGGCGCCTCGACCACCTGAGGGCCCAACCCCCGGAACGGTCGCGATCCCCCCCGGCAAGTGCCCCAACGCTAAGCGGTTTCTCGCTGATGAAGCCAGTCGGGCGGCGTGCCGGGGACCTCGCCCGTGCGTGCGGCGACAGCGCATTGGGCGAGACTGCCGAAGCGCATCCGGCGCCCGCTCAGCCCCGGCCCATAGTGGGCGTACTTGCCGGAATTGGTCATCACCACGCGCGCCGACGGCGGAAAGACCGGCTCGGAAATGGAGCACCAGCACAGGTCGGGAACGATCCGCGCGCCGGACGCCTGCAGCCGGCCGAGCGTGCCGTCCCGCTCGATCTCGGCGAGCGTCGCCCGTCCAAGGGTCACGATCAGCGAGGGTCCGGACAGGCGATGGCCGTCGAGCAGGGCCGCCAGTGCGCGGCACTCCGCGGCCGAGGCGTGAGGGCTGCCGATGGCGACCAGGTCGATCCGGTCGGGGGCTGCGTTGAACTGCGCCCAGAGCCTGCGGAAGTCATCGAGCGTCAGCACCACCTCATCGGCGCCTTCGATGGGTCGCATGGCCGCTTCGGGCGTATGCCCCGCGACATGAAGCATCGGCGCCGCCGAGGTGGTACCGAAGGCCGCGCAGAGGGCCTTGAGGTCGTCGGCGGAGGCGGCCAGTCCCTCGCATCCCCTGACGATCGGAATGCGGTCGGGCGCGGCCTGGCCGACGAGCCAGCCGAGCATCGGCCAGAAGGCGTCATCCACGGACGACGGGGCGTCGACGCGGATCACCCGGCGCGGCCGGCGGTGCTCTGGCAGGTAGACGCCGGACAGCGGGGCGCGGCCTGTCAGAGCAATGCAGAGATCGAGAAAATCGGGGTGCTTGACCGTGCGCGCACCCAGCACCGAATTGGCATAGATCACCGCATTCGATTCCGACCAGCCGATGTCCTCCCCGGCCTGGGGCGGGTCGGGCAGGAGGTAGGGCGCGCAGGTGAAGCTCGGCCCGGCCCCCATCGCGACATAGGCATCGGCGAGCCGGCTGGCCGGACCTCCGAAGCCCTCGGGCACGCCCTGCGCGCGCCAGTTCTCGCGATCCACCGAGATCGCATTGGTCGTCGTCGGCACCACGACCCGCGCCCCCATGGCGGCCATCTCCTCGGCGAAGCGCAGATGGGCCGTGCTCGCATAGATGCAGCCGTCGATGTGCACGCGGGTGACGCTGCACAGGGCCGTGGCTTCCTGGCTGACCGCCATGGCGACGAGGATTTCCATCGCGCGCCGCGCAGCCTCGCCTTGCGTCCCGGCGAGGATGGCACGGTCGCTGTCGGTCAGGACGAGGCCACCCGCGGCGGACGGGCCAAAGGCGATCGACTCACCATCGGCGATCAGCGCGGCTTCGGTGATGTCCACCCTGGTTGCCTGCGCCACCCGGTCGAACAGCGACCGCGACAGCCGGAGCACCGGAAGGCCGCAGCCGAACAGCTGCGCGGCCACGAGCGCGCCGAGGGTCAGCACGTCCTCCGCCTCGCAGAAGATCAGCGCGGCAGGTGCGCGCCGATTCAGGGCGAGATCGAGAAGCACCCCGCTGCCCGTGCAGGATCCGCGACTGGTGGGCATCATCAGCACGGCGCCAGCGACACTTTCGCCATGCAGGGGATGATGGGCGTCGATCACGCGGGCGGTGGCTGGATCGACCCCACCCCAGAAGCTCAAGCCCTCTGATGTGGCGAGGACGGGACCGGAGGCGGTACCGGTCAGGACGACGCTTGCGGTCTTGCTCATGTCACCACCTACCCTGCGCCATGGAACGCCGACAGTCGATAAGGATCGCGGCGGCCCATGGTCACGCACGCATGATTGTCGCCAGCTGTTGCAGCGGTTCCAGCAGCGAGTCGTAGCGGTCCTGACCGACATGGGCCCGGACGCGGTCGACATGGTCCTGCGCCGCCGCATGAAGGGTGGCGAGCAGGGTTGCGCCCTCGCCCGTCAGTGACAGGGCGACCGACCGTCGGTCGCGCTGCGACGGCGTCCGCCGCACGAGGCCGCGCGCTTCCATGCGACGGATCAGCGGCACGAAATTGGTCTTCTGGATGCCCAGCGTCTCCGCCACCTGCGACTGTCCGGCGCCGGGATTGCGGTCGATGACGGTGAGCACCGCATAGTCGGCGGGCGAGACCCGATGTTCGGCGAAGGCGGTTCCGATCTCGGCGAAGACAGCCAGCTGCGCCCGGCGCAGGAGGTATCCGACATGGCTGTCGAGAGGTCCGAGATCGAGCGCCATCACATCCTCGGGAACGCCGCTGCCGCGGTGACGACAGGTGCCAGCAACCGACCCCATCAGGGCGGATCGGTACATCCCAGGCCCCATTGACACAAGAACGTTCGCGGAAAATAGTTATGTTCAATAACCAATAATGGTTCCGTGGGAGCGGCGCCCTTGTCTGACCTGTCACCCTGTCCGGGTCTGTCGGTTCACACCGATGGCGCGGTGGCCGTCATCCGGCTGTCGCGACCCGCCAAACGCAATGCCCTGAATGAAGCCATGGTGGCGGGACTCCGGACGCTCGTGTCTGGCTTTCCCTCCGCCATCCGCGCAGTGGTCATCCACGGCGAGGGCGACCACTTCTGCGCAGGCCTCGACCTCGGCGAGGTGGATGGCGAGCCGGACCTCGCCGCCGGCATCCATCACTCGCTCGGCTGGCACCGCGCCTTCCAGGACATCCAGTTCGGCCGCGTGCCCGTCATCTCGGTGTTGCACGGCGCCGTCGTCGGTGGCGGATTCGAGCTGGCAGCCGCCACACACATCCGCATCGCCGAGCACTCCGCCTTCTTCGCGCTTCCCGAGGGCCAGCGCGGCATCTTCCTCGGCGGCGGCGGATCGGTGCGCATTCCCCGCCTGATCGGCACACCGCTGGTGCAGGACATGATGCTGACAGGACGGTCTCTTTCCGCCACCGAGGCCAGGGCGGCGGGAGCCTGCCAGTATCTCGTCGAGGACGGCGCCGGCCTCGCGCTGGCGGTCGAACTGGCGCAGAAGGCGGCCGAAATCGCCGACATGACACGTTTTGCTGTCATCCACGCCCTGCCGCGCATCGCCGAGGCGGACCCCAGCACCGGCTACCTGACCGAGGCGCTGATGGCCTCCGTGGCGCAGACCATGCCCGAGGCCAAGGCGCGGGTCCGCGACTTCCTCGCCAAGAAGGCAGCCCGGGTGGCAAGGCCCGACTAGGCTCCTTGCCGCAAGTGCATGCCGCAACTTCGTTCAACGCCTCGCCAAGCCGCCCAGCGGCACCCCCGGAGGCCCTCACATGTCGCGTGTCGCTCCCAGCCCGATGACACCTGCCGAGGACGGCGGCTGGCACCGGCTCGGCCGTCTCGATCCCTTCGCCGAGGATCGCGACGACGGCTCGCGCCTGATCCATGTCCGCCAGACCATCGGGGCCTATCCGCGCGCGCTGCCGGACCGGCTGGTGCACTGGGCGGCCGAGGCGCCGGAGCGTACCTTCCTGGCTGAGCGCGACGGCGACGGCCAATGGCGGGTTCTCGGCTATGCGGAAACACTGCGCCGCGTCAGGCGCATCGCCTCCGGCCTTCTCGACCACGGCCTCTCCGCCGAGCGTCCCGTGGCGATCCTGTCGGGCAACGGCATCGACCACGCCCTCGTCGGGCTCGCGGCGATGATGATCGGCGTGCCCTATGCGCCGATCTCGCCCCCCTACAGTCTGGTGGCGCGCGACTTCGGCAAGCTGTCCTACTGCCTCGACCTGCTGACGCCGGGCCTGGTCTTCGCGGCGGACGCAGGACCGTTCCGGGCGGCGCTTGCCGCCATCGCGCGGTCGGACCGCCACCTTGTCGCCGTGCACCGTGCCGAGGCGGCCGGAGCAACTCCTCTCGCCGCGCTGGAGGGAGCGGAGGACGACCCGCGCGTCGACGCGGCCTTCGCCGCGATCGGCCCGGACACCATCGCCAAGTTCCTGCTGACATCGGGCTCCACCGGCGAGCCGAAGGCGGTCATCAACACCCAGCGCATGCTCATGGCCAACCAGGTCATGCTCGAACAGTGTTTCCCCTTCCTCGCCGAAACGCCGCCGGTCTTCGTCGACTGGCTGCCCTGGAACCACACCTTCGGATCGAACCACAATTTCGGCATGGCCCTGACGCATGGCGGCACGCTCTACATCGACGAGGGAAAGCCGGTGGCGGCCGGCATCCTGCCGACGGTGCGCAACCTCCGCGAGATCGCGCCGACCGCCTATTTCAACGTTCCGAAGGGCTACGAGGCGCTCCTTCCCTACCTTGAGGCCGATCGGGCCTTCGCCCGCCACTTCTTCAGCCGCCTCGAGATGCTGTTCTACGCCGGTGCCGGGCTCGCCCAGCCGGTCTGGGACGGCTACCGGAGCCTCGCCCGCGAGTGCGCCAGTCGCGACGTGCCCTTCGTTACCGGCCTCGGCGCGACCGAGACAGCTCCCTCGGCCATCATGAACCTGCGCGCCACGGGCCAGGCCGGGGCCATCGGCCTGCCCATGGCGGGCGTGACGCTGAAACTGGTTCCCGCGGGGGCGAAGCTGGAGGCGCGCGTCAGGGCGGAGACGGTGACACCCGGCTACTGGCGGCGGCCCGACCTGACGGCGCAGGTCTTCGACGAGGAGGGCTTCTACAGGTTCGGCGATGCCGTCGCCTATGCCGATCCTGCTGACCTGTCGAAGGGTTTCCTCTTTGACGGCCGGCTGTCCGAGGACTTCAAGCTCGCCACCGGCACCTGGGTCAGTGTCGGGCCGCTGCGGCACACCCTGAACTCCGCCCTCGACCCGCTGATCCGCGACACGGTCATCACCGGCCACGACCGCGACCACATCGGCGTCCTTCTCGTCCCCGACCGGGAGGCTTGCGCCGCTCTCACCGGGCTGGCGGCGAATGATCCGGCGCTGCTCGGCCATCCGGCGCTGCTTGCGGAGATCCGCCGGCGCCTCGACATCCTCGCCGCTGCTGCCACCGGTTCGTCGACACGCGTGGCACGCGCCCTCATTCTCGCCGAGCCGCCCTCGCTCGAGGCCGGCGAACTCACCGACAAGGGGTCCATCAACCAGCGCGCCGTCATCGCCCGCCGGCCGGACGTCGTCGCCGCCCTCTATGCCGAACCCCCGCCGGCTTTTGTCATCGATCTCGATCGCCCTGCAGGAGAAGCCCCATGAAGGTCGACGACCTCGTCGCCATCGACATCCACACCCATGCCGAGGTGTCGTGCCGCCAGGAGGCCGATCCCTACTGGGCACCCTATGAGGAGGCGGCCGGCAAGTACTTCAAGGTCGGCAAGCGCCCCACCATCGCCGAGACCATCGCGCACTATCGCCAGCAGCGCATCGGCCTCGTCATGTTCACCGTCGACACCGAGACGCAGATCGGCAACCGCCGCATCCCCAACGACGAAATCGCCGACGCCGCCCGCGACAACGCCGACATCATGATCGCCTTCGCCTCCATCGACCCCCACAAGGGTCGGCTCGGCGCCCGGGAGGCCGAGGAGCTGATCAAGGGCGGCATCGTCAAGGGCTTCAAGTTCCACCCGACCTGCCAGGGCTTCTATCCCAATGACCGCATGGCCTATCAGCTCTACGAGGTGATCGCCCATCACAAGCTGCCGGCGATCTTCCACACCGGCCATTCCGGCATCGGCACCGGCATGCGCGGCGGCGGCGGGATGCGGCTCAAATACTCCCAGCCCATCCACATCGACGACGTGGCCGTCGACTTCCCCGACATGACCATCGTGCTGGCACACCCGTCCTGGCCCTGGACCGACGAGGCCTTGTCGATGGCCCTGCACAAACCCAATGTCTACATCGACCTGTCGGGCTGGATGCCGAAATACTTCCCGCCGCAGATCGTCCAGCATGCCAATGCCCAGCTCCGGTCCAAGATGCTGTTCGGATCGGATTTCCCCCTGATCGCGCCGGAGCGGTGGCTGGCCCAGTTCGCCGAAGTCGGATTCAAGCCGGAGGTCCACGACCTGATCCTGAAGAAGAATGCCATGAGAGTGCTGGGGCTCGGCGGCTGATCGCCGACACCCGACGAGACTTGCAACCACTACCCGCGGAAGACCGGACATGGAACGAGCCGGCCCCGCTCCAACCCTGAGGGAGAAACGACCATGACCATCAATCGCCGCCACATGCTCGGCCTGTCGGCCGCAGCCCTGGCCGCCTCCACCCTGCCCGCGCCGGCCCAACTCGTCCGCGGAGTCGGCCGCCTCATCGTCGGCTTCCCAGCCGGCGGGCCGACCGACACGCTGGCGCGGCGCCTCGCAGAGAGCCTGCGCGGCACGCTTGCCGAGAGCTTCGTCGTCGAGAACCGGCCCGGCTCTGCGGCCCGTCTTGCCATCCAGGCCCTGATGGACGCCCCGCCTGACGGCCGCACCATCCTCGTCAGCCCGGATGCGATGTTCACCATCTATCCGAGCGTCTACCGCCGCCTGCCCTACAATCCGGCCACCGACGTTACCCCGATCACACCGGCAACCTACGCCACCTTCGCCCTCGCGGTCGGGCCGATGGTCCCGGCCGAAGTGAGGGATGTCGCAGGCTTCGTGGCCTGGGCCAAGGCCAATGCCGACAAGGCCGCCTTCGGCTCGCCTGCCGCCGGCTCGACGCCTCATTTCATGGGCGAACTGCTCATCGCCTCCGCCGGCGTGCAACTGCGTCACGTGCCCTATCGCGGCTCGACCCCGGCCATCCAGGACCTCATCGGCGGCCATGTCGCCTCCACCATCACGCCGATCGGCGACTACCTGCCCCATGTCGCCGGCGGCGTGCTCAGGGTCATCGGGGTGGCCGACCGCGAGCGCTCGGCCTTCCTGCCGAATGTGGCAACCTTCGCCGAGCAGGGCCTCGGCCGCGTCGTCGGTCGCGACACCTTCGGCTGCTTCATGCCCAAGGGGACGCCCGCGGCCCTCGCCGGCCAGATCGCCGGCCTCGTTGCGGATGCGGTGAAGGTGCCGGCGACGCGCGACACGCTGCGCGCCGTCGGCCAGGAGCCCTTCTCGCTGACGCCGCCGGAATACGCCGCCTATTTGGAGCGTGCCCGCGCCGCCTGGGAGCCGATCGTCAAGGCCTCCGGCTTCTCGCTCGACGAATGACGGTCCGCGACGGGCGGGCGACGCGACCCGCCCGTCGCATGACCCTTGTCGGCTCCGCCGCCGGCGTGCCAGCCTCGGCCGATGACGACAGCAGGCAACAGCACCATCATCCGCGCCGCCCACGTGGTCGAAGGCTTCACGGCCGGCGGCCAGCCGGTGATCCACGACGCCGCCGGCATCCTGGTCCGGGGCGGGTCGGTGGTCCGCATCGGTCCCTTTGCGGAGGTCGTCAGGGAAGCGCCTGGCGGGGCGGTCCTCGGCGGCGCGGACCAGGTCGTCATTCCCGGCCTGATCAACGCCCACCACCATGTCGGCACGACGCCCTTCCAGCTCGGCTCGCCCGACCACCCGCTGGAACTGTGGTTCGCCTCGCGGCTGGCGCTGCGCGACGTCGATCTGAGGCTCGACACGCTGGTCTCCGCCTTCGAGATGATCGCCAGCGGCGTCACCACCGTGCAGCACCTGCACAGCCGCGCGCCCGGCAGCGTCGAGGATGTGCTCGCCGCCGGCGAGACGGTGATGGACGCCTACCGCGCCATCGGCATGCGTGCCTCCTACTCCATGGCGCTGCGTGACCAGAACAGGCTCGTCTACGAGGCCGATGAAGCCTTCGTCGCCCGGTTGCCGGCCGAACTGCGGCCCGCCATGGCCGACTATTTCCGGCGCTTCACCCTGCCGCTGGCCGACCAGGTGGCGGTGTTTCATGCCTTGCGCCGGCGCGTCGAGGGCGATCCCCTGATCGCCGTCCAGCTCGCACCCGCCAACCTGCACTGGCTGTCGGATGCAGCCCTCGAGACGGCCGCAGAGCTCTCGGCCACGACAGGCGCGCCGATGCACATGCATCTGGTCGAGACGCCCTATCAGCGGGAATATGCGCAGCGCCGCAGCGGCGGCACCGCCTTCCAGCACATCGCGCGGCTGGGGCTCGCTGGCCCTCGCCTGACCATCGGCCACGGCGTCTGGATGAGCGAGGACGACATCGCCGCCTGCGCGGCGAGCGGCACGCGCATCTGCCACAACTGTTCGTCGAACTTCCGGCTGAAGAGCGGCGTCGCCCCCGTCGGGCGCTTCGTCGCCGAGGGCATTCCGGTCGCCCTTGGCATCGACGAGGCGGGCATCAACGACGATCGCGACATGCTGCAGGAGATGCGCCTCGCCCTGACCGTGCATCGTCGGCCGGGCATCGACACGCCGTCGTTGTCCGCCGCCGAGGTGCTGCGCATGGCGACCGGGCACGGCGCGGGCACGACCGCGTTCGGCGAGCGCATCGGGCAGCTCTCGCCCGGCTCGGCCGCGGATCTGGTCATCCTCGACTGGCCGACCGTGACGCGCCCCTACCAGAGCCCCGACATGCCGCTGGTCGACGTCCTCGTCCGGCGCGCCAGGACCGATGCGGTGAAGACGGTGATCATCGGCGGCGAGGTCGTCTATCGCGACGGCCGGTTCATGCGCATCGACCGCGATGCCGTCATGACGGAGATCGGCGAACGCTTCTCCCGGCCGCTGACGGAGGCAGAGGCTGCAAGGCGCCAGCTCGCCCGCGACGTCTTCCCGCATGTGAGGGACTTCTACCAGGGCTGGTTCGACGGCAACTAGGGGAGCGCCCCGGCCGGCGCCTGTGCCGCGAAAGCCTGCGCGATCTCGTCCCGGCGCGCCACCCAGACCCGGTCGCCGAGGGCCGCAAGGCGCTCGGTGATGCGGGCAAAGGCGGCGAAGCGGCCAGGCCGGCCGCAGATGCGCAGGTGGAAGCCGATATTGAGCAGGCGGGCATGGCCCCGCGCCGCCTCGGCCAGCAACACCTCGAGCGCATCATCGACATAGTCCACCATATCGCCCGCCCGCACGAAGCCGTTGGGGTGGAAGAACTTCATGTCGTTGCTGTCGAGCGCATAGGGCACGACGAGGAGCGGCCGGGCGCCGGAGCGGTCCCAGTAGGGCAGGTCGTCGTCGAAGGCGTTGGACGTGTAGGAGAACCCTTTCTCGACCAGCAGCTCGCGCGTCCAGTCGCTCTCCGCGCCGCGGCAAAAGAAGCCGGTCGGCCGCAGGCCGCAGACCCGCTCGATCACCGCGATACAGCGGTCGAGATCGACTGCCTCTGCCTGACGCGTCGGGTAGTCGGCATGCGGCCGCCAGCGCCAGCCATGCACGGCCGCCTCATGGCCGCGGTCGGCCGCGGCCCGTGCGAGGCCCGGTGCCCGTTCCACCGCACGGCCGCAGAAGAGGAAGGTCGAGGCAAGGCGCGTCCGCTCGAGGGCGTCGAGCATCCGCCAGAACCCGGCCCGCGTGCCATAGGCGAAGATCTGCTCCTGGCCGCGATCCCGTGTCCCCGGTTCGACGACGCTGATGACCTCGCCGAGCCGCTCCGAGACGGCATCGCCGTCGCCGACCTGCAGCTCGGCACCCTCCTCGAAATTGACATTGAGCGACACGGCGAGGCGCGCGCCATTGGGCCAGCGGATGTCGGGCCAGTGCCCGCCATAGCCGACGAGGTCGCGGGTGGCGCGGTCAGCCATCGCGGCGCTCGAAGCGGGCCCGCAGCGTCTCGGGAACGCCGGTGCAGGTCTTGGCGGCCGGGCGGCGGAAGGTCCCCTGCGTCGCCTTGGCGGGCTTGAGCGCTGCAAGAGCCTCGGCCTGCTTCACCGCCGCCTGGATGCCGTCGACGAGGGGCACCGGCACGCGCTCGCGCACACTCTGCGCCAGTCCGGACAGTGGCGCTCCCGCGAGGATGACGACATCCGCGGCATGATCGGTGACGACCCGGTTGGCGAGTTCGACCAGTGCCGCCTCCTTCTCCTCCTGCACGTCGGCGATGGAGGCGAAGGCGCCCTGCAGCGCGAAGATTCCTGCGCAGCGGCCGCGCAGACCGTTCCAGTCGAGGCACTCGTTGTACCAGGGCACGAGACCGCCGGAGAAGGTGACGATGGCGAAGGAGCGGCCAAGCATGCAGGCGGTGAGCATCGCGGCCTCCGCCATGCCCACGACGGGAATGTCGAAGAGTTCGCGTGCCCCGCCGAGGCCGGGATCGCCGAAGGCGGCGATGACGGCCGCATCCACCTCATGGTGCCGCTCCGCCAGCATCTCCAGCGCCACCGCCGACCCGACAACCGCATCGGCACGCGTCGCGATGTAGGGCACGCCGCGCGGCGCGGTCATGGCGACGAGCTCGGTCGCAGGCGCCTTCACCGCCGAAGCCGCGGCCATCAGGCGGTCGGTCACCGCCTCCGTCGTGTTCGGGTTGGCGATCAGCAGGCGCATGGGTCAGGCCTCGAAGACGGACAGGGCCGGGCGCGGTTGCCACGGGTCGAGCCCGAGACCCGCGCGCCAGTGGTGGGCGATGGCGTCGCGCCGGGCGAACCAGACGCCCGGCGTCGCCGCCATGTGGTCGAGCAGACGTTCGAGCCCGCCGATCCGTGCGGGACGGCCGATGATGCGCAGGTGGAGACCGATGGAAAGCATGCGCGGCTCCGTGCCCCCTTCGGCAAGCAACCGGTCGAAGGCGCCGATACAGTAGCGGGCGAAGTCGCCGGCCTGCACGAAGCCCCCGCCCGGCTGGAAGCGCATGTCGTTGGTGTCGAAGGCATAGGGCAGGATGACGAGGTCGCGATCGCCTTGCTGATGCATGAACGGCATGTCGTCGTTGTAGGCATTGGAATCGTAGAGGAAGCCGCCCTGTTCGAGGAGCAGCCGGCGGGTGTTCACCGAGGTGGCGGAACGGGTGTGCCAGCCGACGGGCGGCGAGCCGGCAGCCGCGGAAATAGCTGCAACGGTCCGGCAGATGGCACGGCGTTCGTCCGCCTCCGGCATGTGGACGTGCTTCTCCCAGCGCCAGCCGTGGCAGGAGATCTCGTGGCCGTCCGCCACCGCCTCTTCCGCCAGCCAGGGCGACAGGGCGATGGCCCGGCCGCAGGCGTTCAGCGTCGCGGCGATGCCACGCCCGGCCAGCGCCTTGCGAATGCGCGGCCAGCCGCGGCGGGTGCCGTACTCGTAGTGGCTCTCCATGCAGAGGTCGCGCGCGCCCTCGATGCGCTCCACCGCCTCGTAGATGAACTCGTTCGCCTCGTCCCCGGCGCCGAGCGACAGCTCCGCGCCTTCCTCGATATTGACCACGATGGAGACGGCGAGGCGCGCATCATTCGGCCAGCGGATGGCGGGCGGCAAGGCGCCGTAGCCGCGGAAGTCGCGGTCGGTGACGGGCGGGGCGGCAATGGACATGTCAGAAATCCGCGAGGCGCCTGAGACCAACCAGCCTGTCGCCGATGATGAGCGCGATCACCGCCAGCAGGATAAGGCCCGTCGAGATCGCGGCGATGACCGGGTCGGGGCGCTCCTCGACGAACTGTAGCATCTGGATGGGCAGAGTCTTGGTCCAGGCGTCGGTGAAGAAGATGGAGATCGGATAATTGTCCATCGAGGCGAGGAAGGCGAACATGGCGGAAGTGAGGAAGGCAGGGGCGAGCGCCGGCACCATGACCTTGCGCAGGGCCTTGCCATAGGAACAGCCGAGGGTGCGCGCCGCGTCGATCAGCGTGAAGTCGAACAGGCTGAGCGCCGCCAGAACAGTGCGCACCACATAGGGCATGGTGATGACCACATGGGCCACCAGCAGGCTCGGCCAGGCCTCGCGCAGGCCGACCGTCTTGAAGCCCTGCAGCATGGCGATGCCGACGACGAGGCCGGGCAGCATCAGCGGCGAGACGAGGAAGGTGGCGATGGCGTCGCGCCCGGCGAACCTTCCGCGCACCAGCGCGATGGCGCAGAGAGTGCCGAGCACCAGCGAGACGAAGGTCGAGAGCGCGGCGATCTGGACGGAGGTCGCGAGCGAGGGCCAGAGCCCGCGGGTCGCAGGGAGCTGGTTGTACCAGCGCATCGACCAGCCCGGTGGCGGAAGGGTGAACACGGCCGAGGAGCCGAACGACACCGCCACCGTGACCACGAGCGGGGTCATCAGGAAGACGATGGCGAAAATGGCGACAGCCCAGACGAGGGCGGAGGAGGCCTTCTCGAGTGCCGTCATTGCGTGCCTCCAAGACGCTTCGCCAGCCAGGACGAGGCGACGACGATGGAGACGGCCAGCACCAGCAGCACCACAGCCGTGGTCGATCCGAGCGCCTCGTTGCGCATCAGCAGGAAGGAGCGTCCGGTCAGCGTCGCCAGCATCTGGAAGCGGTCGCCGATGAGGAGGCTCGGGATGACGAACATCGACACCGACATGGAGAAGACGAAGGCGATGCCGGAGACGAGTCCCGGCAGGGTCAGCGGCAGGAAGATGCGGCGGAAGCGGTAGAGCGGGCTCGCCCCGAGCGTCGCCCCGGCCTCCGACAGGCGCGGGTCGATCAGCTTCACCACCGAATAGATCGGCAGGATCATGAAGGGCAGGAAGACGTTGGCCGCGCCCATGACGAGGCCCGTCTCGGTGAAGAGCAGCCGCTGCGGCTCGCTCCAGATGCCGGTACCGACGAGAAACTGCGAGACGACGCCGTCGCGCCTCAGCACGATCTGCCAGGCGAAGGCCTTCACCACCACGCCGATGGAGAGCGGCAGGATGATCGCCACCAGCAGGGCCACCTGCATCAGCCCTTTCGCCCGCGCCATGGCGATGGCGACGGGAAAGCCGATGACGAGGCAGACGAGCGTCGTCAGCAGCGCGATGCGCAGCGTGTTCCAGATGACGCGCCAAGAATAGGGGTCGGCGAAGAACTGGACAAAAAGCTGGAGCGTAAAGCCCTCGGGCCCGGTGACGCTGCGCGCCAGCAGGAAGACCAGCGGCAGCGCATAGACGAGCCCGAGATAGGCGACGGCGGGGGCCGCGAGCCAGCCGATGCGGTCCTTCTGGGCGGCGGCGCTCATGCAGCCCGGTCCGGCAACGGATAGAGCAGCGTATCGGCGACGCACCAGGACAGGGCGAGCTCGGCTCCCGGCGCGATACCGGCCGGGATCCCCGCGACGCTCTCGATCTGGATGGGCATGTCCGCGGGCGCGTCGAAATGGGCCTGCACGCGCGACCCCTGGAAGACGACGTCCGTCAGCCTGGCCCTGATGGTGTTCTCGGCCGGATTGTCGCCGAAGGCCATCAGCTCCGGCCTGACCGCGACCAGCACCGGGCTTCCCGCCACGAAGCGGCCCGGCGCACGCACGCGGCCGTGGGCCGTGTCGACGGCGACCTCACCCTCGCCGCTCGTCTCGACGACTATACCGGCGATGCGGGTGGACAGGCCGACGAATTCCAGCGCGAAGGGCGTCGCCGGCTTCTTGTAGATCGTGTCGGGATCGGCGAGTTGCTCGATCCGGCCCTTGTTCATGACCGCGATGCGGTCCGACATCATCAGCGCCTCGTCCTGGTCATGGGTGACGAAGATGGCGGTGGTGCCGACCTCGCGCAGCAGGCGCTTCAGTTCGATCTGCATGGTCTCGCGCAGCTTGCGGTCGAGCGCCGAGAATGGCTCGTCGAGCAGCATCAGCTTCGGCTTCACTGCCAGGGCACGGGCCACGGCCACGCGCTGCTGCTGGCCGCCGGAGAGCGCGCGCACCGAGCGGTCGGCGAAGGCGCCCATGTGGGCGAGGTCGAGATAGCGGGCGACGGTCGCCCGGATCTCGTCCCTGGGGGCGCCACGCGCCTCGAGGCCGAAGGCGACGTTCTCGGCAACCGTCAGATGGGGGAACAGCGCATAGCTCTGGAAGACGACGCCGACGTCGCGATGATGCGGCGGCTTCGCCGAGATGTCCTCGCCATCGAGAACGATGGCGCCGGAATCCGCCGCGAGCAGCCCGGCGACGATGCGCAACAGCGTGGTCTTGCCGCAGCCCGAGGGACCGAGCAGGGAAACGAACTCGCCAGGCGCGACACCGAGGTCGACGCCGTCGAGCACCATGGTTCCGCCGAAGGATTTGGCGGCACGGCGTACGTCGAGGAATGCGGGGGTCTCTGCCATGGGGTCACCGGGCGGGCGGCGCCAGGCACCGCCCGTCCTTCTTGATCACATCGACATCTCGCGGTCCCAGCGCTTCACCCAGTCGTTGCGGTTGTCGGCAACGAAGCCCCAGTCGATCGTGTGGACGGCAATACCCGTGGGCATGCCGGGCGGCGGAGGAACATCGACATTGGTCGGCAGGGCGAAGGTGGGCGGTGCGATCTTCGCCTGGATCTCCGCGCCGAGCAGCTCATTCACATAGGCGAAGGCAAGGTCCTGGTGCGGACCGCCCTTCACCACCGCGATGCCCGAAGGCACCGGGAAGATGCCCTCTTTCGGCGCGGCGAGGGCGATGGGGGCACCGTCCTGTCGGCGGGCCAGCGCGAAGGAGGAGAGTGCGCCGACGATCATGTGCGCCTCGCCCTGCTCGAGCAGCGAGAAGGCCTGCGGCATCTGGTTGTAGACGGTCAGCAGGTTCGGCTTCAGCGAGATCAGCTTCTTGAAGCCGGACTCGGTGTCCAGCATCGCCTCGGCCATCGGCTTGCCGGTGGCGAGATGCGAGGCCATGAACAGGTTGGGCAGGCCTTCCGTGTTCTGCAGCGACGGGATGATGATCCGCCCTTTGTACTTCGGGTCGTAGGCCTCGGCCCAGGAGGCCGGCGGCGTCTTGATGACATTGGTGTTGTAGGCGATGCCTTGCCAGGGCTGCAGGTAGTTCGCCCACTGGCCGTCCATATGGACCGTGCCCGGCTTCAGCTTGGCGAGGTTGGAGGCCTTGGCGGCGGTGATCGGCTCGAGCAGTTGCTCCTTGACCGCCAGGATCATGACGGGGTCGTCCATCTGCACGACGGAGAGATAGGGCCGGTCCTTGTTCTTCTGCATCTTCTCGAGGTTCACCAGCGAGCGGGTGCCCTCGAAGGTCAGCTTGGCGTTGTACTTCCGCTCGAACAGCGGCGCGACATGCGTCTCGACCCACGCCTTGTGGCTGGCGGCGCCGCCCACCACCAGTTCGCGTGTCTGGGCACGCAGCACGGACGGCGCGCCAAGCGTTGCCGCGCCCGCACCGAGGCCTGCGAGCAGACTGCGGCGGTCGATGCCGTCGCGAAAGATGCCTGCCATGATGAACTCCTCTCGGCTGACTCGCGGCCATGACCGGCTCGCGCTGATATCCGGAGGGTCAGCAAGAGGCGTGCCGGGTCCGCTCATGGCGATTAAGGGATCGGCATGGCAACAACTGCCTATTATTTAGGCTGACGAATGGCGCGCGGTGGGGCAGTTCGGTGACGCGTGAAACCGTTGATCAGACAGTTGCCGCGAGCTCTGCCTCGATGGCCTGCGCCAGGCGCAACAGGTCCCGGTCCCGTCCCCGCGGCATGACGATCTGCAGCCCGAGCGGCAGGCCTGACGGGTCGAGACCGCAGGGAATCGAGATGGCCGGCTGGCGGGTGTGATTGAAAAGCGGGGTGAACACGGCGTGGCCGCGCGGGCCCACCGGCACACCCGCGATCATCGCCGGTCCGAGAAGTTCAACCGGCCAGGCCGCGCAGGCCGTCGTCGGTCCGATCGCAGCTGACAAGCCATTGTCCAAGAAGAACTTTGCGCCATAGATGGCGACCTGTTCAGACAGCAGAAGCGCCTTCGCCACATCCGTTCCTGCAAGGCCCAGCCCGGAGGCGATCTGCGCGCCGAGGTCCGGATCGATCAGCCCGGGCTCGCGTTTCCACGCCTCGCCATGCAGCGCCGCGAGGCCGCTCTGCTGGATGGCGCCGAGGCCCGCCTCGGCAGCACCCGCGGGCCATTGCGGATCGCAGGCGACCAGCGTGAAACCGGCGCGTTCGAGACGTTCCGCGCATGTCTCCATGACAGCCGCGACGCCCGGATCGACAGGCACGTCGAGACCCCATTTCGGACTGTATGCAATTCGCATCCGCAAGGGTTCTTCGGCACTGCTGGGCGACAATATCGCCGAATGCGGATCGATGGCGCTCGGGCCCGCCAGGACATCGAAGACCACCGCGGCCTCGGCCACTGCCCGGGTGATCGGACAGATGCAGGAGATGCCGAAGAACGGCTCCTCGAAGCCAGGGCCGTAGGGGATGGCACCGAAGGACGGCTT
This sequence comes from uncultured Hyphomicrobiales bacterium, assembly GCA_964587395.1. Taxonomy (GTDB): domain Bacteria; phylum Pseudomonadota; class Alphaproteobacteria; order Rhizobiales; family Phreatobacteraceae; genus Phreatobacter. The sequence goes on from CAZPMD010000023.1 coordinate 35,466, forward strand.
CAGTCCGACAAGTCCCGTGTGGGCCGGCGGGCGCCGGCTCGAGCCGCCCGCGTCCGTGCCGAGTGCGAGCGGCACCATGCCGCTGGCGACCGCCGCCACCGGCCCGCCGGAGGACCCACCGGGGGTCATCGCCGTGTTCCAAGGGTTGCGGGTCGCGCCGTGGAGGAGGTTGGTCGTCTGGCCCTTGGCGGCGAATTCCGAAGTGTTGGCGATGCCGACGATGACAGCCCCGGCCGCCACCAGCCTGGCGACCGCCTCCGCATCCTCCGGCGCGATGAAGTCACGGAAGAGGTTCGAGCCCTGCGTGATCCGCCGGCCCTTGACCCAGATATTGTCCTTGATCGCCACCGGAACGCCGGCCAGCGGCAGGCGCTCTCCTGCGGCGATCCTGGAATCGACGACAGCCGCCCGCGCCTCGACATCGGAGGGATCGACCGACGTGAAGGCGTTGATCGTGCCGTCGAGCGCCCGGATCCGCGCCAGCGCCCTGGCAGCCTCCGCCCCGGCCGTGCTCGCTCCGGCGTTCACCGCGGCGGCGATCTCGGTGAGGGGGGGCCAGAAGGCGAAAGCTTCCGTCATGTCGAGCGGCACGGCACGTCTCCTCAAGCGTCAGGGACACCAGCCAAGCAAGAGGTGCGCCGCCAACGCAAGCCAAGGGTGACCGCCTCATCTTGCCGGCACCGCTTGGCACGGGCGTTGCAGGTTCGATCGGGTCCATCGACCAAGAAGGTCCCGACCGCCGATGACCGTCGCCGCCCCCGCCCAGCTTGCCGCCCAGCCGCTCACGCTGGACGGGATCACGCACAGCTACGGCGCGGGCCTTGCGGTCGACAATGTCACGCTCGAGGTGAAGGGCGGCGAACTCGTGGCACTGCTCGGCCCCTCGGGCTGCGGAAAGACCACTCTTCTCCGGATCGTCGCCGGCTTCATCCAGCAGACCAACGGCAAGGTGATCATCGGCGACCGGTCCATCGACGAACTTCCGCCGAACCGCCGCGAGATCGGCATCGTCTTCCAGAACTACGCGCTCTTCCCGCACATGACGGTGGCCGAGAACATCGCCTACGGCCTTGCCGCCCGCGGCGAGAGCAAGGCCGTCCAGGCGGATCGCGTGAAGGAGATGCTGGCGACCGTCCGCATGGAGGGCTTCGCCGACCGCAAGCCGCGCCAGCTCTCCGGCGGGCAGCAGCAGCGCGTCGCTCTCGCCCGGGCACTCGCCATCCGGCCTCGCATCCTCCTGCTCGACGAGCCCTTTGCCGCCCTCGACAAGAACCTGCGCCTCGACATGCAGATCGAGATCAAGCGGCTGCAGCGGCAGTTCGCGCTGACCGCCATCATGGTCACGCACGACCAGGACGAGGCCATGTCGATCGCCGACCGCATCGCGGTGATGAGCCAGGGGCAGATCGAACAGCTGGGATCGCCGGTCGAGATCTACGACGAGCCGGCGACGCTCTTCGTCAACAATTTCATCGGTTCGAGCAATCTGATGAAGGGGCGCGTCGAAGCCGTCGAGGCAAGCGGCTGCCGGGTGGCCCTCGACAACGGCTGCGTCTGGACCCTCGCATCCAGGGGGCGCTTCGAGCCCGGAGCGCCGGTGCTCGTCTCCGTTCGCCCCGAGCAGATGATGCTGGCCGACGAGGCCGCGCCCGATCGCTTCCCGGTCGAGCTGAAGCTGAGCCTGCCCATCGGCGGCGCCCTCATTCACGACGTGACGGCCCCCGCCGGCGAGGCACTTAAGGTCGCCGTGCCACGGCGCCCCGGCGCGCTCTCCACTGGACCGGGGCAGGCCTTCGCGGCTCTCGCCCCGCACGCACGCCCCTCTCTCTTCCCCGCATCGTCCTGAGCCCTGACCGGCCCTTTCCGAGGAGTTTCCGCATGACCAGACTCAACCGTCGCGACATCCTGGCAGGCGCCGGTGCGCTCGGCGCCGCCGCGCTCCTTCCCCGCGCCGCCCGCGCCTCCGGCAGCGTCACCGCCGCCATCTATCCCGGCACCTGGGAGGAGGCCTATCGCGGCGTCGTCGCCCCCGCACTGAAGAAGGCGGCCAATGTCGACATCGCCTTCGACTCGCTCTTCGCCGTCGATCAGGTCGCCAAGGTCCGCGCCGCCCGCGGCGTGCCACCCTTCGACTGCTTCGTGCTCGACCCCGGCCCGGCCGCTGCGGCCCAGGCCGCCGGCCTGTTCGAGCCGATCGACGCGTCGAAGCTGACCAACGCGCCCAAGATCCCCGCCGGCCTCATCAAGTCGCACGGCGTCACCTGCAACGCGCAGGTGGTCGGCATCGCCTACAATCCGAAGAAATTCCCGACGCCGCCGAAGGCCTGGACCGACCTCTTCGCCGCGCCCTTCGTCGAGCGCCTCGGCCTGACAGGCTTCCAGACCACCTTCGGCACGGTCTCGCTGATCGAGATGTGCAAGGCTTTCGGCGGTTCCGAGGCCAACATGGAGCCGATCTTCGCGGAGCTGAAGAAGGCCGTGTCCAAGGCCGCCGCCGTTGCCGCTCCTGCCGCCATGCCGGGCCTGTTCCAGCAGGGCCAGATCGACGTGATGTATACCAACACCAACACGGTCGCGATCCTGAAGGGCCGCGGCGTCGACATCGCCTTTGCGACCCCCGCCTCCGGCGCGATCACCTTCCAGACCACGCTGCACATCGTGAAGGGCGCGGAGAACGTCGCCAATGCCTACAAGTACATCGACACGGCCATCTCGGCCGAGGTCCAGGACAAGCTGCAGCGCAGCCCCTACAACATGATCCCCATCAACAAGGACGTGACCTTCGTCGACACGCTGGACGTGAAGTCCATCGACGACCTGTCGAAGATGGTCACGCACGACTGGACCAAGATCAATCCGCAGCGTGCCGCCTGGATCGAGCGGTTCAACAAGGAGATCACGAAGTAAGGCGCGCTCCCGTGTCCGCAGCCGCAGCAGCACCGGGCGCCTCGCCCCTCCGTGATGCCGTCGAGTGGCGCCTCGCAGCGCCGCTCGGCCTCACCTATGCGGTGTTCTTCGCGGCGCCGTTCCTCATCCTGCTCGGCATCAGCTTCTACGCCGATGCCGAGCAGACGCGCCTTGGCCTCGACAGCTGGGTGAAGTTCTATACCGACGCCTTCTACCTCAAGGTCATCTTCGACACGCTGAAGCTCGGCGTTCTCGCCGTCGTCGCCACGACGATCCTCGCCTATCCGCTGGCGCTGGTGTTCCGGGCGGCGTCGCCGCGCGTGCAACGCGTCCTCATCTTCATTATCCTGATGCCGCTGCTGACCTCGGTGGTCATCCGCACCTTCGCCTGGATCGTCATCCTGGCGCGCGAGGGCGTGATCAACCAGACCCTCATGACGCTCGGGCTTACCGCGACACCGCTCAACCTGCTGCAGACGGAACTCGGCCTCGTCATCGCCCTGACGCAGATCGAGATGCCGCTGATGCTGCTGCCGCTTCTCACCATCATGAACCAGATGGACCAGAACCTTGTGGACGCATCGCGCGCCCTCGGCGCCTCGAAGTGGCGGACCTTCTTCCGGGTCATCCTGCCCTTGACGCTGCCGGGATGGATCGCCGGCGCGACGCTGGTCTTCGCCTCGGCGACGACGGCTTTCATCTCGCAGTCGGTGATCGGCGGCGCGCGGCTCGTATACCTGCCGGCGCTGATCTGGCAGCAGTCCATGGTCGTCTACAACTGGCCCTTCGCAGCGGTCGCCTCGCTGACCCTCCTGTTCACGGTGCTCTCGGGCATCATGGCGCTGAGCTGGCTCGGTCGCTTCGCGAAAACGAGCTGAGGCGGAACCATGTCGCAGCGCTCCACACCCGCCGACGTCACCTTCAACCTCACCGTGGGCGTGATCGCCGGCGTCGCCATCCTGATCCTCGTGGCGCCGGTCCTGATCGTCATCGCGACCTCCTTCACCACGACACAGGCGCTGCGATTCCCGCCGCCGGGCCTTTCGCTGCGCTGGTACGGCGACCTCTTCGATCCGGTGCGATCCGCGCCCATCCACAATGCCGCACTGAACAGCGTCTGGGTCGCCGGCTGGGCGACACTGATCGGCTCGGTCCTCTCGGTGCTGGCGGCGCTCGCCATCACCCGCGTCAGCCGGCCGTCGGCCAGGGCGCTGGAGGCGAGCTTCCTGTCACCGCTCGTGCTGCCGACCCTGTCCTACGGCCTCGCCGCGCTGATGTTCTTCTCGGTCCTCGGCATCCGGCCCTCGCTCAACCTGCTGATCGCCGGCCACCTCGTCGTCATCGCACCCTTCGTCTTCCGCACGACGCTGGCGAGCCTCACCCAACTCGACCCGGCCCTGCTCGAGGCCTCCGCCAATCTCGGCGCCAGCCGGCTCTACTCCTTCCGCCGCATCACCCTGCCGCTGATCGCTCCCGGCATCGCGGCCGGTGCCTTCCTCGCCTTCATCGCCTCCATGGACAACGTGCCGGTGTCGCTGTTCCTGTCGACGGCACGCACCTCCATGCTGCCCATCCGCATGTGGGGCATGATGGAATCCACCCTCGACGTGCGCATTGCCGCCATTGCCGGCGTGCTCATCGTCGCCATCCTCGTCCTCATGGTGGTGATGGACCGGTTCACCGGTCTCACCCGCCGCATGAGCGCCTGACCCCGGAGCCCCCGATGACCGCTTCCTACGATCGCGACCTGATTGGCTACGGCGCCAGCCCGCCTGATCCGAAATGGCCGAACGGCGCCCGCATCGCCATCAACTTCGTCATGAACTACGAGGAAGGTTCCGAGCCATCCGTCCAGGACGGCGAGGGCTTCACCGAGATCGGTCTCACCGAGGCGACAGGCCTTCCCACCGGCGTCGTCGGCCGGGACCTCGCCGGCGAGGGCATGTTCGCCTACGGCAGCCGCGTCGGATTCTGGAGGCTGATGCGCCTCTTCCAGGAGCGCGGCCTGCCCATGACCGTCTTCGGCTGTGCGCTGGCCATCGAGCGCCACCCCGAGGCCGCCGCCGCCATCAGGGCGTCCGGCTTCGATGTCTGCTGCCACGGCTGGCGCTGGATCAAGCACTACCTGCTCACCGAGGAGGAGGAGCGCGAGCACATCCGCAAGGCCATTGTCTCGCTCAAGGAGACCGTCGGCGAGCGTCCGCTCGGCTGGTACTGCCGCTATGGTCCGAGCGTGAACACCCGCAAGCTCGTCGTCGAGGAAGGCGGCTTTCTTTACGATTCCGACGCCTATGACGACGAACTCCCCTACTGGAAGGTCGTCGACGGCAAGCAGCACCTGGTGGTCCCCTATTCGCTCGTCAACAACGACGGCAAGTTCGGCTCGGGCTTCTTCGCCACCTCCGCCGACTATTTCGAATGGCACAAGGACGCCTTCGACATGCTCTACGCGGAGGGCCGGACGCAGCCGAAGATGATGTCGGTCGGCCTGCACATGCGCCTCATCGGCCACCCGGCCCGCGCGGCGGGCCTCGCCCGATTCCTCGACTACGTGCAATCCCACGAGGGCGTCTGGGTGACGCGGCGGCTGGACATCGCCCAGCACTGGGCAAAGACCCATCCCTTCCCTGGCTAGGGCTGCCTGAACGGGACGTCCACCCGCCGCAGGCGAGGTTCCGCAGCGCACGGCCCGGTGCGACGGCACCGGCTGTCGCTGCCGTCATGTCACCATTGTTTGCGCTATAGTGCCCTCATACGCCTGCCGCGCCCCCCGGGCGGCGGAACACGACAGGGATCGTGGGCGGGGGCTTTCGCCGAGAGCTCCCGGTCGGGGACGGTTGACATGGCGACATCGAAGACCAGGACGGCCAGCATCGTTGAACTGCCGAGAGCCTTGAAGCTTCCGCCGGCGGAAGCCGTCGAGGCGGGGCCGGCGCGCGGGGAGAATTCGTTCGACCGCAAGCTTCATGCCCTCGCCGCCCGGATGACCGGCGGCGTCTCGGCGCTGGCTCTGGCCGGCGCCTGGTTCGACTGGGCGTCGCACCTCGCCGTGTCGCCCGGCCGGCAGATGGAACTGGCAACGCTGGCCATGCAGGAGGCGGCCCGTCTCGCGCAGGAGGCCAACCCTCTCCAGGATTGCGAGCCGCCCTGCCGGAACGCGCGGGAGAGCGACCGGCGCTTCCGCGACGAGGCCTGGACACAGTGGCCCTACCGGCAGTTCGCCAGCGCCCAGCTCGCGGCTGAAGCCTGGTGGGACGCCGCCACCCGCGACGTCCATGGTGTCTCGCCCCAGCATGCGGCGGTGGTCGGCTTCGCCGCCCGGCAAATCCTCGATTTCTGGTCGCCGTCGAACTTCATGGCCACCAATCCCGAAGTGCAGCAGAAGGCCATGCGCACCGGCGGCCAGTCCCTCGTGGAGGGCTATCGCCACTGGCTGGAGGACCTGCAAATAGCGGCAACCGGTGGGCCCCCCGCCGGTACCGAAGCGTTCAGGGTGGGTGAGACGGTCGCCATGACCCCGGGCAAGGTGGTGGCCCGCACGCCGCTGGCGGAGATCATCCAGTACGCACCGACAACCGGCGCCGTCCATGCCGAGCCGATCGTGATCGTGCCGGCCTGGATCATGAAATACTACATCCTCGACCTCAGGCCGGAGAACTCGCTCATCCGCCACCTCGTCGGGCAGGGCTTCACCGTATTCGTCGTCTCGTGGAAGAATCCGACGCAAGAGGACCGGAACGTCGCCTTCGACCAGTACCGCACCGACGGCGCCATGGCGGCAATCGAGGCGGCGACCCGCATCACAGGATCACGTTGCGTCCATGCCGTCGGCTACTGCCTCGGCGGGACCCTCATGGCGATCACCGCCGCCGCGATGGCGCGCGAGGGAGACGAGCGGCTCGCCAGCCTGACGCTTCTCGCGGCCTTGACCGACTTCCACGACGCGGGGGAACTGCGTCTCTTCATCAACGACAGCCAGCTGGCGCTGCTCGAGGACATGATGGACGAGCGCGGCTATCTGGAAGGCCCGCGCATGATGGGCACGTTCAACCTGCTGCGCTCCAACGACCTCATCTGGTCGCGCATGGTGCGCGAATACATGATGGGCGAGCGGCGCCGCCTCATCGACATCATGGCCTGGTCGCTGGACACCACCCGAATGCCGGCCCGCATGCACGCCGAGTACCTGCGCTCGCTCTACCTCGACAACGATCTCACCGAGGGGCGCTATCAGGTCGAGGGACGCACCGTGGCGCTGCAGGACATCCGCGTGCCGGTCTTCGTCCTGGGAGCCGAGTGGGACCACATCGCGCCCTGGCGCGCCGTCTACAAGATTCACCTGTCGCTCGACACCGCGATCACCTTCGCGCTGACCAATGGCGGCCATAACCAGGGCGTCGTGTCCCCACCCGGAACGGCCGGCCGGGTTCACCGGCTCGCCACCCGCAAGGAGCACGAGCGCCACATCGACCCGGACAGCTGGCTCGCCCGACACCCGCCGCAAGACGGCACCTGGTGGACCTCATGGGTCACGTGGCTGGAGGGCCATTCGCCAGGGGCGATGACGGAGCCTCCACCTCTCGGTCGGGCCGAGGCGGGCTACCCCGTTCTCGCCGATGCTCCCGGCAGCTACGTCAGGGCCACTGACTGAGGAGATCCGATGTCCTTCCGCGCTTGGCTCGGCATCGTCAACGCCTCGCTTGCCGCGACGCGCCAGTCGCTCGACGCGATGGAGCGGCTGGCCGCCGGATGGGACACCGGTCAGTCGGTGAGTCCGGCCGAATCGTGGTGCTGGACCAGCGCCAACACCGTCGTGCGCGACCTCGCGACGATGCGCGTGCGCGAGTTCGGGGCGGGCACGAAGGGACCAGGCGCGATCCTGATCGCCCCCTTTGCCCTGCACAGGGCAACGATCGCGGATCTCGCCCCCGGCCACAGCGTGATCGAGGCCCTGCTGGAGGCGGGCATGGCGCGCATCTGGCTCACCGAATGGCGCAGCGCCGACGCCACACGCCGCCACCAGTCGATCGATGCCTGCCTCGCGGACCTGAACGTGGTGGTCGACGACTTCGGCGCCCCGGCACCGCTGGCAGGACTGTGCCAGGGCGGCATGCTCGCGGCGATCTATGCGGCACGCTTTCCCGACAAGGTGGGCCGGCTGGCCCTTGTTGGCGCTCCCATCGACGTGGCCGCCGCGCCCAGCCTGCTCACAGAGACCGTGGCGCAGACACCGCCATCGGCGGTCGAAGCCATGCTGGCCCAGGGCGATGGCCTTGTCCGCGGCCGCCTCATGATGGACCTGTGGCCGAGCACGAACGCCGACGACGAGGCTCTTTCCACCGTCCTCCAGCGACACAGCGTGCCCACCCCGCTGCGGGAGCGGTACCTGTCGTGGAACGGCGACGTGGTGGACCTGCCAGGCGTCTTCTACCGCGAGACCGTCGACTGGATCTTCCGCGAGAACCGGCTGGCCGGGGGCAGGTTTCCGGCGCTGGGCAAGGAGGTCGGCATCGGCGCGATCCGTTGCCCGCTCTTCCTCGCGGCGGCTGCCGACGATGAGATC
>CAZPMD010000024.1:0-17696 GCA_964587395.1 uncultured Hyphomicrobiales bacterium
CGGCGGGATCGCAGCCGTCGGCTGCGGATCGGCCTGCCGGCCCGCCGGAGTGGCCTGGGCCTGTGCGACCGCCCGCTGGGCCTGTTCGCGGCGGGCCACCGGGGCAGCGGGAGCCACGGAGGGCTGAACCGAGAGCTGGCGCGACGATGTCACGGCGGCCTGGACGGACGGGATCTGAAGAGTCTGCCCGGTGCGCAGCGACTGGGTCGGCTCGATCCGGTTCGCCGTGGCGAGTTGCTGCCGCGATACGCCGTAGCGACGGGCGACGCCGGCAAGTGTCTCGCCACCGGTCACGGTATGGGTTGCCGGGCGGCCCGACGCACGCGGTGCGGCCGGAGCGGCTACCGCGACAGGAGCCGGGGGCCGCGCGCCAGCCTGCCAGTTCATCCGACCCGGCTGCTGCGCCGGGGTCGCGGCGGCCGCGCGCTGCGGGGCGGCGGCAATGGCCTGTGTCTGGACGCGCCGTGGCTGGTCAGGAGCGGCCACCGGTTGCCGAACGAGGTCGGAGCCCCCGCTACGGGCAGGCTGCGGGGGCGAAGCACCCGCGAGCGAATAGGTGGGGATGACGATATTCTGGCCCGCGGAGAACGACTGGTTCCCGCTGATGCCATTGGCCTGGGCAATGGCATTGGCCGGTACGCCGTAGCGGCGGGAGAGAATCTCCGGGGTATCGCCCTGTGCCGCACGGATCGTCGTGCCGCCGGTGGCCGACCAGCCGCCCCGACCGGAACCGCCGGAGGTCGTCTGGCCCATCGCCATCTGTCGCACCGCCGGCGTGTTGGGGCTGGACGACCCGAAACCCTGCCGCGGCGTGACCGTGCCCGTCGTCATGCCGGGGTCGCCGCCCTGACCGAAGGGGGAGCCGCCACCCTGCGCCGTCGCGCCGGGAGGAGGCGATGTCGCCACGAAGTCGCGAGCAGGAAGTGGGTGTGTTTCCACCTGTGCGACCGGGGCCGCCTGCACCTGCTGGGGCACGGGGGCGCTGGCCACCTGGCGGGTGCTGAAGGGATTGTCGTCGAACCGGGCCACATCGGAGCTGCACGCAGCACCAAGGCTCGAAACCGCGAAGACGAGGACTGCCCGGGACAAGCCGGAGAACGCACGAGGACGCATGGCTACTCTCACGCGGTACGCAACAAGTGACGCCCTGATTTATGACCTGTTCAGGTTAAGGTTCGGTTGTCATCGCGCGAAAATCTCGCCGCTTTCAAAGCCGGCGGGCGACACCGTGCACCGCCGGGTCGACTTGGGCCACGGCGAAAGCCGTCCGTCGCGCCTGGCTGTCGCTCTTGTCCGTCCGCACCACCACACCGGCCGTCAAAGGGACCACCATGACGCCGTCGGGAGCGAGCTGGGCGAGCACATGGGGCGGCGGATCGGATACGGCGCAGGTCATCAGGATGCGATCATATGGCGCGCGCGACAGATGCCCTTCATAGCCATCGCCGAAAATGGTCTCCACCATGTCGTAGCCGAGGGAGCGCAGCCGCGAATGTGCGGAATCGGCCAGCGTCCGCCATCGCTCGACGGTCACCACGCTCGCCGCGAGCCGCCCGAGAATGGCGGCGGCATAGCCAGAACCCGTGCCGATATGGAGGACGCGATGATGCGGCGCGACATCCAGCGCCTCGATCATGGTGGCCTGGAGGGTTGGACGCAGGATAGTTTGACCCATGCCGATCGGCAGTGCCACGTCCTCGTCCGCCAGGGGAAAATGTCGCTCCTCAAGGAACGGCACCCTTGGCACCTGCTCCATCGCCCGCAGCACACGCCTGTCACCGAGGCCGGACTGGCGCAACATCAGCACGAACTCCGCGGCCGCCAGGAAATGCTCCGGTCCGGGGGCGGCGTTCATGGTTTCTCTCAGGAGCCGGGCGCGCGATCACCGGCGAACACGGCGGCGAGCCGCGTCATCGACGGTTCGTCGGTCATATTGATCTCGAGCGGCGTCACCGAGATGTAGCCCTCGGACAGGGCCCACAGGTCGGTGCCGTTCTCGATGCGGTGGCGGTTGCGCACGAAGGCGATCCAGAAATAGGGATTGCCCCGCCCGTCATGGCGCGGATCGATGGTGAGAATCTCCTGATCCCGGCGTCCCTGCGCCGTCACCTGCACGCCCCGCACCTGGTCCGGGCTGCGATTCGGGAAATTGAGATTGATCAGCGAGCCCGGACGGATGCCATCCTCCAGGATGGTGCGAATGATGCCCGGCGCGTGGGCTTCCGCCGTCTCGTAGGGCACCAGATGGCGGCTCTCCGGTCCATAGGCCTGCGACAGGGCGATCGAGGGGATGCCGAGGATCGTGCCTTCCATGGCGCCGGCGATCGTGCCGGAATAGCCGACATCCTCGGCGACGTTCTGGCCGCGGTTGACGCCGGAGAGCACCAGATCAGGCGGATCGCCCGCCATGATGTGCTTCACGGCCATGATCACGCAGTCGGTCGGCGTCCCCTTGACCGCGAAACGCTGCTCGGAAACCTCGCGCAGGCGCAGCGGGTCGTTCAGCGACAGGGAGTGAGAGACGCCCGACTGGTCGGTCTCGGGCGCCACGACCCAGACATCGTCCGACAGGGCTCTGGCGATGCGTTCGGCGGCCAGCAGGCCCGGCGCGTGGATGCCGTCGTCATTGGTGACCAGGATGCGCATCAGGCTTTCTCGATGAGGGTGAGGCCGCCCATATAGGGCTGGAGGACGGAAGGAACCGCAATGGCACCACCGTCCTGCTGATAGGTTTCCATGACCGCGATGAGGGCCCGGCCGACCGCCGTGCCGGAGCCGTTCAGCGTATGGACGTACTGCGGCGCCGGCTGCTTGTTGTCGGTCGCCTTCGGCCGGTAGCGCGCGTTCATCCGGCGCGCCTGGAAGTCGCCGCAGACCGAGCAGGACGAGATCTCGCGGAAGGCCTTCTGTCCCGGCAGCCAGACCTCGATGTCATAGGTCTTGCGCGCCGAGAAGCCCATGTCGCCGGTGCAGAGGGTAACGACCCGGTAGTGCAGGTCGAGGCGCTTCAGCACCTCCTCCGCACAGGCCAGCATCCGTTCGTGCTCGTCCGCCGATTGCTCCGGCGCGGTGATGGAGACGAGCTCGACTTTCAGGAACTGGTGCTGGCGCAGCATGCCGCGCGTGTCGCGGCCCGCCGCGCCGGCCTCCGAGCGGAAGCACTGGGTGGCGGCGGTGAGTCGCAGCGGCAGAACGTCCTCGGCGACGATCTCCTGCGCCACGAGATTGGTCAGTGTCACTTCGGCCGTCGGGGTCAGCCAGAGCCCCTCGCGGGTGACGAACATGTCCTCGGCCGCCTTCGGCAACTGCCCTGTGCCATAGACGGCCGCATCCTTGACCAGCACCGGCGGGTTGACCTCGGTATAGCCGTGCACGTCCGTGTGCAGGTCCAGCATGAACTGCGACAGGGCGCGCTCCATGCGGGCAAGACGCTTCTTCAGCACCACGAAGCGGGCGCCCGAAAGCTTGGCGGCGACTTCGAAATCCATCTCGCCCAAGGCCTCGCCGAGTTCGAAATGCTCCTTCGCACCCGCGATCACGCGCGGCGCGCCGAAGCGATGGCGCTCGACATTGGCGGTCTCGTCCGGCCCGACCGGCACCTCGGGCAGCGGCAGGTTCGGGATCACCTCGAGAGCTGCGAGAAGGTCGGCGCTCGCCTTCTTCTCGGCCGCCTCGCCCTCGCTCATCCGATCCTTCAGCGCGGCGACCTCCGCCTTCAGCGCATCGGCGCGCGCGCTGTCCCTGGCGGCCATCGCCTGGCCAATCTCCTTGGACGCGGCGTTGCGCCGCTCCTGCGCCGACTGCAGCACACCGACGGCCGCCTTCCGGGCATCATCGAGCGCGACCAGCGTCGCGGACAGGGGCTCACGCCCGCGCGCTGCAAGCGCGGCGTCGAAGGCTTGGGCGTTGTCCCGGATCCAGCGGATGTCGTGCATGGTCGTCTCGCAGGCTGCGGCAGGCGGAATCCGTCATGGAGCGGCCGCCCCTGCGGCTTAAGGGAGGGGCTGCGGCAAGGCAAGACGGAACCTCCCCGGGGCGCCCGCCCGGCCTCACGCGTCGAAGGGGAATCTCGCCAGGATCGTGAAGCGACTCGCCCGGTCCGCCTGGCGGAAGATGCACAGCGCATCCATCCGCAGCGCTTCCGCAACCTCCTCGTAGGCAGCCAGAAGGGCCTCGCGCACGGCCTGCCGCCGCTCCTCCGGCAGCGAACCGGTCAGAGTCATGTGGAAGCGGAAGTCCTCGAAGACATAGGGATAGCCCCAGGTGTCGAGGTGGTCGATCTGCCGCTCGCTGAGCGGCGCCTTCAGGCGACGGACGCGGTCGGCCTCCGTCAGCGGGGCCCGGAAGACGTCGAAATCGCGCACGCAGTCGGCGGCAAGCGCGGCAAGCTCCTGAGAGGCTGCGGCTGGCACGAGGGCCACGAATCTCCCCAGGAGCGCCACCTCCAAAGCGGGGACGACGAAGGCCCGACGCCGCTCGGCAAAGAGCATGGCGGCCTCCAGCAGGTCGCCTTCCTCCCTGCCCCCGGCGAGCGAGAACGGCGCCTTGAGCGTGCCGTGGAATCCGTAGCGGCGAGGATCTTCCGTCAGATCCCACCAGTCGGGCGAGTCGCACGGAGAATGGGCAGGGAAAGGCACATCGCGAGCCGTCGCTGCATCATAGCCGATCACCGAGGAACCGAAGCGCCAGAGACGGCTGTCCGGCGGCGGGGCGATATAGAGAGCATAGCGGGCTGTCATGCCGCGCGTGTAATGCGACGGGGTGACCGGCTCAAGACATCATTGCAGGCGGTACCGCGTACGCAGCCAGCGAATGCGGGCTTCCGTCTCGACGACGAGACAGGGACCGACAATCCCCGAATAGATGGAGTTGGCAAAGGGATTGGGCGTTTCAAAGGCCTCCAGCGCGCAGGCCTTGTCGCGCAGGCTCCGCCACGCTTCCTGCAGCGTGGAGGCCTGTGCCGACCACTCCGCGCGCTCCGTCGGCGAAAGGCCGGTCCGCGCACCGATGGCGCCGAGCACTGCGGTGTGGACTCCTGCCAGTTCCCGGTCGAGCCGGGCGACGTGCCGCTGATAGCAGGTCGTCAGCGGCTGGTAGTCGCCGCCACGACCGGGATGGCGACAAAGCGGCTGAACGCCTTCGGCGGCGATCACGTCGCGGCGGTTGGTTCCCCGCCCCCATGCCGTGAAGCTCGCCCGCGGAACACCCCCCTCCCCACCGAAGCGGTGGTCGAGGTCGGCCACGATCACAGCGCCGAGGGAAAGGCGGCACTCGCGCGCGGCGGTTTCGGCCGCCGCCCCGGTCGTGCGCCGCTCGCGGCCGATGAGGAGTGGCTGGCACAGACGGTCACGCAGGATGAGCCAGAGGTCGAGGACCTCGCCGAGAGCGGTCGACCATTCGGCCCGGGCGCCGGCATCGAGATTGCCGTCCCACCCCGCTACGGCCTGCATGGCCCGGGTACGGACTGCCGACAGGGCGTTCGTCATCGCGGCATCCGCAGCGGCAAGACAGTCCCGTCGTGCCTCGGGTCCGAGGCTCGGCGCGCAGGCGTGCCCCGTCGCCTGGTTCTGTGGCGGCTGCGCCGTGGCGCCGGTCGCCACGCCCGCCAGGAAGAGGCTGGCCACCAGCACAAGAGGCCGCAATCGCATGGGAATCCCCCGTCGTTTCACCGGGCGGACGATGCCGTCAGAGGGTTTCGCTCCGGTGACGGCCGGCGCGCGGTGTCTTTCAGGGATTGCGGCCCCGAGGAGAGCTTTGCGCCAGCGACGCGCCGGCCTATATAGCCCTTCACAGACGAGAACCCCGCCCGGATGCTGAACAGTCTCGACATCGCCAAGCCGCCGTCGGAAACCCGCGTGGTCGTCGCCATGTCGGGAGGTGTCGACTCGTCCGTGGTCGCCGGGCTGATGGCCGAGCAGGGCTACGACGTCGTTGGCGTGACGCTGCAGCTCTACGACCATGGCGAGGCGATCCACCGCAAGGGCGCCTGCTGCGCCGGCCAGGATATTCATGATGCCCGGCGTGTCGCCGAGCGCCTCGGCATCCCGCACTACGTGCTCGACTACGAGGAGCGCTTCCGCAAGGCGGTGATCGACCGCTTCGCCCAGTCCTATGCCGAGGGCGAGACACCGATTCCCTGCATCGACTGCAACCGCCACGTGAAGTTCACCGATCTCCTCGACACAGCCCGCGATCTCGGTGCCGACGTTCTGGCCACCGGACATTACGTATCGAGCCGCCTCGTTCGGTCGGGCCGGCGCGGCCTTTACCGGCCGGTCGATGCCGATCGGGACCAGAGCTATTTCCTCTTCGCCACGACGCCCGACCAGCTCGACCTGCTGCGCTTCCCCCTCGGCGGCATGACCAAGCCCGAGACGCGCGAGCATGCCCGCCGCTTCGGCCTGTCCATCGCCGACAAGGCCGACAGCCAGGACATCTGCTTCGTGCCGACAGGGCGCTACACCGCGATCGTCGAGAAGCTGAAGCCGGAGGCGGCCGAGGCCGGTAACATCGTCCATGTCGACGGCCGTGTTCTCGGGCGCCACGAGGGCGTCATGCGCTTCACCGTCGGCCAGCGACGCGGCATCGGCATTGCCGCCCACGAGCCGCTCTATGTCGTCGGTCTCGATGCCGGATTGCGGCAGGTGATCGTCGGTCCGCGCGAGGCGCTCGCGACCCACACCATCGTCCTGCGCGATTTCAACTGGCTCGGCGACAATCTGCCGCGCGACGGCGAAACTCTCGCCTGCTACGCGAAGGTAAGGTCGACGCGCCCGCCGCGTCCGGCCCATCTGCGCATGGCCGGCGACGTCGCGGAAATCGAACTCCTCGACGGCGAGGAGGGCGTCGCGCCGGGGCAGGCCTGCGTCCTCTACGACGGCGCCGAAGGCCCGGCCCGCGTGCTCGGAGGCGGTTTCATCCGCCGCCGCACCTCCCAGGCCCGTGACGCAAAGGCTTCCGGCCTGCAGGCCGCGATCTGAACGGAGCTTCCATGCCGGCCGCCGAACTCGACGCCCAATCGATCCAGAAGGCCTATGCCCGCTGGGCTCCGATCTACGACCCTCTCTTCGGCCGCATCACGACCACCGGTCGTAAGGCGGCGGTTGCCGCGGCTTCCCGGGTCGGCGGACGCATCCTCGAAGTCGGAGTCGGCACCGGCATCGCCCTGCCTGACTATGGCGCCAACTGTCGCGTCATCGGTCTCGATCTGTCCTTCGACATGCTGAAGATCGCCCGCAAGCGCGTCGACGACGGCCTCGCCAATGTCGAGGGCATCCTGCAGATGGATGCCGGCCGCCTCGCCTTTGGCGACGCCAGCTTCGACTGCGTCGTCGCCATGTACCTGATCACCGTCGTGCCGGATCCCGAGGCCGTGATGGCGGAGCTGAACCGCGTCTGCAAGCCCGGGGGCGAGGTGATCCTCGTCAACCACTTCGCCGCCGAGGGCGGCATCCGTGCCTGGATCGAGAAGGCCGCCGCTCCCTTCGGTGACAAGCTCGGCTGGCACCCGGACTTCTCCTTCGAGCGCGTCATGGGCGAGAAGGACCTCACCATGATCGAGAAGAAGCCGGCGGGCTTCGGCGGGCTGTTCACGCTGGTGCGGTTCAGGAAGACCGCCTGATCCCCGATCCTAGCGCCGGCGTTGCTGCTGGCGGCGCTGCAGCCACATGAGATAGGCGAGAACGTCCTGCTTCTCGTGCTCGAAGAGCCGGAAGGTCGTCATGGGGAAGTGGTCCTCGTGCAGCAGGCGGTTGAAATAGGCCGCGTCCCGCCCCGGACGCCTGACGATCTCCTCGTAGGACGCCTCCATGCCCCGGCGCGGCGGCTGTCCCGCCCTGAGGTGGCAGAGCCGGCACCACTCGTCGACGACCTTTCGCCCGCGGCTGGCCGCGTCATCGGCGGCTGCCGGGACCAGCGACAGGATGATCATGAGGGCGGCCAGCCATCGGTTCGTCATCACGCAAGCTCCTTCGCATTCGTTACCGAGTCTGCCCCAAGCCGGACGCCGTCCCATTGAGCGGCCGCAAACGCCATGGCGGCTCGCCCGGACCCGATCGACGCCCCCGGCCCTATTCTCAGACCACCGCAATGCTTGACACCCCTTTGGCCGGGACCTTATATCCGCGCTCTCGCGAACCGGTTCGCCGGTCTGCGTGCCCTTTTGGGGCGGGGTAGCTCAGTTGGTGAGAGCGCAGGATTCATAACCCTGAGGTCGGCAGTTCGACTCTGCCTCCCGCTACCAGACGGCCCGGGAACGGGCATCCGGACATCATCGACATCAGCCCCGCCTCGTTGTGGACGTTGCCTTGCGCCGCCCCCTCCGGTGGCAGGCAGGCCTTGCCGGTCCCTGCCGCGTCGGTCGATACAAGGGCCGTCTGGACACCTCAATCTACGCGCGCTAGTTGTCCGTATCCCCCCAAGGCCTTTACAGTCGGAGTTCCTCCCATGTCGCAGAAGCGGCGCGCCCGTAGCCTTGGGTTGAGCGCGGTGGCGGTGGCCGGTGCATGGGTCGTCGCCGTGGCTGGCGCATCGGCGCAGACATTGCCCCGGCCCGTTTCTGGCGACAGCTGGACCGGCTTCCATATCGGCGCCCATACCGGCGGCGTCATGAGCCAGGAAACTCGGAACGGCATCACGCCCCTTGCGGAAGTCAAGCGCCAGTCCGGCCTGGGTTGGCTTGCCGGCCTGCATGTCGGCTACGACCAGCGATTTGCAGCCAATGCCCTGGCTGGCCTGGAGGCGACCATGTCGGGCATGGTCCTGTCGACAAACTCCCAGAGCCTCATTCATGCGCCGTCGTTCTACCTGTCGCGCGCGAACTGGCTCGCCACCCTGACAGGGCGACTCGGATGGGCAGATGGGCCCTGGCTGGTCTACCTGAGGGGCGGTTACGCGGCGGCTCAGGTCAAGTTCACCGGCCTCGAGACAACGGCCAACGACAGTGTCCATGTCGGTGGCGTCCGTCACGGCTGGACGATCGGCGGCGGCATCGAATACCAGGTTTCGCGACGGATCGGCGTGGGCATCGAATACGGCCATTTCGATTTTGGTACCCAGCACTACCTGGCCACCACGACCCTCGGCTCCCCCCTCAATTCCCGCGTCCGCTACTCGCTGGACCGCGTGACCCTGCGGCTGAACTACCGCTTCGCCGACTGAGTGTACTCGCCATCGCCGGCAGGATCGCTTCCCACCACCCGGTTCCGCCCCTCCCGTTTGGCGATGTAGAGCCGCGCGTCGGCCCTCGCCACCAGATCGCGGACGCCGGTTCCGTCCTGCGGTGACGTCGCAACGCCGATGCTGATGGTCGGCGCCGCATCGAATTCCAGCGCCAGTCGCTGATGGACGGCAAGACGCATGCGTTCCGCGGCGACACGCGCGGCCGCGTGGCCGGTATTCTCGCAGAGGACGACGAACTCCTCGCCGCCATAGCGGAAGATGCGGTCCTCGCTACGGATCTCCGATCGCACGCAGTCCACGACGCGGCCCAGCACCTTGTCGCCGACGACGTGGCCATACTGATCGTTGATGTTCTTGAAGTGGTCGATGTCGAGGATCAGCAGGCTGGTCTCCATCCCTGCCGAATGTCCCCGGGCCAGGGTCGGCGCGCCGAGCGCCTCGAACCGCTCGCGCGTCAAAGCACCGGTGAGCGCGTCCTGGCTGCTCTTGCCCAGCAGTTCCTCGTATTTGTGGCGATAGGTCAGCTTGTGGAAGATGTCCGAGAGCGGCTGCGGCACCGGCTCCGCCGCGGTCCGCTCGAAGAGGGTCAGATAGATCCCGATGAACGCGGCATAGGTCGCTGCGGCGCCCATCTTCGCGACCCAGCCACCGAACAGCGCGCTGAGCGGCGTGCCCGTCACCAGGTGCAACCCGACAAAGAAGCCGATCTGGTCGAAGGTCAGGATCGCCGCCAGGCCGAGAAAGGACCGCAGCACGACGGAGCGCGGGAAGAGGCTGCGGAGCTTCTCATAGACGAGAATGAGCGCGATGGAGTCGATGAACAGAAGCGTCGTGCCCCAGACCATCAACGCGCCCATCTGGTTGATGAGGGCGAGGTCCGGATTGTAGCCCGGCAGCAAAACGGGTGGGCCGTAGAGGCGCAGCATGGCGACGAGCGCCACCATCAGAAAATTGCCGATCAGCAGGCCGTAGATCGGCTGGCGCACCGTTTCGGCGTCCTCCCGGATGTAGAACATCAGGATGATGGCGAGCTTGCCGGAGAACAGCACCGTCGATCCCGGTGACAACAGACCGAAAGGAAGCTCGATGAAGAAGACCGCGGCCAGATAGGTCTCGAGGAAATGCATGACCCCGAGGGCGCACAGGAAGGCGCCCAGACCCATGAGATGGCGCAACCTGAACAGGATGGCCATCACCCCGAAATAGAGAACGGCCTGGGACAGGAGAAGGATGGTGCCCGACATGGAATGACCAAATGATCGAAACGTATTCCGCGGAAATTATTTGTGTAAATTGGCGCGTGCACGACACGAGGGACGGCATGAACACCAAGCCACCCTTTTTGGCACAGCATGTCGTTAGCAGATCGTTACCGACCTGTCAGTTTCAGGCGCGCCGCCCGCTAACACGGTGCCAAAGGCCTGTCGAATGGCCCGTTTCGCCCCTGGACCGCCCGGCACCATTCCTGCTCAGCAACAGTTCGACATCGCCCTGATGTCCCGGCGGGAGACCTCGGCACCACAGCCTTCATCCATTTGAAGTCCTGTGCGCGCAGAACTGCACCCACCGTTACGTCAGGCGGTTAACGCTATTGGTAATCAAACGTTGATTGCCTTGGTCAAATGCAACACAAAGATCCTCGGGAACGGGGATCGTCTCACCTGGAGCGATCCACATGCATAGCGAGATTCGTGAGATCATCGCCCGGACAGTCGAACTGCCGGGGGGTATCGCCGATCTGTCCGACACGGGCGACCTCTACGAGGCCGGGATGACGTCCTTCGGTTCGGTCCAGCTCATGCTGGCGCTCGAAGAGGCCTTCGACGTCGAGTTCCCTGAGCGAATGCTCAACCGTCGCCTCTTCTCCTCGATCGCGACGATCAACGCCGCCCTGGAAGAGCTGCGCTCCGAGAAGGTCGGGGGCTGACCATGCTGGACCGGTCGGAACTGAGCGGCACCACGCGCCTTGCGAACCTCTCTGCACGGGCGAAGAAAGTTGCCGAGATCGCTGCCATCCACGCCGATGCCGTGGACCGCGAGGGGCGCTTCCCCCGCGAGGCTGTCGACGCCATGCGGGCGGAGCGCCTGCTGGGGATCATGATTCCGACCCATCTGGGCGGCGAGGGCGCCGACTTCGCCGAGATCGCCCAGCTCTGCGCCACCCTCGGCGCCGCCTGCTCGGCCGCCGGCATGGTCTTCGCCATGCACCAGATCAAGGTCTCGAGCCTCGTCCACCACGGGCTCGACAGCGACTGGCACCGCGACTTCATGCAGCGCCTCGCCAGCGGCCAGCTTCTCCTCGGCTCCGCCACGACGGAAGCCGGCATCGGCGGCGACCTGCGCAACTCGATCTGCTCCATCGTCCCCGACGGCGACATGGTCTCGATCGAGAAGGATGCGACGGTCATCTCCTACGGCCTCGACGCCGACGCGATCCTGGCGACCGCCCGCCGCGCGCCGGATGCCGCCTCCTCCGACCAGGTGATGATCGTCATCGAGAAAGCCCAGGCCGGCCTCGTCCAGACCTCGGTCTGGGATACGCTGGGCATGCGCGGCACCACCTCGCACGGCTTCAAGCTGTCGGCGAAGGTTCCCGCCGCCCAGGTCTTTCCGAAGCCCTTCGCAGAGATCGCAGCGCAGTCGATGCTCGCCTCCTCGCATCTCTTCTGGGCCTCGCTCTGGTTCGGCATTGCCGGATCGGCTCTGTCCAAGGCGCAGGCGAGCGTTCGTGCCGCCGCACGCCGCATGCCCAATGCCGTTCCCCCGGGGGCTGCGCGCCTGGCCGCGGCGGCTGCAGAACTCGCCGCTCTCAAGACGATCGTCCGCGACGGCATTGCCCGCTTCGAGGCCGCCCGTCATGACGAAGAGGCCATCAACGCCATGGCCTTCGCCGTCGCCATGAACGCGGTGAAGGTCGAGGCCTCCCGCCGCTCGGTCGCCATCGTCCAGGAAGCCCTGACCATCATCGGCATCCAGGGCTACAAGAACGACAACCCCCATTCGGTCGGCCGCCAGCTGCGCGACATCCTGTCGGCACCGCTGATGATCGCCAACGACCGCATCCTCGCCAACACCGCGACCATGCTCCTCATGTCGCGTCTCGACACCGACCTGGAGGACTGAGACATGCTCGCCAAGACCGGCACTCCCACCTTCCTCGACGAACTCTTCGACCAGGGCCTGCTGATCGAGACCGGTGTCGACGGCCTCTACGGCCGCTCCGGCCTCTTCGAGGCCATCGGCGACGGCTTCCAGAATCTCGTGACGCGCTATGGCGCCGCCGACGAGCCGGAGGTCGTGCGCTTTCCCCCCGCCATGTCGCGCTCGGTCTTCGAGCAGTCCGGCTACATGAAGAGCTTCCCCCAGCTCGCCGGCACCGTTCACTGCTTCTGCGGCAGCCCGGCGGACCACGTCAGCCTGCTGCAGACCATCGAGCAGAAGGGCGACTGGACCGAGGGCCAGAAGGCGAGCGAGATCGTCCTCACCCCCGCGGCCTGCTACCCGCTCTATCCGACCGCCGCGAAGCGCGGCACCCTGCCCGCCGAAGGTCGTCTCTTCGACCTTATGTCCTACTGCTTCCGCCACGAGCCGTCGAAGGATCCTGCCCGTCAGCAGTTCTTCCGCATGCGCGAGTTCGTCCGCATGGGCACGCCGGACCAGGTGACCGAATTCCGCGCCGCCTGGCTGGAGCGCGGTCAGGCGATGATCGGCGAGCTCGGCCTGCCCTTCATGGTCGATGTCGCCAATGACCCCTTCTTCGGCCGGACGGGCAAGATGCTGGCGGTCAACCAGCGTGACCAGCGCCTGAAGTTCGAACTGCTCATCGCCATCGAGAGCGAGGAGAAGCCGACGGCCTGCCTGTCGTTCAACTACCACCAGGACCACTTCGGCAAGACCTTCGGGCTCACCACCGACGACGGCGAGGTGGGCCACACGGCCTGCGTCGGCTTCGGCCACGAGCGGGTCATTCTCGCCCTGCTCAAGCACTACGGCACCAACGTGAAGCGCTGGCCGGCGTCGGTCCGCCAGTCGCTGGGGCTCTGACCATGGCCGCCGTCTTCCCGAACCTCGACGCCGCGACCTATCCGCGCCATGCCCTGCATGACGCGGCCAGGGCCTGGCCGGAGACCAACTGCCACACGGATCTCTTCATCGAGCTCCTGGCGACGCTCGGCCGCGAGCCGACGGCGGCCCTCGGGATGACATTGGCCCAGGACTTCGAGGGTGACCAGTTCACCTTCTTCAAGATCCCCAACGGCGATCTCGACGCGCTGTTCGGGCTCGACCTGCAGGAACTGTCGATCTACCGGCCGTTCGTCGACCACCTTGAGGAGCAGGTCGCCCGCGGCCGCATCGTCCTCGTCGAGGTTGACGCCCATCACCTGCCGGACACGCAGGGCGTCACCTACCGCACCGACCATTCGAAGACGACCATCGCGGTCAATCTCTTCGATCGCGCATCGGCAAGGCTCGGCTACTTCCACAATGCCGGCTATTTCGAGATGCAGGGCGCCGACGTGGAGCACCTGCTCGGCTTCGGTTCTGTTCCGACCCCGGTCCTGCCGCCCTACACCGAGTTCGTGAAGGTGGTCGGTCCCGGCTTGTCCGGCCGTGCCTTGAAGGATGCGGCTCTCGCCCGCCTCGCCGCTCACTGGGCCCGCCGGCCCGAACGCAACCCGGTCCTTGCCTATCGCGACGCCCTCCAGCGGCACCTCGACTGGCTGGCGACGCAGCCGCCCTGCTCCTTCCACCCCTATGCCTTCAACACGGCGCGCCAGTTCGGCGCCAACATCGCCCTGCTCGGCGATCACCTCGCCTGGCTCGGCCGCCAGGGCGTCGCGGGTCTCGAGCCGGCCGTCGCGCTATGCGAGGCGATGTCGAACGGCATGAAGACCTTCCAGTTCCTCCTTGCCCGCGCCCTCGCCCGAAAGAAGACCGATGCGCTGGCAGCCGCCCTCGACGAGACGGCGCGCCACTACGGCGCACTCATGGAGCAGCTGGCACAGGTCCTGCGCTTTCCATCCGCCGAAACCCGGACGCTCGTTCGGGCCGCATCCTGAGACTGCGCATGCTGCTGGTTCGCGACGATATGGACGAGACGATCGTCCCGCTCGATGCGGGCTGGGAGCTGGCCGTGACGGAGCCCGGCGCATTCTCGGAACCCGCGGCCCTCGCCGGAGCAGGCGGCTGGATCGCCGCGGCGGTTCCTGGAACCGCCGAGGAAGCGCTGATCGCCGCCGGCCAGCTCGTTCCCGGCGTGCCATCCGGGCTTCACGACAAGGATGTCTGGTATCGTTGCGCCTTCATCGCCGAAGGGCCGTCGACACTCCACTTCGAGGGATTGGCAAGCCATGCCGATGTCTTCCTTGATGGCCAGCCGCTCCTCCAGACGCGCTCCATGTTTCGCACCCACTCGGTCGATCTCTCTGATCGTGGCCGGCACGATCTTGCCATCCGCTTTCAAGCCTTGAACCCCATCCTCGCCACGGCCAAGGGGCCGCGGCAGCGCTGGCGGCCCATGATGATCCAGCCCGGCCCGCTGAGACTGGTCCGGGCGACACCGCTTGGGCACATGCCGGGATGGGCGCCTGACGTGGCTGTCGTCGGTCCCTGGCAGCCGGTGTCTCTCGTGCGCCACGGTACAGGCCCGCGTCTCCATGACATCGCCCTTACGTCGCGGCTCGACGGCAGGGACGGTGTTCTCGACGTGTCGCTCCGCTTGTCAGAGCCTCCCCGTGCGCCGGTCGAGGTGCTCTGCGGCGGCCGCGCGCACACGCTGCACCCCGATGCCGAGGGCGGCCATTCCGGCCGGATGGTGCTGCCCGGCATCGCCCCTTGGTGGCCGCACACGCACGGCGAGCCGTCGCTTCACGGCGTCGCGCTGCGTATCGGCCCGCGCATCCTCCAGCTTGGCAAGGTCGGCTTCCGCACGCTCGCGGTCGATCATGGACCGGACGGCAAAGGCTTCGCTCTGGTCATCAACGGCGAACGCATCTTCTGTCGTGGCGCGTCGTGGATGCCGCCTGATCCTGTGTCTCCGGGGAATGCGGATCCGCGGCCCCTGCTGGAACTCGCCCGCGATGCCGGCATGAACATGATCCGCCTCTCCGGGACGACGACGCCCGAAAGTCGCGACTTTCATGACACCTGCGACGAGTTGGGCATCCTCGTCTGGCACGACCTGCCCTTCGCCAACTTCGACTATCCGGGCGACGATCCCGCGTTCAGATCCGAGGTGGAGGCGGAAACCCGCTCGCTGCTCGGACGGCTCCGGGGTTCGCCGTCGCTCGCCATCGTCTGCGGCGGCAGCGAGATGGCACAGCAGGCCACCATGCTCGGCCTGAAACCGACCCAGGCCGCCATGCCGCTGTTCGAGAAGGTGCTGCCGGAGATCGTTGCCGACCTCGCGCCGCAGGCCGCCTACGTCCCCCACACGCCCTGGGGCGGCCCCCTGCCCTTCGTGACCGATGAAGGCGTCACCCATTATTTCGGCGTCGGTGCCTATTGCCGCCCCATCGAGGACGCGCGCCGCGCCGACGTCCGCTTCGCCTCCGAATGCCTCGCCTTTGCGAACGTGCCCGCACCGGCGACGCTTGTGATCGAGAA
Organism: uncultured Hyphomicrobiales bacterium; assembly: GCA_964587395.1. Classification (GTDB taxonomy): domain Bacteria; phylum Pseudomonadota; class Alphaproteobacteria; order Rhizobiales; family Phreatobacteraceae; genus Phreatobacter. The sequence continues at coordinate 15,787 of CAZPMD010000024.1, forward strand.
TCTGACCTTTCCCGCCGATCCGCACTGGAAAGACGGCGTGCCACGCGACGCCGGCGCCTCTTGGGACTTCGAGGACGTGAGCGATCACTATGTCCAGGCGCTGTTTGGCGTCGACCCGCAGGCGCTTCGCAGCACTGATCCGGAGCGTTACCTCGCCCTCGGGCGCGCCGCGCCGGCCGAACTCATGGAAGCCGTCTTCGCCGAATGGCGCCGGTCCGGGTCGCGGTGCGGAGGTGGCCTCGTCTGGTTCCTGAATGACATGAAGGCAGGCGCCGGGTGGGGCGTCATCGACCGGCTGGGCAATCCGAAGACGGCCTATCACGCGCTCAAGCGCGCCTTCCGGCCGGTCCACCTCGGAATCACCGACGAGGGACTGAACGGGCTCGGCATCCATGTCGTCAACGAAACCGCCGCAACGAAGCGGCTGAAGCTGGTTCTGGCCACCTATGGCGAAGGTCCGCACCCGCTGTCGCGCGCCGAGACTGATGTCGGCCTCGCACCGCGGTCATCCGAGACCTGGTCGAGCTTTGCGCTGACCGGTCACTTCTTCGACGTCAGCCACGCCTATCGCTTCGGCGCCCTCGCCCACGATGCGACCCTTGCCCGCCTGCACGATGTCGAAACCGGCGCACTCGTCGCGGAAGCAAGTCATGTGGTTGCCGGACGCGCCGCCGCGCCCCGCGACATCGGTCTTGAGGCCCGTCCGGTGCTGCAGGACGGAACGCCGGCCCTGGCGATCACCACATCGCGGCTCGCCCGTTTCGTGACGATCGACGACCTGAGCTTCCGTGCAGCCGACGAGGGTTTCAGCCTGGCGCCGTGCGAAACTCGCGTGGTGCCACTGATCCGCCGGCACGGCCATGCGGCCGCCCGCGGTGTCGTCTCGGCCCTCAACAGCCATCCAGTTCCCTACGAGTTCGCAGCATGATCCCCGTCACGTTCAACGGCCTGATGGGCAAGCTGCACCTGCCGGACGGTCCTGCACGCTCCGGCATCGGCGTGGTCATCGTATCGCCGCACGGGGTGGAGGCCCTCGCGGCGACCAAGAGCCTGCGGCTGCTGGCCGATGCCTTGGCGGCGGCGGGGCACGCCGCGCTGCGGTTCGACCTGCCCGGAACGGGCGATTCCCTCGGAGACGACACCGATCCAGAACGTCTTGGGGCCTGGACCGGCTCGGTCAGTCAGGCGGCTGATTTCCTGAAGCGTCATGCAGGCGTCTCAGCCATTGTTTTCGCCGGACTGCGCTTCGGTGCGACCCTCGCGGCCCTCGCGGCACGATCGGCACCGGCGCCAGCCGGGCTTCTGCTGCTCGATCCCATCGTCAAGGGCCGGAGTTACGCCCGCGAACTCGCCATGACGGCCCGCGCTGTCGCCGAGGGCGCGCGGTTGAACCCGGACGACACGGTGACCCCCGATGGGCTGCTCATCGCCGGCCTCGCCACGACCAACGAGACGCTGGACGCCATCCGCAGGATCGATCTCTGCCGGCTCGAGCCCGTGCCGGTCGCGACCCTGCTGCTGCACCGCAGGAACTCCGCCGAGGCGCGTCAGGGCTGTCACGGACTCACCGTCGCGGAGGCCCAGGATTTCGAGGCGATCTCACTGAGCCCCACCATGGCCTCGACCCCTGCCGATGTCATCGCCCGGAGCGTCTCCTGGGTCTCCGGCCTTCCCGCGGGTGACAGGGCGGTTGCCGACGCCGCGCCGGTCGCCACGCTCGACGGCCCGCATTTCCGCGAGGAGGCGATGACCATCGGCGAGGGCCATCGTCTGTTCGGTATCATCTGCCAGCCTCGTGCCGCCGCTGACGGAAAGCCCGTCCTGCTGATCGTCAATGCCGGTCGCAATTCCCATGTCGGATGGGCCCGATCCAGCGTTCTGCTGGCGCGCGAACTCGCCGCCGAGGGCGT
>CAZPMD010000024.1:17706-28713 GCA_964587395.1 uncultured Hyphomicrobiales bacterium
CCTCGCTGCGCATGGATCTCGCCGGCATCGGCGACGGCCGCGACCGGCCGGGAGCGCAGGACACGGTGGACGCGGTGCTCTACAATCCGGCCAACGACGCCCAGATCGCTGATGCCGTGGAGCTCCTCGCATCTCGCGGCTTCGGCCACGTGACGATGCTGGGTGCCTGCAGCGGCGCCTATCTGGCGCTTCATCACGCCGCCCGCGATCCACGCATCACCGGGCTGATCCTCGTCAACATCCAGCGTTTCGTCTGGCGCCCGGGCGAGACGGTGGAACAGGCCATCGCATCCGCCTACCCGCTGGCCGCCAGCTACGCCGCCAAGGTGCTGGAGGCGCGCGCCTGGAAAAGGATCCTGACCGGCGAGCGCAAGATCGGTCCCCTGATCCGCGAATTCGGTCGGCGCTTCGCTGCACGCCTGCGCGCCGTTGCACCGTCGGAACAGACCCGGTCGGCACGCGACATGGTGCGGAAGCTTGGCGACCGGAAGGTGCCCGTCGAACTGCTCTTCAGCGAGAACGACGCGGGACTCGGCGACATGGCCCTTCATTTCGGCGCGAACGGACGCTGGCTGGTGGCTCGGGACAACCTGCGTATCACCATCATCCCCGGAGCAGATCACGATCTCACCCCGCTGGCCGCGCGGCGCACGCTGTCAGCCCGTGCCCTGGCCACCGCCCGCGGGAAACCCCGGGGCGACTGACCCGGTGTCCGGCCCCGAGCGGCATGGGTTCTGCAAGATGCCCGGCATGTGAGCCGTTTCGTCCCCCTTCGGGACAGGCATTGTCGACAGGCCTGCGAGTCAAAGCGATGACCCTGAAAGATCTCGACATTCCGGCAGGAGCCGTGGCCCGACGCAGCCGCGGTGGCTATGCGTGGATGCGTCTGGCGGTGAAGCTGTCGACGGCGCTCCTCGACGGGACGGTGATCGCACTCACCTCCTACGTCATGTCCCTGCTCTACAACCGCGCCGTCAGCGGCGAGTGGTGGACGGTCGAGTCCCACGCAGCCCTCGCCCTGCTGGTTGCCAGCACCTTCGTGCTGCTCAGCGCGGTCCGCGGGCAGTACCAGATCGGGAACTATGTCGGGGTCCAGCGCGGCTTCGGCACGACCCTGAGCCTCTGGGGCGCGGCCTTCCTCGTGCTGATGGCCTTCGCCTTTGCCACCAAGACGACCGACGCCTTCTCGCGCGTTGCGGTCATCCTCACCTTCCTGACCGGATTCCCCGCCGTCCTGCTGGCGCGCCGTTCGGCCGGTCGGCTGATGACCCTCGGCTCCAAGCTCGGGGTCATTCCGGCCCGCCGCGTCATGCTGGTCGGGCGCGAGGAGGACGTCACCTCCTTCGCGCTGCGCCACCAGCCCTGGAATGCCGGCATGCACATCGCCGGGACGGGCCTGCTGGCGCCCGGCGGCGGACCTGTCGGCCGCGACGACATCGCCAGGATCGCCGCCCAGGCGCGCGAGATGCAGCTCGACGACGTGCTGATCATAGTGCCCTGGTCTGACACTGAGACGATCGATCGCCTCGTCGAAGGGTTCATGCGAATTCCGGTGACGATCCATCTCGGACCGGAGCGCATCTTCGACCGCTTCCAGGATATCCACATCGCCAAGTCAGGCGGCATCGCCAGCCTCCAGCTCGGCCGCCCGCCGCTCACCGCCGGCGAGGTGATGATCAAGCGCCTGCTCGACGTTGCTCTCAGCTCCTTTGCGCTGTTCCTGTTCACGCCGGTGCTGATCCTCATCGCTATCGCCATCAAGCTGGACAGTGCTGGCCCGATCCTGTTCCGGCAACGTCGCCTCGGCTTCAACCAGCGCGCTTTCCAGATCGTCAAGTTCCGCACCATGACGGTCACCGAGGACGGCGACGTGGTGCGCCAGGCCACCCGCAATGACCAGCGCATCACCAGGGTCGGCCGATACCTGAGGCGCTGGAACCTCGACGAGCTGCCGCAACTCCTCAACGTCCTCGCCGGTCAGATGTCGCTCGTTGGTCCGCGCCCGCACGCCATCGCCCACGATCGGGAGTTCGACGAGCGGATCGCGCTCTACGCCCGTCGCCACAACGTCAAGCCGGGCATCACCGGCTGGGCCCAGGTCCACGGCCTGCGCGGCGAGACCGACACCGACGCCAAGATGAAGGCGAGGGTCGAGCACGACCTCTACTACATCGACAACTGGTCGATCCTGCTCGACATCGAGATCCTGTTCCGCACCGTCTTCTCGCGGAAGGCCTACGACAACGCCTTCTGACACACGAGCGTCGCGTAGAATGACGAAGGCCGCGGCATCTGCCGCGGCTTTCGTCATGCAGGGATGCTTCAGAACGATCAGCCGCCCAGGATGGCGTCGACCGCGTCCAGCGCGTCGCGCCAGGCCGCCTCGACGTCGAGGAGGCCGGACTGCCGAGGCAGGGCCGCAGCCTCTATCACCGCCGTCGCGACCTCGTCGAGCGCCGCGCGCGTCGGGACGAGCCGCAGGCGGCCCTCCTCCAGCAGACGCCGATAGGTCTGATGATGATCGAAGGCGTCGACGCGATCGGGCGCATTGACCACGACGGGGCGCGCGGCCATCGCACAGGCGAGGACGCTGCCCCGGCGGCTTGTCAGCCCCTCGGCGAAGAGATAGGCGAAGACGTCGACCTCGGCGAAGATCGCAAAGAGATCGGCATCGCTCGCGATGTAGCCGGTCACGAGGATGCGGTCGGCCACTCCGAGGGCACGGGCATGGGCCATGAAGGCGGCCTCGACATCGTCTTGACCCTTGACGAAGGAGCCGATGAAAACGGCAAAGGGGTCTTCACCGCGCTGGACCAGGGCAGCCGTCAGGTCGAGGATCTGGCGCGACTGCTTGCGCGGGTAGATCGACCCGAAGTGACCGAGCACGAGGCGTCCGTGTGCGCGTTCCACCGCGAGGCGGCGGCTCAGCTCCGTTTCAGGCGCGAATTCCGGCCTCACCACGTTCGGCGGGATCGGCACCAGGCCGCGGCGACGCGGGGCAAGGCGCGACAGCGGGCTCGCCGCGAACTGAAGTGCGACCTCGGGCGAGGAGAACAGGATGGCACTGGCCAGGGGTAGCAGCGGCGCGTAGGTCGCCCGGCGCTTCCAGTCGAGATCGGACCACTCGTGCAGGACGATGAGGACCGCGCGACCCGCCGCCCGCGCCTGCAGCGCCGCCGCGACCGGTTCGACGAGCTTCTTCTTCCACGCAACGACAGGCAGGTTGAGCACCAGGACGCCAGCGTCGGCGACGGCCGGCGCTCCCAGCCGGCGCGTGGTCGCCCGGTCGCCAGCGGTGGCCGCGAGACGGCGCGCAAAGGCCTCGACCCCGCAGGGCGCGGGGCTGTCGGAGACGAGCAAGTCCAGCCGGGCCGCGGCGTCAGAGCGCGACATGCGGCCGCCTCGCGAGATAGTGCAGGCCGAACACCGCGACGAGGAACGTGATCCAGGTCGGATGGAAGCGCAGATACATGAAGCTCTCCATGACCGACAGATAGACACCGAAGAGCCAGATCTGCAGCAACATGAGCAGCAGCGCCGGATCGGCGCCGCCTCGCCGGGCCGCGAGATAGTTGCGCAGCGGCATGATGACGAAGACGATGACGGTCAGGGCGAGGCCCGGCAGGCCCATGTTGAGCGCCGCGTCGATATAACCGTTGTGGGCGTGGGCCGCATGGCCGGCCCACTGGGTGGTGTCCTCCTGCCCGAAGCGCGTGGATTCGAGAGCCCAGTAGGCCTGGTAGCCCCAGCCGGTCACGGGGCGCTCGGCGATTTTCTCGAGCGCGAGCTCCCAGATGTCGGCGCGGCCGGTGAAGGTGACGTCGACCGGCAGCATCCGGACGACACTGCCGATGGCGTCGCTGACGACGGACCCCGGGCCGAGGATCGACAGCACCACCAGCGGTGCAAGGGCGATGGCGGCTACGAGGATGCCGTTGCGGATGCGCGCCACCAGCACGGAGACGAGCATCGCACCGACAAAGAGCATGGTCGAGCTCTTGGCGCCGGACATGGCGACGATGAGCACCGAAGCCGCCAGAACGGGTGCGGCGGCAAGGCCGTAACCGGCGCGGATGGCGAAGATCATCATGAAGATGAACATGGCGAAGATTGCGCCGGTGGTGTTCTTGTGGGCGAAGACGCCGCGCCAGTCACCGGCGAGCTGCGGCTCGCCCACATCGGTGGCCTGGTGGATAGCGAGATCGGGAAAGAGCGTGATGCCGACGAGCGACAGGGCCGTCACGAAACCCGCCGTCCCGACCAGCAGGGCCGCCAGTTGCCCGCGGCCACGCGGCATCAGGAACAGCGTGGCGCAGACCAGCGCCAGCATGCCGAAGAGGACGAGGCGCCTGATCGACAGGCTGGGATCGGCGGAGGTCACCACGGTGACGCCAAGCCACAGGGCGAGCAGGATCCACATGGGATGGAACAGCGTCGCGAGAAGCCGCGGCTGGGTCATCAGGCTGATGGCAAAGCCTGCAGCGGCGAGCAGGCCATAGGCCATGTAGGTGGCGCCGTCGCGGCCGGTGGCAAGTTCCAGCACGTCCGTGCTGGTCAGATCGGCAAACGGCTCGAGCGTGATCCAGGAGAGCAGCAGCGCACCGGCGAAGACGGCGAGGCGCCCCCAGTGCATCAGCTCGGCGAGTTCGTCGGCAGGCAGGCCCCGCGCGGCACCGTCATGGGTGGTGAGGCTCATGTGGTCCGCCCCGCCCTGTAGGGCTGCTGTTCGACGCCGAACCACGCGCCGATCCGGCCGGCCGAGACCGCGAGCGGATGGGTCGCGATCATCGGATTGCCGGTCCGCACAAGCGCCACGACGGCGCGCATGAGGGCGATGGGGATGATGGCCAGATCCTTGGCGAGGATCCTCAGCCGCGCGGCTCGGTCCTCGGCCTGCTTCACCTCGACGGCGCGGTTGATCGAGCCGATGCGCATGCCGCGCCTCAGCACCCAGCCGAACCGGGCCCGCTCCTCCGGCACGGTCTCTGTGATCAGAGCCTCCTGGACCCAGAACGACTTCAGCCCGGCGTTGCGGCAGCGGGTGAAGAAGTCGAGATCCCCGCCACCGAGGAAGTTGAAGCGGGGGTCGAGGGGACGCTGCCCCATCCGGTCGAATACCCGCCGCCGGACCAGACAGTTGCCGGTCCCATAGATCATCGGCACGGGTCCGGTGACGTCGTGGCTCGGCCAGAAGACCGGATGGCGCGCCAGAAGCGCCGGCGCCTGCTCGCGGAACTGCGGAATCACCGGCCCCCCCACCACGTCGCTGTCGCCGCGTTCGGCCGCATTGACCATGAGCGACAGCCAGTCGGGCGAGGCCCGCTCGTCATCATCGATCATCAGGATGAAGTCGGCGTTCGGAAAGGCCTTCAGGGCGCAGGCAAAGCCGGCATTGATGGCGTGGACATTGCCCTGCTGCGGCTCGACGATCGCCAGGCCGGGCAAGGTCCCGCGGGACAGCCAGTCGGAGGCCACGGCAAACCCGTCGCGGCGGATCGCATCGTTCTCGACCACCACCACGGCGAAGGGAACCGTGGTCCTCTGCGTGGCAACCGAGGCCAGTGTCTCCGCCAGCATGGCCGGGCGCCGGAAGGTGGCGATCACCACGGCTGCCCTGACGCCCCCGGCATCGAGGCCGGGACTGCGGACGGTCCGGTCGGCGTCCGGCGTCTCGGGACGGGACATGTCGGGGGTCATTGTTCCAACCTGGTTCAAGATCAGGCTCCATCGCGTGGACGGCAAGCGTTCTGTCCCTGATAGAGCAAGGCCCTTGCCGATCGATGTCTGGCGCGGGACTTGCCAGTTGCGCCGCTGATGCATCGACGGCAACCGGTCCTGTCCGAAAACAGGCCAATGAAACAGGAACACCCATTTGGCCGACAATGACGTCCAGGGTGCCCCCCGCCCCCGCTTCCGCAGACTGCCACCGGCTGACAGTCTCGCGCAGACCGGCGAGGGTGCTGACATGCGCTTCGGCAGCCTGTCCGAGCGGATCGATCACGTGATCGGTCGACGCTGGCCCTTCCGTTCGGCGCGCATCGCGCTGGACAAGCCAGTCGTCTCGGTCAGCTTCGATGATTTCCCGCTCTCGGCCTATGTCCACGGCGCCCGCATTCTGGAGGATCGCGGCGTCAGGGGCACCTACTACGTCGCGACAGGCCTTTTCGGCATCACGACACCGCACTGGATCGTCGCGGGCGAGGCGGAGACGATCGACCTGCATCGGCGCGGCCACGAGATCGGCCTCCACAGCCACGCCCACCGCCCGGCCACGACGATGCGGCCGGCAGCCTTCGCCGCAGATCTCGCCGCCAACAGGGCGAGACTGCGTCGTCTCCTGCCCGACCTCGGGCGCGAGACCTACGCCTATCCCTATGGTCTCTGCGGCCTCATGCAGAAGCGCCATCTGGCGACGACAGTCCGGGCAAGCCGTTCGGTCCAGGCGGGCATCAATGCCGGCCGGATGGATCTCGACTTCATCAACGCGGTCGAGATCAGCGAACGCGGCATCGACAGTGCAAGGCTGGATCGGTTGCTCGACCAGGTGGAAGCGACGCGGGGCTGGCTGGTCTTCTTCACCCATGATGTGAGCGACACGCCCTCCGCCTACGGCACGTCCATCGCGATGCTCGAACGCGTCGTGGATCGGACGCAGGCGCGCGGCATCGACATCCTCCCGGTCCGTGCGGCACTCGAACGGATCGGCGTGTCCTGAACCGATACGGAAGCCTCTGGCCCCGGCCTTGCGGGTCCCAGGCACGAATGAATTTTCGTGTTCCAATCCGGGACGGCGCGTTGCGACGGACCGGACAGGCCAGGAAGGGCTCTGCCCATGTATGACGATGGTCGTTCCGAACGCCGCGAGATGTCGCCAGCGCGCCGCGCCGACAGCTCCCTGTCATCAGCCGGTCTGCTGGCGGCCGTCTGGCCCCACTGGATGGCGATCCTGGCTCTCGCACTCGCCTGCGCGGCTGCGGCGTATGCGACATCCCGGTTCATGACCCCGCGCTTCATGGCGACGGCGCAGATCTTCATCGATCCGCGCGGCCTTCAGGTCTTCGACAACGAGTTGACGCCCCGCCAGCAGGACTCCAACACCGCGATCAACTTCGTCGAAAGCCAGGCGCGCATCGTGACCTCGCAGAGCGTACTGTCGCGGGTCGTCGACAGCGAGCGGCTGACCGCAGACCCCGAGTTCAACGGCAAGGGCGGCGCCTCCTGGGCGGTCTCACTGCTCGACCGCCTCGGCATGGCACGCGGCGGCGAGGAGAGCCTCGAAGTCCGCGAGCGCCTGGCTCTCAACGCCCTCTACGACCGTGTCATCGTCCGCCGCCCCGAGCGGACATTCGTCATTGAGGTGACGGTGCGCGCCGCGGACGCCGAGAAGGCGGCCCGCCTCGCCAACGCCGTCTCGCACGCCTATATCGACAGCCAGACCGCCGCCCGCGCCGACGCGGCCCGCCGCGCCACGCAGTCGCTGACCAATCGCCTCGACGAGTTGCGGGCGCGGGTCCGATCCGCCGAGGAGCGGGCCGAGGATTTCCGTCGCCAGAATGGCCTCGTCGGCACCCGCACCCAGCTCGTCAGCGAGCAGCAGCTCACCGATGCCAACACCCAGTTGGGGCAGGCTCAGGCCCGCGTCGCCGAGGCGCAGGCCCGCCACGAGCAGATCCAGATCTCGCTACGCAGCACCAGCCAGGCCGGCGCTTTGCCCGAAGCGGTCATGTCGCCGACCATCGCGGCGCTCCGCGGCCAGCAGGCCGAGGCCCGTCGCCGCCTCGCCGATGCCCAGACCGAATTCGGTCCCCGCCATCCGACCGTCCGCAATGGCCAGGCCCAGGTCGCCGACCTCGACCGCGCCATTGCCGACGAACTCGGCCGCATCGCCCAGGCGGCGCGCGCCGATCTCGATCGCGCCCGTGCCGCCGAGGCGACCCAGCGCCGCACTGTCGAGCAGCTCACCACCCAGGCTTCGAGCGCCGGCCAGGCCTTTGTCCAGCTGCGCGAGCTGCAGCGGGAGGTCGACGTCAACCGGAACCTGCTCAACACCTTCCTGTCCCGATCGCGCGAGACGAGCGAGCTTGAGCGGGTCGACACGAGCAACGCCCGGATCATCACCGTGGCCCAGCCCCCGCGCGACCGCGTGTTCCCGCCCCGCGGTGTCGTGATGGCGGCCGCCGGCTTCACTGTCGGGGCCGGGCTCGGCGTGGGCCTCGCGATCCTGCTCGCCCTGCTGAAGCCGGCCGGCGCCATCGCCGCACCGCAAGGCCAGGCGCCGGCCATGCCGCGCAGTCCGGTCGCCCGTCTGGTGCAGTGACGCCATGACGACCGATTTCGACGCGGCCTTTCACGCCATCCCGACCGTCCAGGTTGGAGGTCTGCCCATCGCGGTGCTGGATCGGGCCGGCACCGCCGACTGGATGATCCGCGCCGCGAGGCAACGTCCCCGCGGCCGGCGCCCCCTCTATCTGACCTCGGCCAATGGCGAGGTCCTGGCACGCGCGGCGTCTGATCCCGAACTGGCGACACTGATCGGCGATGCCGACCAGATCGTCGCCGACGGACAGCCGCTGGTCATGGCCTCGCGCTATCGCTGCCACACCGCCCTTCCCGAGCGAGTCGCCACCACGGACCTCTTCCACGACGTCGCCCGGCGGGCCGAGCGCGAAGGCGTGAGTTTCTACATGCTCGGCGCCACACCCGAGGAGAACGACCGGGCCGTCGCCAGTGTTCGCCGGGCCTATCCCGCACTCAATCTGGTCGGTCATTGCCACGGCTTCCTCAAGGGCGAGGCCCTCGATGCCAAGCTCGCGGAGATCGACGCCCTCGCCCCGGACATCCTGTGGCTCGCCATGGGCGTCCCGCACGAGCAGCGCTTCGTCGCCCGCCACGCCGACCGGCTAACCAGCGTCGGCATGATCAAGACCTCGGGCGGCCTCTTCAACTTCCTCTCCGGGACCAACCGCCGCGCGCCGGAGTGGATGCAGAGGGCTTCGCTGGAGTGGCTCTACCGCATCTGGCTCGAACCCCGACGGCTGTTCTGGCGCTACGCCGTCACAAATCCCAAGGCCATTTACCTGATGGCGACACGATCGGCCTGATCATGCGGCCGCCGCCGATGTCGATGCGCCGCAACGATATGGATCGGGCCGTCCCGACAGGAGTTCACCCGTGAGCCGCCCCCTCGCCGACCATGTCGAGATCATGCGGCTGCAGCCGACACGGCTGCCGGACTTCACGCCAGCCCGCCGGCTGGCACCGCGGCCGGTCGAGGCGCGCGACGCCGACTATGACGCGCGCTTCGACGCCGAGACACTCTTCTACGACGCCTTCGTCGGAACACGCGGCCGCATCGTGCTCGTCGGGCCGCCCTTCCTGAACCTGAAAGGCGATCTCGAGGCGACGACCATCACCGCCCTGCCCTCGGAAGCGAACTGCCGCTTCGAGGTGCGCGAGCTGGACCGACACGGCCAGATCCATGTCGAGGCGCCGGATGGCACGCGATCGCTGCGGCTGTCCGGTCCCCTCGGCACGGCCGAGGTTGCCATTCGGCCGAGCGAGGTCGACATCTTCGCCGGCCGGCGCGTGCTCTTCACGCAGTCGCGCAACAACGATATCGCATGGATCCGGGACTGGGTTCGCTTCTCGCGCGACATTCACGGCGCCGACGCCGTGCTCATCTACGACAACAACTCGGACCGCTACTCCCCCGAGGATCTGGCCGAGGCGCTGGGCGAGATCGCCGGCATCGCGGCGATCAGGGTGGTCGACTGGCCCTACAAGTTCGGTCCCCAGGGCATCGACGCCCGCCGTTACTGGGACTCCGATTTCGGCCAGCACGGGGTCTGGGAACATGCCCGCCGCCGCTTCCTCGAGGCCGCCGCCAGCGTCCAGGGCTCGGATGTCGACGAATTCATCCTGACGCCTTCGGGACGCAGCATCTTCGAGGCGGTCGAGGCCGAGCCCTTCGGCGTGCTGCGCTACGAGGGACGCTGGGTCATCGGCATCGAGGGCCGCGACCCGCCCCCTGGCAAGGCCGGCCGCCGCCACTGCGACTACACCGTGACCCGTCGCGAGCGGCCGGTGAAGCGCCTCGGCATCCTGACCGTCGACGCCGACCGCTGTCCGCCGAAATGGACCCTCGTGCCCTCGCGCATCCCCGACCGCGCCCAGTGGAAGATCCATTCCATCGGCGGTCATCTCCCGTCGCGCTGGATGACGAAGGATTTCTCCTACCGCCATTTCCGCGAGATCAGCGACAGCTGGAAATACGAGCGGATGGGGCGGGAAGCCTTCGACACGGCGCGGCACGAGGTGGACCAGCTGCTGGCCGATCACATCGCCGCCGTGCGCTGGGACGTCTGAGCCCGCGATCCCCTGCGTCCCGCGGTCGCCGGTCCGTTGGCCCTGCGGTCAGCCGCCAGCCGCACCCTCGGCCGGCCTCAGCCGTGCCATGAGGGCGGAACGGGTTCCTGCGAGGTCGAGGGCGAAAGCTGCCACGGCATAGGTCGCAACGCCCACCGCGACGGTGACAGCGAGGGGCCAGATCCCTTCACCCGGCAGCGACCATTCGAGCAGGCCCGTCGGCAAGGCCATGGCGGCCACGGCCAGCACGACCTTGGCGATGGGACGCCAGGCCAGCGGCAGCGGATGGGCGCGATGCGACAGGATGTAGCCCGCGACCACGCCGGCAGCCTCGGCGATGACCAACGACCAGGCGGCTCCCTTCAGCCCGAAGGGCCGCACCAACAGCGCCATGGCGATGACGTTGACGACCAGGATGGCCGTGCCGTGGGCCACCATGAGGGAGGGCTTCTTCGCCAGGTGGAAGCTGACCTGGACGTACTGCTGGGAGATCGTCTGGAAAAGCCAGGCGAAGACGAGGATCGGGATCAGCGCGGCCGCCGTGTCGCGAAACTCGGCGCCGAGAATGAGCGCGGCGAAGTGCGGCGCGACGATCGCAAGGCCAACGACCGCCGGCATGACAACCGCGAGCAGGAGCTCGCC
>CAZPMD010000024.1:28723-43811 GCA_964587395.1 uncultured Hyphomicrobiales bacterium
CCTCTACGACCTGGGCGCGCTCGCCAACTGGTCGGCGAACTTTGAGAAGGGGCAGCCGCAGCACTTCGCGTTTCTGCTGGCCTATGCCCTGGGAGTGTGCGCATCGGCGGCAGCCGGCCCCTCCTCGGCAAGGGAGCGGATGGCGAGCGGCACGACGGCCGAGGCAACGGACAGTGCCGGGAACAGGATGATCTGGCGGACCAGGTCGGCGGCCGCGCCATAGATGCCGGCGGCGGCGTCGCCCAGCAGATAGGCGACCAGCAGCCGGTCCAGAGCCGAATGGAGGGCGAAGACGCCGCCCGACATCGCCATCGGGATGCCGAAGCCGAGCATGGTGCGGAAGGTCACCCGGTCGAAGGGCTTGCGCGGGCCCTTCCAGATCGCGCCGGAGAAGGCCAGTGCACCGATCACATAGGCACCGGCAACGCCTGCGACGAGGCCATATCCGCCCCAGCCCGCCTGGACGAGGCCATAGGAGATGCCGATCGCCACAAAGGCGCGGATCACCGTGGCCCGCATGTAGGAGGTAGAATCGAGCCGCGCGCGGAGAATCTCCTGCCCGAGTTCGAACAGCCCGAGGGCTGCGGCGAGCAGGATTGCTGCCAGCGCCTTGTCGAAGGGCACGGCGAGAGCCCAGACCGTGATCCCCAGTGCAGCCGGCAGGGTTACAACGGACACGACATAGGCCGCCAGCGCCGTCAGGCGGATGTCGGTGCGCTCGCCCTCGGACTCAAAGCGCAGCACCGAGAGGCGCACCCAGGTGAAGAGCAGCGCAGAGATGATACCGGCGACGCTCAGCGCCACGACATAGATGCCGTATTCTGCGGGCGTCAGCAGCCGCGTGAACAGGACCACCGACAGGAAGCCCAGGATGGCCGAGGTGCCGTGCGCCACCATGTAGGTCGAGGTCTGGCGGATCAGCATCAACGGCGCTCCCTGAGGAAGTGCTCGATGACGCGCATCATCGGCTTCGGCCGATAGTCGGCATCAAGGGGAAGGGGGCGGTTCAAGTGGCCATCGGTTCGCTTGAAATAGAGCGGAACCCAGGTGTAGCGGTCGGTGATGCCCCAGCTCAGAAGGGCGTCCAGCGGCGACGACACGCGGATGGCGTCGAGGAAGTCATAGACGCGGGATGCGGCGAGGATGTCGCGCACCTCCGGGGGGCCGGGAAGCTTGTCGTCGACCACATCCAGTTCGGTGACCAGCACCTGAAGTCCCATCGACCTGCACTCCGCGATGAAGGCCGACAGGCCCTCGCGGTCGATCGGGAGCTCGCCACGCAGATGGCCCTGGAGACCGATGGCGTGCAGCGGCACGTTGCGCAGTTTCAGGTCGCGGATCAGCCGGAGGAACGCCTCCCGCTTGCGGCGGAAGCGGGGACCGACGAACTCGATGTCGTACTCGTTCATCACCAGCTGGGCCGAAGGATCGGCGCGCGCCGCCGTGCGCAGCGCCAGGGCGATGTGGCTCTCCCCCAGCCGCTGCTGCCAGATCGAGGGCCGGATGTCCGAGCGGCTCGTCGGGTCATCGGGAATCGGCTCGTTCACCACGTCCCAGCTCTTGATGCGCCCGCGATAGCGGCCCATCACCTGCTCGATGTGGCCGACAAGTTCGCGCTCGGCCTCGGACGCCGAGGCGATCGACTTCGTCCAGTCCGGCATGGCGCCGTACCAGACCAGCGTATGGCCGCGCAGGGTCATGCCGTTGCGGCTGGCGAACTCGATCTGCTTGTCGGGAAGGTCGTAGACGAACCGTTCGCGCGAGGGGCGCAGGTCGTACCATTTCAGGCCACCCTCGCCGACGATCTGCCGGCAATGGCGCACGAGCGCCGCGCGGTAGTCGGCCTCCGCCGCCAGAGGCCCGTCGCGGACGGCCGCACCGAAGGGGACACCGTCGGCCGGAGCCCTGCCCTGCGCCTGAACGGGCGAGGAGAGCAGAGTCCCCAAAGGAGACGAAGCTGCGATCGCGACGCCGGTCACGGCCTTGAGCGAAGTCAGAATCGTATCGCGACGGGACAGCATGGGGGCTCCTCAGCCTCTCCTCGCAAGAGCTGTTCCCACGACACCGCGGCGCAACCATGTCCAGGCCCGCAATGCTTCGCCGGCAAGAATGGCTGTCGACGAACCCCGTTCCCTCGCATTACAACGGTTCGCAACATCCGGTTCGCGTTTATTGCGGACCGGGCGCTCCGCGGCGCGGCAGCGACGGCACATGTCAGAGGGGACGACGTCATGGTGAAGGCGATCCGCATCCACAAGCCGGGCGGCCCGGATGCGATGGTCTATGAGGACGTGCAGCTCAAGCCGCCGGGGCCGGGCGAAGCCTATGTCCGTCAGACGGCGATCGGCGTGAACTACATCGATATCTACCAGCGCAGCGGCGCCTATCCCATGCCGCATCTGCCGCACGGCATCGGCATGGAGGCCGCCGGCATCGTCGAGGCCATCGGCCCCGGGGTGACGGAGGTGGCCTTCGGCGATCGCGTCGCCTATGCGGCGGGGCCGCCCGGCGCCTATGCCGAGAAGCGGCTGATCCCTGCCGCCTCGCTGGTCAAGCTGCCGAAGGCCATCGATGACAAGACGGCGGCCGCCATCATGCTCCAGGGCATGACCGCCCGCTACCTGCTGAAGGAAACCTACGCGGTCAGGAAGGGCGACTTCGTCCTGGTGCATGCGGCCGCCGGCGGCATGGGCCTCTGGCTCTGCCAGTGGGCCAAGGCGCTGGGAGCCACGGTCATCGGCACGACCTCGACCGAGGAGAAGGCGGCACTCGCCAGGAAGAACGGCTGCAAGTTCCCGATCCTCTACACCAAGGAGGATTTCGTCGCGCGGGTGAAGGAGATCACCGGCGGCAAGGGCGTGCAGGTGGTCTATGACGGCGTCGGCAAGGACACTTTCCTCAAGTCGATCGAGTGCCTGGCCGTGCGCGGGCACATGGTGCTCTTCGGTGCCGCCTCCGGCCCGCCGGATCCGGTGGCGCCCTCCATCCTGCAGCCGAAGTCGGCGTCGCTGACGCGGCCGACCCTGTTCCACTATGTCTCGACCCGCAAGGACCTGCTCGCCAACGCCAAGGACGTCTTCGACGTGGTGAAGAACGGCACGGTCAAGGTGCAGAAGCCGAAGGAATATGCGCTGAAGGATGCGGCCAGGGCGCACAAGGACCTCACCGGCCGCAAGACCACCGGCTCGATCATCCTGATCCCCTGATCCCGCATCAGCCCCGACAAACGGGAACGCCCGGCCGATGAGGTCGGGCGTTCCTGTCTGTGGACCCGGTGCGGGTGCTCAGTTCCTCTGTCCGGGCCTCAGTGCCGGTGGCACGTTGAGAAATCCTCCGGACTGGGCCGGCGGAGCCTGCTGCTGCCCTGGATCCTGGGGCCAGCCCTGCGGCGGATGGCCGGGCTGCGGCTGGGCATAGCCAGGCTGTGCCGCATAGCCCGCCGGCGCCTGTCCCTGCGGGTAGGCAGGTTGGCCCTGCCAGTCCTGCGGCCCGGGTGCCGCGCCATAGGCGGCTCCCCCGATCGGCTGGGACGGCTGGCCGCCTGCCGGAGCCTTGGCGGAGCGACGGCGCTCGCCGAGAAGCTTCAGGCCGTAGGCGCCGCCAATCCCGACGGCGATCAGTACGATCGACATGATCGGTCGATGCCAGAACCAGGCGATGGCGAAGGTCGGGAGCGCCACGACCAGAGTGAGCGCCAGCGCGACGATGCCGGCGCCGGCGGCCATGGCCGAGCCGAACAGCGGGATGACGTCGGCCAGCACCACGAAAGGCCTCAGCATCAGGTTGAAGCCGATCCACATCGCCAGGATCGCCACGACGCGCAGGATCCAGGTGAGGATGCGGTTCGACTCGTGGGCATGGGCGTAGAGTTCCTGCGCCGTCTTGCTGCCGGTTTCGCCGAGGAAGACCTCGCGGCCATTGGAGGCCTGGTAAGGCCCGAAGCCCTGCCCGACCTGGCGCGCCACCACGGTGGCGGGGCCTTCGGGAAGGACCGAAAAGGTGATGCGTAGGTCACCCACCGCCGGATTGCCGGCGTCGTAGCCGACATAGACCCCGCCGTCATTCAGGCGGGCCTGCGGGCCGAAACGGTTGGCGAAGGCGCGCAATTGCGCGTCAGTGACATCGAGGCGGCGCTCGGAGCCCGATCCGAAGAGGGCAACGACCCGGCTGTCGGTGCGGAACGCACCCAGAGTCGCGTTGGCGGCCGTCTGGCTGCGCCCGGTGGCGGGCATGGACGGATTCTCGTGCCCGTCACGGCGGCGGAACCGCGAGGATTCGATGGGCCGGTCCGACCAGACCCTGGTGTATTCATAGGTGGTGGTGCGGGTCTGCGAGCCGCCGGCATTGCTGCGCGTCTCGGTCCGCTGCTCTTCCTTCCATTGATACATCTCGACCTTGCGCACGAGGCGCACCGCCTGGGTCGAGATCTGGAAGTCCGCGTCCGTCAGGGTCCCGTTGGACCTGAGGTCGCCGGTGACATGGACGAGCTTGCCCTCGTTGGCAGGATCGACACGCGCGGCCGGCACCGAAACCGTGACACCGGCGCCCTCGTTGAGGGCGCGGGTCGTGCCGATCGCCCTGCCCTCGTTCCAGAAGATGCCCCAGATCGTCGCCCCGACCAGGGCAAGGCCGACCAGGATCCCGGTGATCGACTGCCAGAGCCGCTCGAAAAAGCCGACATGCTGCGTCGTCGTGTCGTCGTCACCGCCGGGCCCCGCGCTCCAGCCACCGTCCGAATCCATCGTCATGCCGAATCCCCCTCACGCCAGGTGAGGCTAATCGGTCATGGACGTGTTTCAACGCATCCGCGCAGGCATCGCCGACTGTTTCAGTCACGCAATCAGGGCGTCGCGATCAGCCTGTAGCCAATGCCCCGCACCGTCTGCAGGAACAGCGGATTGGCGGGATCGATCTCGATCTTGCGCCTCAGGCGGTTGACCTGGACATCGACGGTCCGCTCGTTGATGTCGCCACCCGGCGCAGCCAGATCGTATCGCGGCACGGTCTCGCCGGGCTTCACCGCCAGCACCCGCAGCATCTCCTTCTCGCGGTCGGTCAGGCGGACGACCTCCTCGCCCTTCTTCAGTTCGAGGCGCGACAGGTGAAAATGAAAATCGCCGAATTTCACCGCCTCCACCACCGGCTGCGGTGTGGGCATGGCGCGGCGCAGGATGCCGCCGATGCGCAGGAGAAGCTCCCGCGGCTCGAAAGGCTTCGGCAGGTAATCGTCGGCGCCGATCTCAAGCCCGGTCAGCCGGTCGGACAGATCGGAGCGCGCGGTCAGCATGAGGATGGGCAGTTCGGGCGTCGGCCCAGCGGTGCCTCCCCGGATGGCGCGCGCCAGTTCGAAGCCGGTCTCGCCGGGCATCATCACATCGAGAATGACGAGGTCGAAGGTCAGCCACTCCAGTCGTTTGCGCGCCGCCGCCGCATGGCCGGCCGTCGTCACGCGGTAGCCATTGTTGGTGAGATAGCGCGCAAGGGTCTGACGGATCACCCGGTCATCGTCGACGATGAGCAGGTGGGCAGCATCGTCCTCCGGCGGTCTGGCGGGAACCGTCATGCTCTCACCGCTCCTTGGTTCGCTGCAGGACCCGGTCGGCCTGGGTGATCATCCGTGTCACGTCCTCGCGTCCTTCCGGATCGATCATCGCATAGAGGAAGCGCACCGCCTGGTCGCGCGTCGTGCCCGACTGGGCGATGGCGCGGGCAAAGCGCTCCGTCTGCAGCTTGGCGAGCTCAAGCGCGAGCGCGCGCCCCGTTTCGGTGACGGTCAGCAGGCGCTGGCGCCGGTCAACCTGTCCCTCCTTCTGGAGGATGAAGCCCTGCTCGATCAGTTCCTTGAGGACGCGGGCAAGGCTCTGCTTCGTGATCTTGAGGATGTCGAGCAGGTCTGCCACGCGAATCTCCGGATGGCGGAAGACGAAATGAAGCACGCGGTGATGCGCCCGGCCGAACTGATACCGCTCAAGCACATGATCGGGGTCGCCCACGAAGTCGCGGTAGGCGAAAAACATGAGTTCGATCAGTTCGTAAGCCGGATCGCGCAGGGCAGCATCAGGCGCCGCTCCCGCTCCCCCGGATCCGGGCCTGCGATGTGCCGGTGAGACATTTATGTCAGTCATGTTGACATATTCGATGCCGATTGTTACTCATCTGCCCGCATTCACGAAACGATCGTACCCAAAGGCTGCTCGCCACATCGGGAATCGTCGCTCAGCGCCGCCTCTCGCATGACAAGGTTAGCCGGACCCGGCACCGTTCGCAAAATGGCAACGGAGACCGACCGAAAGCCGGGAGTGTACAGGAGGAAGACATGTCTCTGGTCCCGTTCCACGACCGCGATGGCTTTATCTGGATGGACGGCAAGCTCGTGCCCTGGCGCGACGCGCAGGTCCACGTCCTGACCCACGGCCTGCACTATGCTTCCGCGGTCTTCGAGGGCGAGCGGGCCTATGGCGGCGTCATCTACAAGTCGACCGAGCACTCGGCCCGCCTGAAGAAGTCCGGCGAGCTGCTCGACTTCGAGATTCCCTTCTCCGTGGAGGAGATTGACGCGGCGAAGATGGCGACGCTGAAGGCCAACGGCCAGACCGACGCCTATGTGCGCCCGGTCGCCTGGCGCGGCTCGGAGATGATGGGCGTCTCGGCCCAGCACAACAAGATCCACCTCGCCATCGCCACCTGGGAATGGCCGAGCTACTTCGACCCGGCGACCAAGATGAAGGGCATCCGCCTGGACATCGCGGAGTTCCGCCGCCCCGATCCGGCGACGGCGCCGTCGACGTCCAAGGCTGCGGGTCTCTACATGATCTGCACCATCTCCAAGCACAAGGCGGAGAAGAAGGGCTATGCCGACGCACTGATGTTCGACTGGCAGGGCCGGGTCGCCGAATGCACCGGCGCCAATGTCTTCTTCATCAAGGACGGCCAGGTGCATACGCCCATCGCCGACTGCTTCCTGGACGGCATCACCCGCCGTACTGTCATCGACCTCTGCAAGAAGCGGGGCTTCGAGGTGGTCGAGCGACGGATCATGCCGGAGGAGTTGGCCTCCTTCAACGAGTGTTTCATCACCGGCACCGCCGCCGAGGTGACACCCGTGTCGGAGATCGGGCCCTATCGCTACACGCCGGGCAACATGTCGAAGACGATCATGGACGACTACACCACCGAGGTGACGCCCAAGTCGGCCGCGGCCTGATCGCCCATCATCCATTCCGACGATCCGATGGCCGGGCTTGTCCCGGCCATTTTTCTTCGGCGCGACAATATCGCACGATACCGGCTTGCCACCCCCGCCGGCTCCCCTGCTAGATTGCTCCCGCGTGCCCTGATCGATCGGATGGCAAGGGTGCGGTGAAACAACCATCCAGATCGGGAAGTCAGCCACCATGAAACGGATCGTCTCAACCCTTGCCCTCGGCGCCGCCATTGGTCTCGGCGCTGGCCTTGCGCCGGCCATGGCACAGACCGGGGGCAATACGCTGCGCAACATCCAGAGCGCCGGCTACGTCAAGTGCGGCGTCAGCCCGAGCCTCGCCGGCTTCTCCCAGCCCGACAGCGCGGGCAACTGGACCGGCATCGACGTCGACCTGTGCCGGGCGCTCGCCGCCGCCATCTTCAACGACCCGACCAAGGTGCGCTTCTCGCCGCTGTCGGCGAAGGACCGCTTCACGGCGCTCCAGTCGGGCGAGGTGGACCTGCTCTCGCGCGTCACCACCTGGACCATCCAGCGCGACACGGCGCTCGGCCTGAACTTCGCCGGCATCAACTACTATGATGGTCAGGGCTTCATGGTTCGCAAGTCGCTCAACATCAAGAGCGCGCGCGAGCTGTCCGGCGCCTCGGTCTGCGTGCAGACCGGCACCACGACCGAACTCAACGTCGCCGACTACTTCCGCGCCAACAACCTGAAATATGAGCCGGTCGTGTTCAACACCGCCGACGAGGTGCTCAAGGCCTATGATTCCGGCCGCTGTGACGTGTTCACGACGGACGCTTCGGGTGTCTATTCGCAGCGCCTGAGCCTCGCCAAGCCGGACGATCACATGGTCCTGCCGGAGATCATCTCCAAAGAGCCGCTCGGCCCGGTGGTCCGCCATGGCGACGACCAGTGGTTCGACATCGTCAAGTGGACCCACTTCGCCATGATCACGGCGGAGGAACTCAACATCACCAAGGCCAATCTCGACCAGATGCTGCAGTCGACCAATCCCGAGGTCCGCCGCGTGCTTGGCATCGAGGGCAACTCCGGCGAGGCCCTCGGCCTCACCAAGGACTGGGTCGTCCGCATTGTCCGCCACGTCGGCAACTACGGCGAAATGTTCGACCGCCATCTCGGCTCCGGCTCGCGCCTCGGCATCGCCCGCGGCCTCAATGCGCTGTGGACCAAGGGCGGCCTCCAGTACGCTCCGCCGATCCGCTGATCGGGCGGCGCAGGCGGGCGGTCAGAACAGCCGCCCGCCTTCCGGCACATCCTGGCCGGGGCCGACGAGGACCACCTCGCCGGTCTCGTCCGGGACACCGAGGGTGAGAACCTCGGACATGAATTTGCCGATCTGACGCGGGGGAAAATTCACCACCGCGAGCACCTGCCGCCCGACCAGGGCTTCCGGCGCGTAGTGCTTCGTGATCTGGGCCGAAGACTTCTTCCGGCCGATCGCGCCACCGAAATCGATGACCAGCTTGATCGCCGGCTTGCGTGCCTCGGGGAAGGGCTGCGCCTCGACGATGCGTCCGACGCGGACATCGACCTTCATGAAGTCATCGAAACTGATGAGCGCGCTCGGGGTCGTCTCGGTCATGCCGGCCTCGCAGACATCGGAGTGCCGGGACGCATGCCGGCCCGCAGGGCTATGGGTCGAAGTCGGTCTGCCGGTCAAGGCCGGTGCGCAGGCGCGGCCTCAGACCGGCGTGACCTTCGGATCGCGGAAATCGTCACCGCGCCAGCCACGCTCGCCCTGCCCGGGCTCGTCGCGACCGGCATCCCGACTCCGCCGCCGTTCGAAGGGCGCGCAAAGAAGACCCATCAGTGGTGCCGCGAAGCGTTCCACCGACCTCAGCGCACCTGCGGCCCGCCCTGCCCTCGCGAGTTCCTCGTCGAGGACCCGCATGGTGCGGGCCAGCGCCGGATCATCGTCGTCGAGCCATGTCCTGACGACCTTTGCAAAGGCGATCGCCAGCCCCTGGGCACGGATGGCCCCCCCTGCCCCCGGGACCTCGACGCCGGCAGCCGCCAGCATCCAGCGCTGCGACTGCACGGCGAGCCCGTTCAGCGCCAGGGCAAGGCCCGGGTCACGCATGGCGGCAGCGGAGAGATGGCGCACGGCCTGTCGATGCGCGCCAAGGAGATCAAGCCGACGCATCAGCACGTCGAACAGCCGTTCCTTGATGTCCTGATCGGCGAGATCCGCATCGATCCCGTCCAGCACCGCCCTGTCGATGGAGGCGACGAAGGCCTCGATGATCTCGAAGCGGGAGCCGAACACCGCGCGAACCTGGCCGAGCGACAGGCCGGCGCGTTCTGCAGTATCCGCCACCGTCACATCGCCCAGCGGCCGCTCGGCCAGCAGGCCCATGAAGGCAGCGACGATGGCCTCGCGATGGTTCTTTTCCGACGATGTGGCTGTCCCGGTCATCGAACGCTCCCTCGTGCGCGGTCATCGCGTGTATGAGAGATAGGCAGGCAGGCCTCAGCCTGCCAGTTCCCGCGAGCGTTTCGCCGCAGCGGCGATCGCCTGCACGAACAGCGGATCGACGCCGTTGGCGGCCGTCAGAACCTGCAGCGCGGCATGGGTCGTGCCGTTGGGCGAGGTCACGTTCTGCCGCAGGGTCGCCGGATCGATGTCCGGCGACCGGTACATGAGTTCCCCCGCCCCCTCGACGGTGGCGCGGGCGAGCCGGGCCGCCAGATCCGGCGGCAGGCCGGCGGCGACGCCGGCTTTGGCCAGGGTTTCCGCCAGCAGGAAGACATAGGCCGGGCCCGAGCCGGACACGGCGGTGACGATGTCGATCCAGTCCTCTCGCGCCAGCCACTCGACGCGGCCGACCGCCGACAGCAGCGTCTCCACCGCCTTGTGCTGGGCCGCCGTCACATGCGCGTTGGCGGCCGCTCCCGTGATGCCGCGGCCAACCGCCGCGGGCGTGTTCGGAATGGTGCGGACCACTGCGGTGCCGTGGCCGAACACCTCCTCGAGCCGCTGGATGGTCTTGCCCGCCATGACGGAGACCACCACCGTCGACGGCCCCACCACATGGCGCACCAGCGGCATCACCTCGTCGGCGATCTGCGGCTTCACCGCGACGATCAGCACGTCCGCGACGGCCGGGGAGACGGGATCCAGGGCGATGCCGTTGGCATCGATGATGGCCTGCACGTTGGCCGGCGGTCGCGGATCGATGACGGTGATGCGCGAGGACGGAAGGCCGTGCTTCAGCCAGCCGCGCAACAGCGCACCACCCATCTGCCCTGCCCCAACCAGGACGACATGTCCGGAAAAGGCGGAGAGGTGCGTGGTGTCGTCGGCGGTCGGTGCGGTCATGATGGTCTCCGGAAACTGACCGAAGAACCGATAGCCGCCCCGATGCCGCCTGTCACGCCTCGCCGGCTGTCTCGAAAAGCGCGGAGTCCATGGCTTCCCGCGCCGACTTGCCGGCCCAGACGACGAACTGGAAGGCCTGGTAGTAGCGGTCGCAGGCCTCCATGGCCGCATCCAGCTGCGCCTCGCACTGACGCCCGGAGGCCTCCGCCCCGCCGGCCAGCAGAAGCGCGTGGCGGAACATGACGACACCCTCCTGCGGCCAGAGGTCGAAATGCCCGAGCCAGAGCTGCTCGTTGATGAGCTGGATGAGATCCTTCACCTCGGAGCGCCGCCGTTCCGGCACCTTCAGGTCGAAGGCACAGGCGAGGTGAAGCGATTCGATGTCGTCCATCCATGTGAAGGACGCATGATAGTCGGACCACCGGCCGGTGACGGAGAGGGTGATCTCGTCATCTCCCGAACGGTCGAAGGACCACTCGTTGAGGGCCGCCAGATTCTCCACCAGATCGACGGGATTGACCTGCCGGTCGGTGCTTTCGATATCGATCAAGGACATTCCGCCCCCGTGCGGTTCGCTCGGTTGTCGGACAGACGCGACGGGACGCAACTGGACAGGAGACCAACACACAGGCTGCCGAGGCAGTCACCTGCAAGCTTTTGATTCGACTTGTCGAATCGATCTCTGATCCAAACCCTAACGCAGGATGGCGGCGCTGCCTACTGACCCGACAAGCGATCTTGGATTCGTCATGAAGGTGCAATCTCGGCGTCACCCTTATCCACACGCGAGGGAAGTTTCCCCCGGCGATCACGCGCCGCAGGAGGATGGTGGCGCGCGATTCCCGGACAGCCGATCTTGCTCAAATTGGGAGCACGATGCCGAGGCGTGCGGCACGTGAAGTCCTGCCATGCAGGCATTCCGGTTGTGCGCTGCACACGAAGACGCCATCCTCAGTCCGTCGATAGCATTTTTTGGGATCACGTCCTCCCTGTGATCTTCGCGTCGCTGTCGGCGTTCCCCTCTGGAAGGCGGCTTCCAGATGTTTGTTCATCGGAAGCCGAAACTTAAACGGCCGGGCTCCTGGAGCCCGGCCTTTTTTTCTTGGGCGATCGATCTTCACGTCACCGCGCGATCATGCCGCCCGCGACTGGACGATCTTCTCGGCCTCCCGGCCCGTCAGCTCGGCAAGGTGATCAAACCCCGAGGTGAAGGACCCGACCCCGGCAGTGGCCGAGCGAATCTCGACGATCAGGTCGCCGATTTCGGATTCCGGGATGAGGGCCGCCACTACGTCCCATCCCGGCCAGCGGTCGCGCGCGTCGAAGCCCAGGATCTGCCCGCGCCGCGCCGAGACGATGGCGTTGATCCGCGCCGTAGCCTCCGAGGGGATGGACACCTCCACCCGGTGGATCGGCTCCAGCAGAACCGGATGGCAGGTCGGCAGCGCATCCTGGATGGCGATGCGGCCCGCCTGCTGGAACGCCATGTCAGAGCTGTCGACCGTGTGATAACTGCCATCCGTCAGCGTCACGGCGATGTCGACGACGGGAAACCCGAGCGGTCCCCGGCGCAGCGTCTCCTCGATCCCGTCCCTGACGGCCGGGATGTACTGCTTCGGCACGACCCCGCCGGCAATGGTGTCGTCGAACAGGAACCCTGAGCCGCGATCGACCGGCCGGACGTCGATCACCACGTCGCCGAACTGTCCGTGACCGCCAGACTGCTTGCGATGCCGTCCGCGGACGCCGGTCGCGGCCTTCTTGATCGTCTCCCGATAGCCGACCGAGGGCTTCGCCTGATTCACCTGCACGCCATAGCGGTTGGCAAGCTTCGACACCGCCACGCGCAGATGCATCTCGCCCTGCCCCGACAGGACGATCTCGCCGGTCTCGCCGAGATGGGTTACGGAGAGGGACGGATCCTCGTCACGCAGCTTGCCGAGGGCCAGCCCCAGCTTGACGTCGTCCTTGCGGTCCCGCGCCGACAGCGCCACCGACAGAACCGCCTGCGGCGGCGTCATGCTGGCGAGCTGGCGGGGAGCTGCCTTGCCCGTGGTCACCGTTTCGCCTGTGGTGACGTGGTCGAGCTTGCCGAGAGCCACGGTGTCGCCGGCGTTCGCCTCGCGCATCTTCTCCACGCCCGGCCCGAACAGCCGGAACAGACCGGAGGTGCGCTCCGCCACGCCGGCAGCCCCGGTCAGGATGGCGCCCTCGGCGAGCGAGCCGTGCAGGACGCGCGCGACCGAGAGCTTGCCACCGTGGGCGGTGTGGATGGTCTTCATGACATGGGCGACCGGCTCGCCGCCCGTCACGCCGAGCCGCCTGGCCGCGGCACCCACCGCCGGCACATCGTGGCGCAGTGTCTTGAAGAGGCGCAGCACGCCATTGGTGTGCAGGGCCGAGCCGAACAGCACCGGCACCACGTGCCCGTCAGCAAGCTCGCGGCCGAGATCGTCGAAGACGCGATCCTTCGGTGGTTCGAGGTCGGACAGAAGCGTTTCCATCAGCTCGTCGTCGTGGTCGGCGAGCGTCTCCAGCATGGTGAAACGCGCCTCCTTCTCCCGGTCGAGATCCTCTCCGCCGAGCGGCACGACCTCCGAGGGTGCATGCTCGCGATAGACGAAGGCGCGTTCGAGAGCGAGGTCGACGAAGCCGGAAACGATGCCATTCGACCAGATGGGGATCTGTCGCAGCAGCAGGGGGACGCGCGAGGCGGGGCGGAGGATCTGTAATGTCTCGCGGATGCGCTTGTCGGCCTTGTCGATCTTGTTGATGAACAGGATGCGGGGGATCCCCAGATCCTCCAGTTCCCTGAGAATGACGCCGAGAGCCGGGATCTTCTTCTCGTCGGCCTCGCAGACGACGACCGCCGCATCGACCGCCGGAATGACGTTCCTCATCTCGTGCAGGAAGTCGACGGAGCCGGGGCAGTCGACGAACGTATAGGCATCGCCCAAGAAGGTTGTCGTGGCGAAGCTCGCTTCCACGCTCATCTTGAACTGATGCGCTTCGGCGCTGGAATCGGAGACCGTGGTCCCGGTCTCGACGGCGCCCATTCGCTGGATGGCGCCGTTTCGCTCGAGCAGCGCCTCAAGGAGAGTCGTCTTGCCGCTCTGGAACGGGCCCACAAGCGCAATGCACCGTGGACCCGCCTGCCTTCTGCCGCCTTGATCGCCCATGTCGTCGTCCCCTCGTGTCGGGGCCCGGGCGAGAAGGTCGACCCGGAAGTGACAGGTCAAACGGAGGGTCTTGTTGATGGACCTCGCGTGGGATCATCGTCGCGCCGCCCGCGCCGGGGCGCAAGCCAGCCGTCTCGCGATGCAGCGTAGCGAAATGCGGAGGTCGTTCAGCGCTGCGGAAGACGTTCAGCGCTGCTGTGGACGACGGATCGTGCCGGTCTGGATAGCGTCGTCGGACGTGCCGCGGGCCCACTGGCGAGCTTCGGCGAGTTCCTTCGACCCACGGTCGATGAACTGCGCCGTCACGACGGCCGCAGCGGCGACAAGAAACAACAGCCAGCGCGACATGGCACCCTCGGACAGTTTGGGATGCGCAGTGTCGCAGGGTCATGGTTAAGGGCGCGTTGCCGCGCCGTGTCCCTTCCCTCCACGTACCGAGGCTGTTCTCACGCAAGCGTGACGGGCCGCCGCAATTTTGTCGGCAACCGACGCCAGCTCGACATTGTTTCGGCACTTGCGGTTCCCATCTTGGCGCTGTCGGGCAACGTGATCGCCAAAGGCTGCGTCAGTCTTGGATCCATCTCGATTGGAAAGGGGTTGCTGAATGCGTCATTCGCGTCATTCCTTTCGTGTCGGCACAGGGCGCGCCGGGTTCGGGCGTGGATACCCGCGCGTGCCCACCATCATTTCCGTCGGAGTCGTGACGGCACTCATCCTCGCCCTGGTTGTCGCGGGCCTGTCGCTGACGGGTGAACTGATCGATCCCGCGACGATCGAGGAAGGTGCCGATGCCGAGACACTGGTCCTCTCGGGCACGGTGCTGGTCGCGATCACCGGCCTTGTCGGGCTGCTGATCGCCATGCTGCGCCGCCTGTTCACCGGCACCGACGCCCGCAAGGATCCCTCGGTCGCCGCCTGAGCGCCACGAAGCACGGAGCCTCGCGCCGATGACCCCAAAGACCGGAAGGACTCCTCCGTGGTGGGCGCTGGCCGGGATCGTCCTCGGCGTGGCGCTTCTGCCCGCCCGCGCACAGGGACCCGCGGCCGCCTCTCCCGACCAGCCTGTCACCGTCACGACCGTGGCGACGGGGCTCGAGAACCCCTGGGGCGTGGCCTTCCTCCCCGACGGCCGCATGCTGGTGACGGAACGGCCCGGTCGCCTGCGCGTCGTGACGCGTGAGGGCGCGGTCTCCCCGCCCGTCGCTGGCGTGCCGGAGGTGCAGGCCGTAGGCCAGGGCGGTCTGCTCGGCATCGCGCTCGATCCCGATTTCGCCGGGAACCGCCGGGTCTATCTGAGCTTTTCCGAAGCCCGCGGCAGGGACACCAACGCCACCGCCGTGTTCCGCGGCCGACTCAATGATGGCG
>CAZPMD010000025.1:0-15765 GCA_964587395.1 uncultured Hyphomicrobiales bacterium
GGGCACCTTCTCCCTCAAGGGGAGAAGGACGCTGTACTACCCCCCGACCATCCCGAAATCCGCCACCCGGCCCATGACCGCGCGCGCCCCCCTGCCCTTCCCCCGCCGCTCGGCGATCACCGCAGCCCTGTGCGGCCTCGCCGCCCCGGCGCTCGCCCCGGGCATCGCCCGCGCCCAGGCCTGGCCGGCCCGCCCGGTGCGCGTCGTCGTGCCCTATTCGGCCGGCGGCGGCGCCGACACGGTGAGCCGCATCCTCTTCCAGAAGCTTGCAACGCAGCTCGGCGGTAGCTTCGTCATCGAAAACCGCGGCGGCGCCGGCGGTACGATCGGCGCCAATGCGGTGGCGACCGCCGAGGCCGACGGCTACACGATCCTCTTCGACGCCAGTGCCCACGCCTCCAATCCGAGCCTGTTCCCGCGCCTGCCCTACGACACGGTGAAGGCCTTCCGGCCGGTCTTCCTTGCCGCCGTCGTACCCAATGTGCTGGTGGTCCATCCGAGCGTGCAGGAGCGGACGGTCGCCGACATCATCGCGGCGGCGAAGCGCGCCCCCGGCAAGATCGACTGGGCCTCGTCTGGCAACGGCTCGGCCCAGCACCTGGCGCTGGAGCTGTTCAAGAGCATGGCGGGGATCGAGGTCACGCATGTGCCCTATCGCGGCGGCGGCCCGGCCCTGAACGACCTCGTCGCTGGCCAGATCAAGCACTTCTTCTCGAACCTGTCGTCGTCCATCGAGCACATCCGCGGCGGCCTGCTGCGCGCCGTCGCTCACACCGCCTCCAGCCCGGTCGAGGTCATGCCGGGCCTGCCGGCCATGGCCGAGACGCTGCCCGGCTACCAGGCGCTGGAGTGGAACGGGGTCTTCGTGCCGACTGGGACGCCGGACGCCGTCGTCGCACGGCTGAGCAGCGCCCTGAACGAAGCGATCAGCGACCCGGCGATCAGCGCCCGCCTGACCTCGCTCTCCGTGACCAGCCGGCCCAACACGCCGGAAGAGTTCGCCGCCTTCGTGCGTACCGAGATGGACAAGTGGGGCCCGATCATCCGCAGCGCCAATATTCGCCTCTAGGCGTCGGCGCCCTTCAGCGGGCTGATCGTCAATCGACGCTCTTCGGCGTCATCGCCCGCCTGAGGCCGTCGGGAATGCGCACCGGTTTGCCGCCCGCGAGGAAGGCGACGCGGACCTTCGCCTCGACCAGCACCTCCTCGCCGCGCAGCACGCGCTGGGCCAGGTTCAGCGTTGCCCCCTTCACCACCTCGGTGCGGGTCTCCACCGTCAGCACGTCGTCGATGCGTGCGGGCTTCAGGAACTCGATGCCCATGGACCGCACGACGAAGAAGAAGCCGGCACCGGCCTCCTCCTTCGCCTGCTCGAACAGGTCTCCCTGTGCAACCCCCAGCAGGCGGAGGAAATCGGTGCGGCCGCGTTCCATGAAGCGCAGGTAGCTGGCGTGATAGACGACGCCCGAGAAGTCAGTGTCCTCGTAGTAGACGCGCACGGGCAGGAGGTGGGTCTCGCCGTCGATGCGGCCCGCCAGATGGTGGCCATCGGTCATGCGGTCAGCCTCGTGATCGATATGAGGCGGCCTGCCTGGCCGCGGCATCGGGCAAAAGCGGGGCGGCCCGCCTCACGCCTCGTCCTCGTCGCCCTTGAAGAGCGTGAACTGCGCCCCCTCGCGGTTCGGCTCGGCGAGGCCGAGGTGCCGGAACGCATGGGAGGTGAGCAGCCGCCCGCGCGGCGTGCGCTGCAGGAAGCCCTGCTGGATCAGGAAGGGCTCGATGATCTCCTCGATGGCGTCGCGCGGCTCGGACAGGGCCGCCGCCATGGTCTCGATCCCGACCGGGCCGCCGCCATAGTTCAGCGCGATGGCCTTGAGATAGCGCCTGTCCATGGCGTCCAGGCCGGCGTCGTCCACCTCGAGGCGTGTCAGAGCCTCGTCGGCGATGGTGCGGGTGATGGTGTCGGAATCCCGGTAGATGGCGAAGTCGCGCACCCGCCGGAGCAGGCGGCCGGCGATGCGCGGGGTTCCGCGCGCGCGCCGCGCGATTTCGTTCGCCCCGTCCGCCGTCATGCCGACGCCGAGGACACGCGCGCCGCGCGTCACGATCAGTTCCAGTTCCTGCACCGTGTAGAAGGCGAGGCGGATGGGAATGCCGAAGCGGTCGCGCAGCGGCGTGGTGAGGAGGCCCGCGCGGGTCGTCGCCCCGACGAGGGTGAACTTGGCGAGGTCGATCTTCACCGACCGCGCCGCCGGACCCTCGCCGATGATGAGGTCGAGCTGGAAGTCCTCCATGGCGGGATAGAGAATCTCCTCCACCGCCGGGTTGAGCCGGTGAATCTCGTCGATGAACAGGACGTCGCGTTCCTCGAGATTGGTGAGCTGCGCCGCGAGGTCGCCGGCCTTGGCGATGACCGGGCCGGAGGTGGCGCGGAAGCCGACGCCGAGCTCCTTGGCGAGGATCTGCGCCAGCGTCGTCTTGCCGAGGCCGGGAGGCCCGACGAAGAGCACGTGGTCCAGGGCCTCGCCGCGCGAGCGCGCCGCCGAGATGAAGACCTCGAGGTTGGAGCGCGCCTGCGCCTGGCCGATGAACTCGGCGAGCCGCTGCGGCCGCAGGTGCGTGTCGGCATCGTCGTCGCGGCGCTCGGCATCGAGGAGGCGGCGGGGCTCGGTCAAGACGACAGTTCCTTCAGACCCATGCGGATCAGGGTCTGGGTGTTGGCGCCCTCACCGGCCTTCTTCGCGGCGGCGGCGATGGCGGCGGCGGCCTGTGGCTGGCCGTAGCCGAGATTGGTCAGCGCCGAGATGGCGTCGGCGACCGGCCCGGCGACCCGCTTCTCGTCGACGTCTTCGGCGAGCTTCGCCAGTGACGGGTCGATGTCGGTGAAGCCAGGCGCCTTGTCCTTGAGCTCGGTGATGATGCGCTCGGCGACCTTCGGTCCGACACCGTTGGCGCGGCCGATGGCGGCCTTGTCGCGCAGCGCGATGGCATTGGCGAGATCGGAGGCCTTCAGCGCCGAGAGGACAGAGAGCGCCACCTTGGCGCCCACCCCCTGCACGGCGAGCAGCAGGCGGAACCACTCGCGTTCCAGGTCATTGGCGAAGCCGTAGAGGCGGATCATGTCCTCGCGCACCATGGTCTCGATGGAGAGCACGGCCGCCTCCCCTGCTGCAGGCAGCGCCTGAAGCGTGCGCGAGGAACAGTGCACCACGTAGCCGACGCCGTGCACGTCGACGATGACCCAGTCGGGTCCGTAGCTGTCGATGGTGCCCTTGAGCTTGCCGATCATGATGATTCCGCCGGTTCGAGACGGTGCTTATAGCGGATTCGCGCGACGTCGGGCCTGTCGCGGTGGGCACCGCTGCGCCTACTCGTC
This sequence comes from uncultured Hyphomicrobiales bacterium, assembly GCA_964587395.1. Classification (GTDB taxonomy): domain Bacteria; phylum Pseudomonadota; class Alphaproteobacteria; order Rhizobiales; family Phreatobacteraceae; genus Phreatobacter. Next base: position 3,377 of record CAZPMD010000025.1, read on the forward strand.
CCCCATGTAGCTCTGCAGTTTCTCCACCGGATAGTTCTCGCCCACCGACATCGCAAGGATGCGCGAGATGTGTGTGCGCGGCAGCTTCGTCGCCTTAGCCCAGTCGTTGATCTGCGCCTGGATCTTCTTCAGGTCGCCCTTCGAGGTCGGCTCGGCCGCGACATCCACTCCAGCGTCGCGCATCGCCGCCACCATGTCCTGCGAGGTGACGAACCCGTCCCAGCCGATGAAGCGGAGGAAATACTGGCCGGTCTTGCCGCCGAGGCGCGAGCCGCGCTTGGCCAGCACATCCAGCAGGCCGAACTGGTCCTCTGCCGGCCATTGGCTCAGGAATCTCCCAAAGGATCCGTGCTCCTTCGCCACCGCCGCGACGAAGGCGGCGTTCTCCCTGACAGACTTGATCTTCTGCGGGTTCTTGACGATGCGGCTGTCGCGGGAAAGATCGTGCCAGAACTCGTCCGGCTGAAAGAGCAGCGCCTGCGGTACGAAGCCGAGGAAGGCCTCCTCGAAGCCCGGCCACTTCTTCTCGATGACGCTCCAGACGAAGCCGGCGGAAAAGACCCGCTTCGCCATCTCGGCCAGTACGCGGTCGTCGCCGACGGCGGCGAGCACGGCCCTGTCAGGCACCGGGGGCAGCAGCGACGCCAGAACCGCCTCGCCTCCCTTGCGCTTCGCCGCGCGAGCCCGGATCGTCCTGAAATCGGTCATGGCGTTTCTCCCCTGTCGGGTCTCATCCCACGCCGAAATGCCGGATCGCGGCAAGAGCGCTCACCGCCGCCCCACCCCGCCGCGGTGATGGGCATGGGTGATGGCGATCGCCAGCGCATCGGCTGCGTCCATGGTCTTCGGATCGGCCTTCGGCAGCAGGATGCCGATCATCATGTGGATCTGGTTCTTCTCCGCGTGCCCGGCCCCGACCACCGACTTCTTGACCTTGTTCGGCTCGTATTCCGCCACCGGAATGCCGGCCAGCGCCGGCACGACCATGGCGATGCCGCGCGCCTGACCGAGCTTCAGGGTGGCGGTCGCGTCCTTGTTGACGAAGGTCTGCTCCACCGCCGCCTCCTCCGGCGACCATGCCGAGAGAACGTCGGTGAGGCCGCGGTGCAATTCGGCGAGGCGCGAGGCGAGGTCCGCCTTGTCGTTCGACGTCACCGTGCCGCAGGCGACGAAGGCGAGGCGGTTGCCGGTGACGTCGATGACGCCCCAGCCGGTGCGTCTCAGGCCCGGGTCGATGCCGAGAATGCGAATCGTGCCGTTCATGCGGGCAATCTAGCCCATTTGCAGGCGTGCCCCGCGCCGCTGCCGGTTCCCGTCCGGCGAAATTCCCCTTAATCGGAACAAGAAGCCCGGAAGCGCCTGCCGAAAGCCCCCTCACCCGTGGATATCCTCGCAAGCCTCGGCTCTCCCCCGCCGATCGCCGTCCTCGTCGCCGCCTTTCTCGCGGGCTGCGTGCGCGGCTACACGGGGTTCGGCTCGGCCATGATCTTCATGCCGGTCGCCGGCGCCTATCTCGGGCCGAAGGCGGCCATCGGCATCATGTCGATCATCGACGCGGTGATGCAGTTCGCCATGCTGCGCTCCACCTGGCGTCACGCCCGCTGGGGCGAGATCGGTCCGCTCTTCGTCGGCTATGTCGTGGGCCTTCCCATCGGCGTCTGGCTGCTGACGGCCATCGACCCGACCCCGGTGCGCTGGGTCACCTCGCTGTCCATCGTTCTCATGCTGACGCTGATGCTGGCGGTCGGACGCATCGAGCGCTCGCCCGGCCTGCCGGCGACACTGGCGACCGGCGTCGCGTCCGGACTCATCTCGGGGCTCGCCAGTCTCGGCGGCATGGTGCTGTCGCTGTTCTGGCTCGCCGGCCCCAGCCACAATGCCGGGGTGCGCGGCTCGTCGGTCGCCTTCTTCGTCCCGGCCTCGATCATCTCGATGAGCCTGCTGGCACTCGCCGGCATCTACACCAGCGAGGTATTCCGCGTCGCCGCCTGGGCCATCCTACCCTACGGGCTCGGCATCGGCCTCGGCGCGCTGCTGTTTGGCAAGGCCGACCCCCGCATGTTCCGCCCCGTCGCCTTCGCGGTGATCGCCGCGGCAGCCCTCACCAGCCTGCCGCTGCTCGACAGGCTGCTGCGGGGCTGAGGACGTCAGCCGCCCATCTTCGCCATGAGCGCGTCGGACAGCTCGAAGTTCGAATAGACGTTCTGCACGTCGTCGTTCTCGTCGAGATTGTCCATCAGGCGCAGCAGCTTCTCGCCGGTCTCGTCGTCGACGGCGACATTGGTCTGCGGCTTCCAGGTCAGTGCCGTCTTGTTCGGTTCGCCGAACTTCGCCTCCAGCGCCCTGGCGACCTCGGCGAGGGCGTCGGCGGCGGTGGTGATCTCGTGGCCTGTCTCGGAGGACACGACGTCCTCGGCGCCTGCCTCGATGGCCGCCTCCAGCATGTCGTCGGCGGACGCCTTGCCGGCCGCGAACTCGATGGTGCCGACCCGGTCGAACATGAAGGACACGGCGCCCGTCTCGGCGAGATTGCCGCCGGACTTGGTGAAATAGGAACGGACTTCCGAGGCGGTGCGGTTGCGGTTGTCGGACAGCGCCTCGACGATGACGGCGACCCCGCCGGGACCGTAGCCCTCGTAGCGGATTTCCTCGTAGTTCTCGGCATCGCCCGCCGAGGCCTTCTTGATCGCGCGCTCGATCGTGTCCTTGGTCATGTTCTCGGCACGGGCGGCGAGGATCGCGGCGCGCAGGCGCGGATTGAAGGCCGGGTCCGGCTGGCCCATCTTGGCCGCCACCGTGATCTCGCGTGACAGCTTGCCGAACAGCTTCGAGCGGGCCGCATCCTGGCGGCCCTTGCGGTGCATGATGTTCTTGAACTGTGAATGGCCGGCCATATGCCCCTCTCGGCGGTAGTCTGCCGGTGTCGGGGGCGCAGGAGGCGCGCGCCGCGCGGAGCGCCGGCTACAGGTCGGCGCGACTTATAGGCGGGAGAGGCGGCGAAATCCAGCGCCGCCGGCCGCGATCAGCGACGCACACCGAAGGCGTTGGCCAGAAGATCGATCTGGCTGGAGATGGCGTTGACCGGCGCTTCGGGCATCTCGCGCTGGCCGCCGAACAGCAGGCGGTCCATGTGGACGATCCGCTCCTGCAGGCGCATGGCCTTGCCGATGAGGGCGGCGAGCGCCTCGGGCAGTTCGTCGATGGTGGACTGCGGCGTGGCTGCGCCAACCGACGACAGCCGCACCTTGGATTTCTCCTGCGCCGCCTGCTCCTGCGTGAGTTCGCCCTCGTTCACGGCGCGCTGCAGCAGAAGCCAGGAGGCGAGCTGCATCAGGCGGGTCGTCAGGCGCATGCTCTCGGTGGCATAGGCGAGAGCGGGACCACGCTCGAGAGTGCGGCTCTCGACGCGGCCGGGGCCGTCGAGATAGGCGGCCGTCTCCTCCACGAGACCCATCCCGTCGCGGAACAGCTCCTTGAAGGCGGGAGAACTGGCAAGCCGGGCGCCGAAGGCGACAGTGGGCTCGACGACGGACGGAACGCTCTCATGCGACATCACGCAACAACTCCCTCAGGACCCGTGTGTGCCGCCGTTCCCGCGCCCCTGTAAAGCGTTTGCTTAAGGGAAGGTAAACGGCGGCTGGAATGAATTCTCAGGTCTGATGCAGCAAGGCGGATGCCAGCCCGCTCCGTCCCAAAACGAGACCGGCAGTGGCTGGCGAGAGCGATGAGACGACGAAAAGAAGGCCGTGCCAAGGCCGAAGTTTCGCCCGGTGCCGGGCCACCGAAAACGGGTCGATGCAGACAAAAAAAGGCCGCCCGGAGGCGGCCTTGAAGTGGAATACAGGGAGGCGTCAAACAGAGTGGACAGGAGCCACTCGCGTCCAGCGAACTGAACGATTTTCTTGATAGTACGGAAAGGTTAACCTGCAGTTAACCTGCCCCGGTGCAGGCGGCGATTCTTCGTGTTGCAGCAGCGGCCGGACCGTCACCTGGATCCGCCCCGTCAATTCTCGGGCGGCGGCCGCGCCCGGCCCTTGACGACCGCCCCAAAATGCGGTGCCACAGGAAGCCCGGCGCGGGCGCCTTCTGACGATGATCCAGGGACTGCCGTCATGCTCGATATCGACCTCGCCATCCGCGGCGGCACCGTCGTCACCGCCTCGGACACCATCCGCTGCGATGTCGGCATCAAGGACGGCAGGATCGCGCTGCTGGCCGAGAACATCACCGAGGCGGCCCGCACCATCGACGCCTCCGGCCTCATCGTCATGCCCGGCGGGATCGACAGCCACGTCCACCTCGATCAGCCCTCCGGCCCGGACGTCACCATGGCCGACGGCTTCGAGAGCGGCACGCGCTCGGCGGCCGCCGGCGGCAACACCACGATCATCCCCTTCGCCATGCAGGTGAAGGGCGAGAGCCTTCGCGCCTGCGTCAGCGACTATCACAGGAAGGCCGAGGGCAAGGCCTACATCGACTACGGCTTCCACCTCGTGGTCTCGGACCCAACGCCGACCGTGCTGAACCAGGAACTTCCCGCCCTGTTCGCCGACGGCTGCACCTCGTTCAAGGTCTTCATGACCTATGACGACCTTGTCCTCTCCGATCGCCAACTGCTCGAGGTCTTCGACGTCGCCCGCCGCGAGCAGGCCCTCGTCATGGTCCACGCCGAGGGCTACGACAACATCAAGTTCCTGACCGAGCGGCTGGAGGCGGCCGGCAAGACCGCGCCCTACTATCACGGCCCCTCGCGCCCCCAGATCATCGAGCGCGAGGCCACGCACCGCGCCATCAGCCACGCCGAGCTGCTCGACGTGCCGATCATGATCGTTCACGTCTCCGGCCGCGAGGCCATGGAGCAGATCCGCTGGGCCCGCCAGCGCGGCCTCAAGGTCTATGCCGAGACCTGCCCGCAATACATCACCCTCACCGAGGACGACATGAAGGGCCTGAACATGGACATGTCGGGCTCGAAATACGTCTGCTCGCCGCCGCCGCGCGACACGGACAGCCAGCAGGCGATCTGGGAGGGGCTGAAGCAGGGCGTTTTCCAGACCTTCTCCTCCGACCACTGCCCCTTCTTCTACGACAGCCCGCGCGGCAAGCTGAACGACAAGGGCCGCACCTCGTTCAAATGGGTTCCGAACGGCCTGCCGGGCGTCGAGACCCGCCTGCCGGTGCTCTGGTCGGAGGGCGTCGCCAAGGGCCGCATCTCGATGAACGAGTTCGTGGCGCTGACCTCCACCAACCACGCCAAGCTCTACGGGCTCTATCCGAGGAAGGGCACCATCGCGGTCGGCGCCGACGCCGACATCGTCCTGTGGGATCCGAACCGCAAGGAGACGATCCGGCAGGAAATCCTCCACCACGGCTCCGACTACACACCCTGGGAGGGCTTCGCCGTCACCGGCTGGCCGGTCATGACCATCGCGAAGGGCCGGACGGTGGTGGATGACGGAAAGATCGTCGGCGCCATGGGGGCCGGATCCTACATCGCACGCGACAAGAGTCCCTACGCGCTGCCCGCGGGGACGTGAGGGCGTTCCCGCCAGAGGGGGCCCTGCATCGGGCAAGTGCGTCCTTCGAGGCTCGCCCTTCGGGCTCGCGCCTCAGGATGAGGCGGTGGTGGCTGGCATCAGCGTCGAACGCAGCTCGACCGTTCGGCGTCATGGAGCCGAGGTGCAATGCACGCCCCACCTCATCCTGAGGCGCGAGCGAAGCGAGCCTCGAAGGACGCACTCGCGCGGTGCAAGTCCCCCCGCCCCCCCGTTCACACCGTCAGCACGATCTTGCCGATGTGGGTGCTGCCTTCCATGCGGGCATGGGCCTTCGAGGCCTCGGCGAGCGGATAGGTCGAATCCATCACCACCTTCACCTGTCCGCTTTCCAGCAGTGGCCAGACCTTCTCCTTCAACGCGTCGGCCAGCGCCGCCTTGAAGGCGATGTCGCGGATGCGCAGCGTCGAGCCGGTGAAGGTGATGCGCTTCAGCATGAGCCAGCGCAGGTCCACCTTCACCTCGGACCCGTGAAGGAAGGCGATCTGCACGATGCGGCCGTCGGCGGCGACGCAGGCGAGATTCTTCGCGACATAGTCGCCGCCCACCATGTCGAGGATGAGGTGCACCCCGCGCTTGCCGGTGATGGTGTTCACCGCCTCGACGAAATCGGTGGTGCGGTAGTTGATGGCGTGGTCGGCGCCGAGCGCCTTCGCCGCGGCGCATTTTTCCTCCGAGCCGGCGGTGGTGATCACCGTCGCACCGAAGGCCTTGGCGAGCTGGATCGCGGTGACGCCGATGCCCGACGTGCCGCCATGGATGAGGATGATCTCGCCGGCCTTCAAGGCCCCGCGGTCGAAGACGTTGGACCAGACGGTGAAGAAGGTCTCGGGGATGCCGGCCGCCTCCACCATGGACAGGCCCTTCGGCACCGGAAGGGCGTTCGTCTCGTGGACCACGGCATATTCGGCATAGCCGCCGCCGGAGACGAGAGCGCAGACCTTGTCGCCCATCTTGAAGCGGTTGGCGCCGTCCCCGCAGGCCACCACCTCGCCGGAGAATTCGAGGCCGGGGATGTCGGAGGCCCCCTTCGGCGGCGGATAGCCGCCGGCCCGCTGCAGCACGTCGGGCCGGTTGACGCCCGCCGCAGCGATCCTGACCAGGACCTCGCCGGGGCCGGGCGCGGGAACCGGCCGCGTCTCGGGCACCAGCGCCTCGGGGCCACCGGGAACCGGAATGGCGATGGCGGTCATGGTCGGGGGAACGGCGGTCATCGGATCATCCGGTTTCGACAGATCGGGGTGAGACGGTGTAGCCTTGCCGCGACACCAATGCCAGTCCGCGAGGAGGAGGCCACCGATGTTCGAGGACGACCTGAAGCCGCGCCCGAAGCCGCCCGCCCATGTGCTGGGCCAGGACCTCTCGGCACTGTCGGTCCACGAACTCGCCGAACGCATCGCCCTGCTGAAGATCGAGATCGCCCGGCTCGAAGCCGACATGGGCGCAAAGGAAGCGAGCAAGTCGGCCGCCGCGAGCGTCTTCAAGTTCTGATCAGGAGCGCGCCGCCCGCGGCAGCCCGTCGCCGTCGAGACCGACGGTCACGCGATCGCCGATGGACAGTCCCGCCTCCGCCCGGCACATAACGCGCGGGCCATCGTCTAGGGTGACGAGCGCAATGCCGTAGCCGCCGGGCACCTCGAGTTCGGGCAGCGGCGCGCGCAGCACCGTGGTCACCGACCAGACCGTGCCGCCTCCGCCGGTCTCGACCTCCTGCGGGTCTATGGTGGCGCAGGCGGGACAGGCGGCGCGCCGGAACTGCCAGCGGTGCCCGCAGGCTCGGCAGGACTGAAGCATCGGCGCGCTCATGCCGTGCGCTCCAGCACGAAGCCGGCATGGCTGGAGAAGACGCCGCCGTCCGCATGGCAATAGGCGAGCGGCGGCGGCCCCGGCACCTGTCGCGCGCCCGCTTCGCCGCGCATCTGGAGGACCACCTCCACCACGTGGGCGAGGAAGCCGGCGACACCCGGGTGGCCATACGACATCAGACCGCCATGGAGATTCAGGGGGAACCGTCCATCCCGGCCGAAGAGCCCCTCGCGCGCCGACGGCCCTGCCCTGCCCGGCGCGGCAAAGCCCAGAGCCTCCAGGAAGATGGCAAGAGTCGGCGTGAAGCTGTCGTAGAGGCCGAGAAGGCGCATGTCCCTCGCGTTCCGGCCTGCCGTCTCGAAGGCCTGCGCCGCCGCGAGCTTTGCGCCGAGCCCGAGGTCGTCCGGCATTTCCGAGACGTGCTGGTGCGTATGCGCCTCGCCCCAGCCGGCAAGGCGGATGGAGGCCTTCGCCAAGGGCTCCGCAGAGACAATCACCGCCGCCGCGCCATCGGAGATCGGACAGCAATCGAGGAACTTCAGCGGCGTGGCGATGGGCTTCGAGGCCAGCACGTCGTCCACGGTGATCGGCTTCGTCAGCTGGGCGCCGGGGTGGGCCGCCGCGTGGCGGCGCATGAGCACGGCGAGTTCGGCGAGGTCAGCTTCGCTGGCGCCGGTCTCATGGAGATGGCGCGCCGCGACCAGCGCGTAGTAGGCGGGGATGGAAGCGCCCAGCGGCACCTCGTGGACGGGGTGGCCGACGCCGGCAAGCGTCTTCACGGCATCATCGCGGCTCTGGCCGGTGAGGCGGTTCTCGCCCCCCAGAACCAGCACGTGCCGGCAGGCGCCGGCCGCGATGAGATGGCGGGCGAGGAGAATGGCGACCGCTCCGGTTGCCCCACCCACCTGCGCCTGATGGGCATGACGGGGGCGGATCGCCAACCGCTCCGCCATGACCGTGCCCATCATCAGGTGCGGATAGGTCGTCGCATAGCCGGAGATGAGGCCATCCACCGCGTCACGCGGCAGGCCGGCATCGGCGAGCGCAGCCAGCGCCGCCTCGTCCATGAGGTCGACGGGTCCGCGTCCCGGATGCTTGCCGAAGGCGGTGACGGCGACGCCGGTGACATAGGCCATCGCCGTCGCCGCGGTCAGGCCGGCTCGGCTTCCAGCACGATGCGGCCGGCGACCTTGCCGGCTTCCAGATCGTGCAGCGCCTCGTTGACCTGGCTCATCGGCCGCTTCTCGATCGGGATCGGCGCCAGCTTCACCTTGCGGACGAGGGCCACGAACTCCTTCAGCTCCCTGAGCGAGCCGACATAGGAGCCACGGATGGAGATGGCGCGCATCGGGATGAAGGGCAGCGGATAGCGGAGCTCGCCGCCGAACAGGCCGACGATGACAAGCTGGCCGCCCTTGCGCAGGCCGTTGATGGCGAGGCTCGTGGTGTCCTCCGCCCCGACGAAGTCGAGCGCCGAAGCAAGCCGGCCCCCGGCGAAGGCGGAGAGCTGCTTGGCGGCATCCGGCGCATTCGGATCGAGCGTCGCGGCGACGCCGATCTGCTCGGCGATGCGGCGCTTCTCGGGCGAGGGATCGACGGCGATCACCGGACCCATGCCGAGGGCCTTGAGCAGTTGCAGCGCGGTCTGGCCGAGGCCGCCGATGCCGAAGACGGCGATCTTCTCGCCCTCGCGATGCGGGCGGATCTTGTTGACGGCGCTGAAGACGGTCACGCCCGAGCAGGCATAGGTGGCGGCGAGCGCCGGATCGAGCCCTTCGACATCGACGAGGAACTCCTCGTCACGCACCAGCACATGCTCGGCAAAGCCGCCGCGCGCCTGCACGCCGAGGAACTGCGGCGCGGCGCAGAGGTTCTCGTCGCCCGACTTGCACAGCGGGCACTCGCCGCAGCCGATCCAGGTGTGGAGGAGACGCCGGTCGCCCGGCTTCACCGTGGTCACCTCGGGGCCGACGGCCTCGACCGTGCCGAGGATCTCGTGGCCGAGGGTGAGGGGCAGCTTGAGGCCGCGGTCCGACAGGTTCAGCGACCGGCCGCCGCCGATATTGTACTTGCCCTCGCGGATATGCAGGTCGGAGTGGCAGACGCCGCAATGGCTGACCTTCATCAGCACCTCGCGCCCCTTCGGCACGGGGCGCGGCTCCTCCGTCAGCACCAGCGGCTCGCAGGAGACGTTGAGGCGCCAGGAATGGGTGGTGCGGGCCGGAGAGAAGGAGTCCATGGCGTGTCCTCGGATGCTGGGAAGCGCCGGTTGGCCCGGGCGCCGTCTTGGATGGCGCAAACGCTAGCACGGGAGGGCCGGCTGTAAATGTGCCGAAGGGCTGAGACCCGCTTCGCTCGGTGCGCGACCCTGATGGGCGGGGATGGCGCTTTCGGCGGACCAGTCCGCCAGTTGGGGCATCGCGTCGGCCGCGGCGGTGATCGCGGCGACGGCGCAGAGCGCGATCAGCGCGACGACGCGCAGGATACGCGGCATGGGACGCACTCCGGGACCGGCTGTACGACACACGGCAGCCGCCATCGCGCCGGCCCTCGATCGGATTTCCGGACAATCGTCGCGATCGCGGTGGATGGTCCGTTGCCGAAGCGCCGTCCGGGCCGTCAGCCGCCGCGATAGAGGAGACGCGCGCGGATGGTGCCGGGCAGGTCGCGGATCTGGTCCAGCACCGCCTCGGCATCGGCAACCGAGCCGTCGGCATCGAGCACCACGTAGCCGATCTCGCCGTCGGTCTGATAGTACTGCGCGGCGATGTTGATCCCGCGCTCGGCGAAGACGTCGTTGAGGCGCCTGAGCTCGCCGGGCAGGTTGCGCTGAACCTGGATGAAGCGGGTTCCCGCCGGACGCACCGGCAGTTGCACCTGCGGGAAGTTCACGGCGCCCCAGGTCGAACCGATATCGGAATAGTCGATGAACTTGCGCGCCACCTCGGCGCCGATGCGCTCCTGCGCCTCCTCGGTGGAGCCGCCGACATGGGGCGTGAGAATGACGTTGTCGAGCCCCTGGAGGGGACTGACGAAGGCCTCGGCATTGGAGGACGGCTCGACGGGGAAGACGTCGACGGCCGCGCCCCTCAGGTGGCCGGACTTGAGGGCCGCGGCCAGCGCCTCGAGGTCGAGGATCGTGCCCCGCGCATTGTTGATGAGATAGGCACCCTTCTTCATCGCCGCGATCTCGCGGGCGCCGATCATGCCCTGGGTCGCCGGAGTCTCGGGCAGGTGCAGCGACACCACGTCGGCGCGGCCGAGCAGGTCGTGGAGATCGTCCGCCGGTTCGACGTTGCCGTGCCTGAGCTTGTCGGTGTGGTCGAAGTAGATCACCCGCATGCCCATCGCCTCGGCGAGCACGGCGAGTTGCGAACCGATGTTGCCGTAGCCGACGATGCCGAGCAGCTTGCCCCGAGCCTCGGTGCTATCGACGGCGGACTTGTCCCAGGCGCCCGCGTGCGCCTTGACCGATTTGGGGAAGATGCGGCGGAACAGCATGACGATCTCGGCGATCGTCAGTTCGGCGACGCTGCGGGTGTTGGAGAAGGGGGCGTTGAACACCGGCACGCCGGCCCGGTTGGCGGCGACCAGGTCGACCTGGTTGGTGCCGACGGAAAAGCATCCGATGGCGATGAGACGGTCGGCGGCCTGCAAAATCTCTGGCGTGATCTGGGTGCGCGAGCGGATGCCGAGAAGATGGACGCCCCGGATGGCCTTGGCCAGCGCAGCACCGTCGAGCGCCTTGGGCAGCCGCTGGATGCTGGTGTAGCCGGCCTGTTCGAGGACCGCGACGGCAGTGTCGGAGATGCCCTCGAGCAGCAGGACCTTGATACGGTCCTTCGACAGCGACAAGGCCGCCTTGCGGGCGCCCGGGCGAGCGGCTTTGGATGTGGTGGTCATGAGGGAGTTCCGCGCGGCTGCCGAAAGGCCACCGCATGGCAGGAAGGGCCGCCCGGGGCAAGCCCGCCTTCGGCAGGTCACGGCATTGTCGGCACAGGCGGCAGATCGCGCCGGACAGAGGCGGGAGCCGGCTGGCCAGCCCCCGCGACAAAGCCTCAGCGGCTGCGGTCGATCATCTGGGTCAGCGTGTCGTGCGTCCGCTTGAGCTCCATGATCGCTTCCTCGATCTCGCGCTTCTGCTGCTCGAGATGGGCGATCTGCTCCATGCACTTCTCGCGCGACAGCTTCAGCTGCTGGTCCGGTCCGGCATCGTTGCGCTCATGCGCCTCGACCATTTCGGAGATCTCGGCGAGGGTAAACCCGAGACGCTTGCCCTTGAGGATCAACTGCAGGCGCACACGGTCGGCAGCGCTGTAGAGACGGGCCAGACCCTCGCGGCGCGGCGAGAGAAGACCCTTGTCCTCATAGAAGCGCAGGGCGCGCAGGGTGACGTCGAACTCGCGCGCGAGATCTCCGATCGTGTAGACGGCCGGACCCGCCTTGGCGGCTTCGGCGTCATCCTCGATCCAGAAGACGTCGTCGTCATTGTTGCGAGTCATGAATGCCTTCCGTTCCATATTCTGCTCCATCCTCGCTCGCGAGGAAACCTCATTCGTGGATGGGACCCCTTATACGGGAGCGCGCCTTCTCAAAGGAGTCATACGGGTCATTCCGATACGTTACTTACCGTTAGGGCATGGAAGCGCGTGCCATCCAGCAACGCCCACAATCACTTACCAGCAGTTTAACGGTTAAACCGGTCGCTGCGGTTTGAACAAAAAAAACGTGGCGTTAACCCTCCATTTACCATGAGCGCCAAGATTGCGGTGCGGGAGTGTTCGCAGGACGCGTCATGGATTCGCGCCTGAGAATGCCCCGATCGCAATCGGTCGTCCAGTGACGGACGGTTGCGGTGCGTCCAACCGCCAAGTGTGTGGACCCCGTATGCGACACACCGTGCCCTGGAGCGTGAAGGGCGTCGACCACGACGCCAGGGAGGCCGCCAAGGAGGCGGCCCAGAAGGCCGCCGCCACCGAGAAGCCCGAGAAGGTCGCCTCCAAGGAGGCGCCGAAGCCGGTCGCCGCC
>CAZPMD010000025.1:15775-16613 GCA_964587395.1 uncultured Hyphomicrobiales bacterium
GCCAAGGAGGCGGCCCGCCGCGCCGGCATGTCTCTCGGCGAATGGCTCAACACCGTCATCAGCGACCAGGCGGCCGATGCTGCGCCGCCCGAGCCGGACACGGGCCTTGCGACCGTCACGCGCCGTCTGGAATCGATCTCCAAGAGGCTGGACGCCGTGACCCGGCGCGAATCCGGAACTGCAATCCCTCAGATGTCCCTCGGCCGGAGCGATCACGGCGACATCGTTCGCGCGCTTGATGCCGTCGCCAGACTGGCGGAGATCTCGGAACGACGCTCCGCGGCCGCCATCGAAGCGGTCGAGCGGATCGGTGCGCCGCGCGCGGCCGTCGCGGTCCATCCGCGGACGGCGGTCCAGCCGACAGTCGCCCCGCCCCTTTCACCCGAGCGGTCCGATCATACCGCCCAGCTGGACGCCATTGCCCGGTCGATCCGCGAGCTCGACATGGCAGCCTCGCCGCATCCGGGTATCGAAACGCCCATGGCGGCTCCCCGAAGGGCGCTGCGCCACGACATCGACCAGACCGTGGCGGAGATTACCGCCCGCCAGAAGGCAATCGCCGGCGGCCGTGCCGCGCCCCCGTCTCAGTTTGCGGCGCCCGTCACTGCTCCTCTTCCGCCCGCCCCCGACATGGCGCCGATCGCCGACAAGCTCGATGCCCTGTCCCGCCAGATCGACGCCGTCCTCGCCCAGGCGCGTCCGGCCGCCCCCCGCAATGGCGAGCCCTCGGTGCTTGCCGGCGAGATCGGTCGCCTGTCGCAGCGGATTGATGCCCTTGGGTCCCCGCCGGGCGATGGACTGGAACGCGAAATCAGAGGCCTCTCCAGCCGCATCGAGC
>CAZPMD010000025.1:16623-28841 GCA_964587395.1 uncultured Hyphomicrobiales bacterium
GCAGATGCGGCGCGAGATCGCCGAACGCGAGAGCGGCCAGCAGGACCATGCGGTAGCCGAACTGCGGGCCGACATCGCCGCCATGGCCGAGCAATTGACCGACCTCGCGCCCCGCAAGGCGGTCGAGTCGCTCGAATCGGAAGTCCATGCGCTGGCCGACCGTCTTGAGCAGGCGAGCGCGCAGGGACTGGCGGCCGAGCCGCTCCAGTCCCTCGTGCGCGAGTTCGAGCGGACCATCGCGCGGATGATGCCGGCCGAGGGCATTGCCGACGAACTCAAGGCGATCTCCTTCCGCATCGACACGCTGGCGACCCGCGGCATCACCAGCGGCCTCATGGAAAAGCTCGCCGACGAGACGACGGCGATCCGCGCCATGCTGGCCGACACGGTCTCCCGGGATGCCATCGAGGATCTGGCGGCCCAGATCGCGGCGCTGGGGCGCCGGATCGACGACATGGCGAAACCGCGCCAGGGCGGAAGCGACATCGAGGCCATCACCTCGGCGATCGAGACCCGCATCGGCGAGATCGCCGACAGGCTCGCGGCTGCCCCGCGGCAGTCCCTCCCCGCGGCCTCCAATCCCCAGCTCGAGGAGGCCCTGCGCCGCCTCGCCGACAAGCTTGAGGACAGCCACGCCCGCCCGGACGACCCCGGCGCGCTGGCCGACATCGAGCGGCATATCCTGTCGCTCGCCGCCAAGATCGATGCGGCCGACGGCCGCTTCGCCCAGCTCGGCACCATCGAGCGTGGCCTCTCCGATCTCTTCGCCCAAATGGAAGAGATCCGGGCGAGTTCCATCGACGCCGCCGAACGCGCCGCCCGCAATGCCGTGACGGCGATGCCCACTCCGGCCGGCGACGCCGAGGTGGAGGCATTGCGCCGCGAGATCGCCGAGATGCGCCTCGCCCGCGAGCCGGTGGACCAGAAGGGCGCCGGCACCGTCGATGCCGTCCAGCAGACTTTCGAGCGCGTCGCCCGCCGGATCGCCGAGATCGAGCCCGCCGCTGCTCCGCCCCTGGCTCCCCAGGCTGTTGAGCCGGTTGTCGACAAGATCAGGATGCCGGCAGCGATGCCCGCCGCTTCCGAGCGCGCCGCCCCGTCTGCAGTCCGTCAGACTGCCCCGGCGCGTCCGTCGGTCAGCAGCGATCTGCCGCTCGAACCGGGTACCGGCGGACCCCGCGTGCGTCCCCCGGCACCCGGCGCAGCGCCCGCGGCCGGCGTCAAGACCGACTTCATCGCCGCCGCCCGTCGCGCCGCCAAGGCTGCAGCAGCCGAACCGGCGCATCGGAACGATGCCGAGGCCCCGGCGAAGGCCGGCTTCTTCGCCCGGTTCCGCGGTGCTCCGAAGCCGGAGATCGAAGCCCGACAGGCCGATGTGGAACCGAAGGCCCCGCGCTGGCGCAAGCGGCCCGAGGGCGCCGAGGCCACCCCCGCAGCAGCCCCGACGCCGACCGCGATCGAGCCTGTCCCGCTCGCGCCCGACATGGATGTCGCCGCGGACGCCACCGCAAGGCCGGTCATCTCGGTCAACCGCAAGACGATCCTGATGGGCATCGCTGCCGCGCTGCTCGTTCTCGCGGCCGGCATCGCCACCATGCCGAAGATCCGCAGCCTGATCAGCGCCACAGGCGGCCAGCAGGCCGTCCTGCCCATGACGCCCACCCAGCCGCCGGCTGCAGCGCCCTCGGCGGCCGAGCCGCAGTCGGCGGCCCCCGCGTCCCTGGCTCCTGCATCGGCGACGTCCAGCCCCGTGGAGCTGGTCCCGCCATCGGCCGATCCGTCCCTGACGGAGCCTCCGGCCGGCACGCCCCAGACGCCGGTTCCGCCGCAGGATGCCAGCGCTCCCGAGACGACAGGATCGGTCACGGCCGCGCGGACCCCGCCCCCGTCGGGAACCACCGTGTCACCCACCGGCTGGCAGCCCGTGGACACCCGCACCGGCCGCGCCCTCGCCGTTCCGGCTGCCCTCAAGGCGGCAGCCGACAGCGGTGATCCTCTGGCGGCCTACGAGATGGCCACGCGCTATCTCGAGGGACGCGGCGTGGCCGTCAGCGCCAGCGAAGCGGCGAAATGGTACCAGCGCGCCGCCGATGCCGGCATCGCACCGGCCCAGTACCGTCTCGGCAGCCTCTATGAGAAGGGAACCGGCGTCCTGCGCGACTACGAGCGCGCCCGCCGCCTCTATGAGCGCGCCGGCGAGGCAGGCAACGCCAAGGCCATGCACAACCTCGCCGTGATGTTCGCCCAGGGCCAGGCGACCCCGCGGCCCGACTACAAGACGGCCGCCCAGTGGTTCCGGCGCGCCGCCGAGCATGGCGTGGCCGATAGCCAGTACAATCTGGGCATCCTCTATGCCCGCGGTCTCGGCGTCGACCAGAGCCTCGCCGAGAGCTACAAGTGGTTCGCCCTCGCAGCCGCCGGCGGCGACCAGGACGCCGGCAAGAAGCGCGACGAGGTGGCCGCCCGCCTCGATCCGCAGACCCTTGTGGCCGCTCGCCTCGCGGTTCAGACCTTCACGGCCAGGACTGAACCCGATGCCGCCGTGAAGGTTGCCGTCCAGGCCGAATGGGCCGACCCGCCGGCTGCCCCCGCGACCCAACCTGCCCGTCAGGCCCCGCGCCGCGCCCAGTCGTCGCGCTGACAGAAGAGGCCTGGATCAGCCCCGCCCGACCAGGGCGGGGAGATCTGCAGCCAGCGCATTGACATTCATGTTGCACTGCACAATATACGGCCTCTAGGGATGTGAACGCCTCGGGACGACAATCACGAGGAGATCACCATGGCACGAGCCCTGAACGAGCTCGGCACATTTCGCGAACTCACCGGGACTGACGCCGAGCTCCATCGCGACCACCTCCTGAGGCTGGACGCGGCGGGACGACGCGAACGGTTCAACGGCGTCGCTGACGACAGGTTCATCCACCGCTACTCGCAGAGCTGCTTTGCCGGGCGCACCCGCGTCTTCGCACTCCTCGACCGCGACGGTCAGGTGCGTGGCGCGGCCGAACTGCATCCACCGACGCCAGACGACCCCGCAGACATCGCCTTCTCCGTCGAGCCCCAGTTCCGGCAGATGGGCATCGGCACGCGCCTGTTCGAGGCGGTGATGGCCGCGGCACGCTATTCGCGCTACCCGACACTGCGGATCTCGTCGACCGCCGCAAACCGCGCCATGCGGGCACTGGCCCGCAAGTTCGGGGCACACTTCACCTTCGAGGGTGGTGAGGTCACCGGACTTCTCCCGGTGACGGATGCCGACGGCATCGCTCCGCGCCGCCATCACACGCATCGCGAGATCGAGGCCGCGCTGGTCTGAGGCGCGTCCGCGCGCAATCGTGACGAAGAAGGGCCCGCCGGTCACACCGGCGGGCCCTTCCACATTGGGGGGAACGGAGCAGAAGGACGGCGCCGCTCAGGCAGCCTTGGCCGCACGGGAGACCAGCTTCTCGGCCTCTGCCTGGACCGCCTTCGCGCCGTCAGTCGCGGCGTCGCGCAACTGCGCGAAGCTGTCGCTGGCGCGTGCAAGGTTGGCCTCGCCGAACGCCTTCACGAAATCGCCATAGCGGCGGAAGGCATCCTGCGGGTTCGCGGTGGCGGCGATGTCCTTGGCGGCTTCGATGGCCAAGGTCGTGTTGGCAACCGCGCCCTCGACGGCACTGCGGACCAGACCGGCTCCGAAGCCGGCAGCGGCGACCGAAGCGTTCTCGAGACCGGCGGTGGCATCAAGCGAAGCCTTCTGCGCATCGGCGAGCCGCGCCTTGGCGGTCTCGGCCTGG
Source organism: uncultured Hyphomicrobiales bacterium (assembly GCA_964587395.1). Lineage (GTDB taxonomy): Bacteria > Pseudomonadota > Alphaproteobacteria > Rhizobiales > Phreatobacteraceae > Phreatobacter. Next base: position 20,400 of record CAZPMD010000025.1, read on the forward strand.
CGGGTAGCGAATTCACGGACGGCGGGAGCGACTTCCAGCTTGCCCGGCGTTACCGAGAGACCTTCGAAGGCCTTCGTCATCTGGCCGAAATAGGTCTCGGCGGTCTTCATTGTCTGATCGAACATCGGTGTCTCCATTCTCGTTCGAGCCATGGCCCGCCGTCCTGTCGAGGCCCGGCGAGTGGAGAAAACATAGCCCATTTTATTGTGCATTGCAACATAGATTGTGCATCGCACAATGACGATACGAGAGGTATCGCCGCAGACCCTTCCTCAGACGGCGCGTTCCCCCTATCTCAGGAGTCCTTTCCCGCCGGAGACTTGTTCCCGATGCCCCAGCCCCCGCCGGCTGATCTGGCCCGCCCGCACGAGGGCGAAGGCGACCTGTGGACGCGCGACGCGGAAAAGCAGATGGCCTTGCGCCGCGCCAAGATCGTCGCAACCACGCTGCTGGCTTGCAGCGTGACGCTGATGATCGTCGCGAAGCTGCTGGAACATCGCCACCCCGCCTTCGGCTTCGTCGCGGCCTTCGCCGAGGCGGCCACCATCGGCGGCCTCGCCGACTGGTACGCGGTCGTCGCCCTGTTCAAGCATCCGATGGGCCTGCCGATCCCCCACACCGCGATCATCCAGAAGAACCAGGAGCGCATCGCCGACAGCCTCGGCAAGTTCGTCGAGACGAACTTCCTCGCGCCGGGACCGGTCGGCGCCAAGCTGCGCGAGCTGGATTTCGCCTCGCACATCGCTGCCTGGCTGGCGGATACCTCGCGGAGCGGCGCTGTCGCCCGGTTCGCGGTGAATCTCCTGCCCGGCGCGCTGGCCGGCATGGATCAGTCGCGGATCAAGGAGTTCCTCGCCGAGCGACTGGCTGATCAGGTCGGCGCCGTGAAGCTCGGCCCCCTCGCCGCCCAGTTGCTCGGCGCCGTCACCGAGGACCGCCGCCACCAGCGGCTGCTCGACGAGCTCATCGACGCGGTCGAGACGATCCTCGGCAACCAGACGACCGTCGACGGCATTCGCGACAAGATCCGCAACGAGCTGCCGACCCTGTTCAATCTGTTCAAGGCGGACGCCTATCTGCTGAACCGCATCCTGAAATCCACCAACACCTTCCTCGACGAGGTGCGGCAGGACCCCGACCATGCGCTCCGGCTCGAATTCGACCGCTTCGTCGAGAGCTTCATCGTCAGCCTGCGCGAGAGTCCCGACTACGCCGCCCGCGCCGAGAAGCTGAAGCAGGACCTGCTCGGTCGGCAGGAGTTTCGCGACATCGCCCAGACGCTGTGGCGCGGCATCACGGCCTATGTCGAGCGCGACGTCGCCTCGCCCCATTCGAAGATCGAGGCGCAGATCACCCTCGTCCTCACCGAGATCGGCGCCAAGCTTGCCAATGATGCGCGCATGAAGGCGGAGATCAACGAGGGCTTCGTGGTGACACTCTCGACCCTCGTCGAACAGCAGAAGAGCGGCGCCTCCCGCTTCATCGCCGAGCAGGTCAAGGCATGGAACATGCAGCAGCTGATCCGGTTGATGGAACTGAACATCGGGCGCGATCTGCAGTATATTCGCCTGAACGGCACCCTGATCGGCGGCCTTGCGGGCCTCGTCCTGCACACCATCGAGGTGCTGATCCGGAATTCTTGATCCGGTCACCGAGGGGGCCTAGCGTGGGCTTGTCCCCCGAAGGCCTACCCGCAGGGCCCGATCGTACCGGCCGACAGTTTCAATGCCCTGAGCAGTGGAGACACAGATGACCCAGACGCCCCAGTCGATCATCGACATGTTCAAGAAGCTCGGCGAGGACATGAAGGTGCCCTCCGTCGACATGCAGAAGATCGTCGACCATCACCGCAAGAATCTCGAGGCCCTGGCGGCCAGCGGCAAGGCGGCGGCCGAAGGCGCGACCGCCATCGCGGCGCGCCAGAAGGAAATCATTGAGGCGGCGGTCAAGGAGATCCAGGACGCGGCGCAGAACTTCAAGCTGCCGGGCAGCGCCCAGGAGATGATGGCGGCGCAGACCGAGTTCACCAAGAAGGCGATGGAAGCCGCCGTGAAGAACACGCGCGACATGGCCGAACTCATGCAGAAGTCCAACGCCGAGGCCATCCGCGTCATCCAGGACCGGATGAAGGAAAGCTTCGAGGAGATCCGCCAGAGCTTCTCGCGCAAATGACGGCAAGCGCCGCACCGGCCCTGTCCGGTGCGGCGCGCCCGACGATGCTGCGCTGCATCATCGCTGATGAATGGCATCAGGACTCTTGATGGATTTGGGTCGAACCATATGCGATCCCGGTCCTACCAACGGCAAGAGACGCGCGGCGGCGACTGAGGCCTGACGCGAGCCCCTTTCGAGCCGTTGGAGAATTCGATGTCGACCACGACCCTTCATGCTGCGACCACCACGTCCGGCGCCGTCCTGCTCCGCCCTGTCCGCAGCCTGATGGCGTCTTTGCGCAGCCATCTGCGCATCCGTCAGGCGACCGCGGCCCTGCAGGACCTCAGCCCCGAAATGCTCAAGGACCTGGGCATCGACCGCTCGGAGATCGAGCGGGTTGCGAAGTTCGGCCGGCGGGGTGCGTGACGCCGGAGAGCCCCCGACGGTGTGATTCCCGGCCAGGGGGCCGATGCCCCGACCTATTCCGCCGCCTGTCGCCCGCGGGTCGCCCCGAGCACGGCCCGGATGCGTTCGGCCAGCGGCAGTTCGCCCTTGAGACGGCGTCCGCTGGCCGGCGCCTTCTCCGCGGCCGTCGCTGCGAGGATCTCCTCGATCCGCGATCCCGGCCCCTCAAGGATGGCGGTAACGCGGGCAACGTCGATGGCCACCTCGTCGATCTTCGCCCTCAGCGCGGCCGTGTCCTTGGCTTCGCGCGCCAGGGAGCCCTCCGCGGCGCGGGCAAGCAATGCGACCTCGCGCTGGATCCGGCTGCGATCCTCGCGCGCCTTGGCGAGAGAGCCTTCCAGCACGTTCTTCTCCGCGATCGCCGTCTCCGCGGCGATCTGCAGGCGGCGGGCGGTCTCGGCGCTGCGCTCCTTCACGTCGTCGATCTCCCTACGCACCCGGTCCCGCTCCGCCTCGATCCGCGCCACGCTCCGCTCGATCTCGTCGCGGGCCTGCCGCTCCCGGCCGGCGGCTTCCTTCTGCTCGGCCAGAGACGTCTCCAGCTTGACTTTCTCGCGCTCCAGCTTGGCCATGCGCTTCTCGTCGGATGCGAGCTTGCCCTGGAGCGTCCTGATTTCCGCGTGCTGCTCGCTGGCCTTGCGTCGCTCGGCCGTGAGCAGGGTCGTCGTCTCGGCCAGCGCCCGCCGCGTCTCGGCAATCTCGGCGCGCAGTTCCGCCGCGCCTTCCTGCTCGCGCTTCAGCGCCGCCTGGACGTCGGCGATGCGCTGCCGCTCCGACGTCAGCAGATTGGAGGTCTCCGCATAGGACAGCCTGTGAGCGGCGAGATCGCCCTCGGCGGTCGCGAGTTCGGCCGAAAGCTGTCCGATCTGGTTGCGCTGGTTGTCGACTTGCGTCCGCAGCGCCACGATCTCGACGCGCTGGCTGTCACTCTCGGCGACCTTGGCAACATGGTCCCGGGTCAGCGCCTCGAAAGCCGCTTCGCGCTCCGCAAGATGCGACGCAGCGCGGACCAGTTCCTCGTTCTTCGCCGCCACCGTCGCCCGGCTTTCCGCAAGTGCTTCCTCGAGCGAGGCCTTGGCGCCCTCGAGACCGGCAATCCGTCCCGCGCGGGCGTCGAGTTCGGCGTTCAGATCACGGATCGTCTCGTTGCGCCGGGCGATCTCGATGGTCTGGAGGTTGGCCGCCTCCCGCAGCCTTTCCGCCTCGACCTCGATGCGCCGGATGCCGAGGGCATACTCGGCGCGCACATGGTCCTTCTCGGCCTTGATCTCGGCCATGGACAGCGGAATGGCGCTTTCCACCCGGCGGGTCGTCAGGCGGACCGCACGACGCCAGACGGCGCCCATCAGCGCCAGCGAGAGAAGCGCCGCCACGACGAAGCCCAGCACGAAGACCATGGCGGTCTCGATCGTCACGACGGCACGACTCCCTGAAGATCAGCGAGACACTCTTCTGCCATGCCGAAACGGCTGCGCAAAGGGCTGCGGCCGTAACGTCAATCACGAAGCCGGGCGCTCCGTGCCGCGGCGACCGTCAGAACGGGTTCCAGGTCGGACGCAACGTGAACTTCAGATAGCCGCCATTGACGCCGAGGCGCGCACCGACGCCGGTCCGGATCGGCACCACCAGCATGTTGTCTGCCCCGAGCGCCGTCATGCCGAGCCCGCCGACCAGATAGGCAGAGCCGTCGACGCCGATGAAGCGGCGCTCGAGGTCGCGGACATCGCGCACCCGGTAGGCCAGCATCATGGTCCTGGCGCCTTCGCCGCCGAAGTCGAAGCCGAGAGACGGCCCCTGCCAGTAGACCTTCGCGTCGCCGCCATCCTTCGTATAGAGCATGCCCTCGCCGTAGCGCAGGCCGGCAACGAAAGCGCCGGAACCTTCCTGCCCGAGGATATAGGCGGTCGGGCGGCCCCACTGCTGGGTGGCGCGCTCGACGAGGTTGGCGAGGCCGCGGCTGGTACCGCCGAAGAAGCGGTGGCCGGCCGAGACGATCTCGTTGGGAGCGAAGGTGCGCGGCGACTGGGACTCGTAGCTCCGCTGCGCCACCGCCGGGCGATGGAGGCCGGCCAGCAGCGAGGCGCCGAGCCCGGCGACGATCGTACGGCGGTCGAATGAACTGGGACGGCGCATGTTCACCTCTCGAAATGCCTTCGCCGCTCTTCGGTGCGGCCAACCGTGTCTTCGACCCATTCTAGCCTCGCGATGGTAACCATTTGGTCACCAGACCGGGATTTCACCCGCGCCGGTAAGGAACTGGTTACCGTCCGGCGCCATGGTCCAGAATCGATAGAACTCCAGAATCAGGAGAGAAGATGTCGGTGTTGAGGCAGTTTCTGCGCCCCCTCGCCTGGACCCTCGCGGTGACGGCCATCTATGCCGGCATCGCCGTCCTCATCGGCATGACCAGCGAGACCGCGTCACGGGCGGCCACCACCGAGCGGGTGGTCACCGACCGGCTGACGGGGCTCGCCATCTACGGTTTCGATCCGGTCGCCTATTTCACCGAGCGCGAGCCACGGCAGGGCTCGTCCACCTACGAACTGTCCTGGGCAGGCGCGACCTGGCGCTTCCTCAACGAAGGCAACCGTGACGCCTTCATGCAGGACCCGGACACCTACGAGCCACGCTTCGGCGGCTACGACCCGATCGCCGTCGGCGCAGGCGTTCCGACCGCCGGGCATCCGTCCATCTGGACCGTGCACCAGCAGCGCCTCTATGTCTTCCATTCCGAGAACAACAGGGCCGCCTTCCTGGCCGACCCGTCACAGGTTCTCGATCGTGCCGAGATGCAATGGCCGGTGGTCAAGGCGCAGCTCGTCCCCTGACGAGGGCTGGTCGTTCAGGACCGGGCCTTGTCGGAGAAGAAGACCCAGACCTCCTCGTCCGCCTCGATGTCGTGGTTCTGCAGGCCCAGCATTGCGCCGATGACCGGCCGCATACGGCGGTCGTAGCGTGTCGGGGTATGATGGCCACCGCCCTCGACGCGATAGAGGCGCACGGCACGGCGGCAGATCGTTCCGTCCATGATGAAGACGCGCGAACCGCCCGAGGTCGCCTGCTCCGGCAGCGCCCGTTCGCCGTAGCTGGAACAGCCGTTGCGCGCGCGGAAGAAGGCGAAGGTCTCCGGCGCCGACAACAGGGCTCCATCGGGATCGACACCCGCCGGCTGGCCGGCCCAGGGTGAGATCCGGTCCTGCATGCCGTTGAGCATCACCACCGGCAGAGGCTGCCCCGGACAGGACCGCTTCCAGATGATGGAGAGAGTCGCAAGCATCGGCGCCGCCGCCGCAAAGAGGTCGCTCGCCTCGCAGATCAGGCGGTAGGCCATGTGACCGCCGGCCGACACGCCCACAACATAGACGCGCCGCCGGTCGATCCTGACCTGGGCGTCCAGTTCCGACACCACCCGACGGATGAAGGCGACATCGTCGATGCGGCTGACCGGATTGAACCGCCGTCCGTCGGTGGGGCGACCATCGTTCCAGGAACCGCTGACGCCCTGCGGGTAGACGATGATGAGCTTCTCGCGGGCGGCGATCTCGTCCCAGTTGAGGTAGCGACGGATCTGTTCGGACGTGCCGTTCGCGCCGTGCAGGACGATCACCAGCGGGGCCGGTCTCCCCTGGGAGAAGTCGACCATCAGCGCGGTGCGGTTGCCGCCCGCCATCTGGTAGCCGAGCGTGGTGACCTGCTGTGCCCGCGCCGGCGAACCGACGGCAAGAAGCGCCACGGCGGCCACCGCCATGCCTGTCAGGAGCCCCCGCAGCGGGCGGCTATGCCGATGACGAATCATGGTTCGCCGATTGGGTGCCATCCGGACCGGAAAGGCAACCAACCGACGGTGTCCCGACCGTTACACGATCCCGTTGACCAGCGGCTCGCCGCGCGACAGGCGGCCGATGTTGTCGACCAGCAGGTCCACAACGCGCCGCTCGTAGGCGGCCGTCTCGCCGCCGGTGTGCGGGGTGATCAGGACGTTCTCCATCGACCACAGGGGCGAGGCCTCGGGCAGCGGCTCTTCTCGGGTCACGTCGAGGCCTGCGGCAGCAATGCTTCCGGCCTGCAGCGCGGCGATCAGCGCATCCTCGTCCACCACCTTGCCGCGGGCACAGTTGATCAGATGGGCGGTCGGCTTCATCGCCTTCAGCCGCGCGGCGTTGATCAGGCCCTCCGTTTCCGGCGTCAGCGGGCAGGTCAGCGCCACGACGTCGGCCTCGCCGAGAGCCCGGTCGAGATCGGCCGGACCGACGAGGGCGTCGACATTCTCCACCCTGGCGCTCGTGTCACGCTTCAGGCCGACGACGCGCATGTCGAAGGCCCTGGCGAAGCGGGCGAGACGCCCGCCGATGCCACCCAGCCCGACAATGAGCATGGTCTTGCCGGCGAGTTCGTCCTCGCGCGCGAGGGGATCGGAGATCATCCCCCGCCAGTGCTTGCGCGCCTGGTTGTCGCGGGCCGTGTGGATCATCCGCGACAGGGCGAGGGTGAGACCCATGGCGTGTTCCGCGACGGCGATGGCATTGGCGCCCTGGGCGCTGGCGAGGCGCACCCCGCGCGCCCTGAGCGCATCGAGGGAATAGACGTCGATGCCCGCGCTCACCGACTGGATGAAGCGCAGCTTGCCCGCCTTTTCCAGCGGCGCATTGCGCCAGAAGGCCGAGACGCAGACCACATCGAATTCGTCGATCCGGGCATGGAAGTCGGCCGCCGTGCGGAACTCGGCAAAGCGGATTCCGGTGTTGCGGCGGGCGAATTCCTCGCCGAGCCGGTAGGCGGAATGGCCGAAGCCGATGGTCAGGTCGGAAAGAGGAGGAAGCGTGGTCATGGGATTTCCGGTTGGAAGAGTCCACCGATCTTCCCCAGATGCCTGCGGAAGGCAATGCCGCCCGGCGGGCGGTGCACATGCGGCAACCCTGGGCGACGTCTGCGGCATGCCCCTTGCAAAACCGGGGGGCCTGTCGGCACGTTGCCCCTCCTCCAGCCCGGTCCTCGTCCGCTCCATGTCCCAGCCGCCGCCATCCCCTGCCCTGCCCTCGCACGGGCGCTATGCCTACAGCGCCATCACCCGCCGGCCGGTCTACGACTGGCCGGGCGGGCGCCGCCTCGCTGTCTATTTCGGCATCAATCTGGAGCATTTCGCTTTCGGAACCGGGCTCGGCGCCGAACTCGCACCCGGGGGGCCGCAGCCGGATGTCCTGAACTATGCCTGGCGCGACTACGGCAACCGGGTCGGCGTCTGGCGCATGATCGAGCTGTTCGACGCCCTCGCGCTGCCCGCCTCGGTGCTCGTCAATTCATCGATCTACGGCTATTGCCCGGAGGTCATGGACGCTTTCCGCACCCGCGGCGACGAGGTCCTCGGCCATGGCCGCACCAATTCCGAGAGGCAGGGCGTACTAGATGAGATGTCGGAGAAGGCGCTGATCGACGAGACGACGGCGGCGATCCTTGCCGCCGAGGGCAGGCCACCGAAAGGCTGGCTCGGCCCCTGGATCTCGCAGAGCCATGTCACACCCGACCTGCTCGCCGGGAGCGGCTATTCCTACCTGCTCGACTGGTGCCAGGACGACCAGCCGGTCTGGTTCGCGACCCGCGACGGCGGCCGCATCCTGTCAGTGCCCTATCCACAGGAACTGAACGACATCCCGGCCATCGTGGCGCGCAAGGATTCGGCCAGCCAGTTCGCAGATATGATCATCGACCAGTTCGACGAGATGCTGGACCAGTCGCAAGCCATGCCGCTGGTGATGGGCATCGCCCTGCACCCCTATATCGTCGGCCAGCCCTATAGGCTGCGGCAGCTCAGGCGGGCGCTCTCGC
>CAZPMD010000025.1:28851-43421 GCA_964587395.1 uncultured Hyphomicrobiales bacterium
TCTCGCACATCGCCGCACGCCGAGACGACATCTGGCTGACCACATCAGGTGCGATCGCGAGCCACGTGACAGCGCTGCCGCCGGGAACCGTTCCGGGCGCGTGAGCGGATGCCGCCGTCAGCCGTCGACGTAAGTGACGATCCGTCGGTAGAGGTGCCATGTGGCATGGCCCCAGAGCGGCAGGACCACGAGCAGGCCGGCAAAGAACGGCGCCATGGCGAGGAAGACCACCAGCGCCGTCACCGCACCCCAGCCCAGCATGACCACCGGACTCGCCTGCACCGCCCTGACGCTGGTGATGATGGCGGTCACCACATCGATGTCGCGGTCGAGGAGAAGCGGAAACGACACCACGGTCACCGAGAAGGTGAAGAGCGCCATGACCGCGCCGACCATGGTCCCGACTGTCAGGAAGGTCCATCCGTCGGTCGTCAGAAACAGCGCATGGGCGAAGGCGACCGGGTCGAGCGAGGCGAAGCCGAAGAACAGCGCATAGAGCATGCGCACCTGGTACATCCAGATGATGAAGATGAAGATGGTCAGGAAGGCGAGCCAGGAGAGTTCCCGCCCGCCCTGGCGCCAGACCGTGGCCAGGACGCCGGACCAGGTGGGAGCCTGGCCGAGTTCCCTGAGCCGCGAGACCTCGTAGAGGCCCACCGCCACGAAGGGGCCGATCAGGGCGAACCCGGCGGCAAGGGGAAAGACCGCCCAGACATAGCCGAAGCGTGCCGGCAGGATCAGCAGGGCAAGCCCGCCGAGCCAGTAGATGGCGCCGAAGAAGAGCCCATAGGCCGGGGCCGCCTTCAGGTCGCCCCAGGCCGCCTCGAAAGCGGCCTTGATGTCCTCGACGGTCGCGGACCGCACGATGGGGTCGCGCGACCGGAAACCGGCCTCCGGTGGTGACGTCTCGCTCATGCGGTCAGATCCTCCCTCGACGCACGTCGTCCGCCGGTCTCGATGCCGGCTTGCTTCGGGGGGATAGGGGAAGGATGACGCAGCCGTGGGCCGCGTCAAGCGGATACCGCGATCACGTCGCCGAACGCAGCGGCCAGGTCGTCACGCGATCCAGCGCCGCCTTGGCTTCGGCATATTCGCGCTTCAGGCGGGCGATGAGGTCGCCGGCGCTCTCCACCGCCTTGATGGCGCCGATGCCCTGGCCGGACCCCCAGATGTCGCGCCAGGCCTTGCTCTTCTCCGAGCCGCCGGAGCCGAAGCTCATCTTGGAGGGATCGCTCTCCGGCAGATGGTCGGGATCGAGGCCGGCATTGACGATGGAAGCGCGCAGGTAGTTGCCGTGCACGCCGGTGAACAGGTTGGAATAGACGATGTCGCCGGCTGTGCCCTCGACGATCGCCCGCTTGTAGGCCTCGGTGGCATTGGCCTCCTTGGTGGCGATGAAGGCCGACCCGATGTAGCCGACATCGGCACCCATGGCCTGGGCGGCAAGGATGGCGCGGCCGGTGGCGATGGCGCCCGACAGGGCCAGCGGCCCGTCGAAGAACTCGCGGATCTCCTGGATCAGGGCCAGCGGCGAGAGCGTGCCGGCATGGCCGCCGGCTCCGGCCGCCACGGCGATGAGACCGTCGGCGCCCTTCTCCAGCGCCTTCTTGGCATGGGTGATGTTGATGATGTCATGCAGCGTGATGCCGCCATAGGAATGAATGGCATCGTTGAGTTCAGGCCGGGCGCCGAGCGAGGTGATGACCACAGGCACCTTGTATTTCACACACATCTCGACGTCGTGCATGAGCCTGTCGTTGGACTTGTGCACGATCTGGTTCACCGCGAAGGGCGCCGAGGGCGCGTGCGGGTTGGCCTCGTCATAGGCCCCGAGTTCCTCGGTGATGCGCTTCAGCCAGTCCTCCAGCACCGGGCCTGGCCGCGCGTTCAGCGCCGGGAAGGACCCGACGATGCCCGCCTTGCACTGCGCGATAACCAGGTCCGGATTGGACACGATGAAGAGCGGCGAGCCGATCGCCGGAAGCTGGAGGCGGCTGGCGAGCGAGGCGGGAAGCGACATGGGGAGCGTTCCGGGGTGCTTGTATTGTGACGTGTATCCGCACGATGCATGAAAGCCGATCGCACCGACGGATGAAAGCCCCGCCGGATGGCGGAGGCAAGAACGCCTAGAGATCGAGATCCATCTGGCCGCGCCGCGACTGCCCGCAGGGCGGATCGGGCGACAGGCCGTCGAGAAAGCGTCCAGCCTCGGCGCGGATTTTCAGGCGACGGGCCGGCTCCATGCTGTCCCAGGTCCGGTAGGGCATGGCCATCCGCGGGTTGCCGCGCAGCGTCTCCGCGTTCTCGGCGATGAAGTTCCAGTACAGGAGGTTGAAGGGACAGGCCCCTTCCCCGACCTTGATCTTCGGATCGAAGGCGCAGCCCGAGCAATAGTCGGACATCCTGTCGATGTAGGCACCCGACGCTGCATAGGGTTTGGACGCCAAGAGCCCCCCGTCGGCGAACATCACCATGCCGTGGACGTTGGGCAGTTCCACCCAGTCGAAGGCATCGACGTAGACTGCCAGGTACCAGGCCTCGATCTCGGCCGGCCTGATGCCCGCCAGAAGGGCGAAGTTGCCGGTCACCATCAGCCGCTGGATGTGGTGGGCGTAGGCATTGCGCCGCGTGTCGCCGACCACTTCGGCGATGCAGGCCATGTCGGTCTCGCCCGACCAGTAGAACCAGGGCAGCGGCCGCGTGGCATTGAGCGCATTCGTCTCGGCATAGCCCGGCATCTGGTGCCAGTAGATGCCGCGGACATATTCGCGCCAGCCGAGGATCTGGCGGATGAACCCCTCGGCGGCATTGAGCGGAACGGCGCCGCGCCGCCAGGCCATTTCCGCGGCGAGACACACCTCACGCGCCGTCAGGAGCCCGACGTTCAGGTAGGGCGAGACGAGGCCATGATAGAGGAAGGGCTCGCCGCGCTTCATCGCATCCTGGACGTCGCCGAAGCAGGGCAGGCCCTCGGCGATGAAGTGGTCGAGGGCGTCCAGCGCGCCCGTCCGTGTCACCGCCCAGCCGAAGGGCGTGAGATCACCGAAGTTGTCGGGGAAACGCGCGGCCACGAGATCCATCACCGCCTGCGTTGTGGCATCGGGCGGAAAACGCAGACGTCGCGGCAGCCTCGTGCCCTTCGGCAAAGGTTTGCGGTTGTCGGCGTCGAAGTTCCACTGGCCTCCCACCGGCTTGTCGCCATCCATGAGCAGACCCGTCTCGCGCCGCATCTCCCGGTAGAAGAACTCCATGCGGAAGCCTTTGCGACCCTCGGCCCAGCGGGCGAAGCGGCCACGCGAGCAGAGGAAGCGGTCGTCCTCGCGGACCTCGACGGGCAGGCCCGTCATGGCGGTCCAGCCGTCGACCATGGCACGCACCCGCCATTCGCCAGGCTCGGTGACGACGATGCGTTCCGGGGCATGCCGCGCCACGGCGCGCGTCACCTCGCCGATGAAGCTGCCGCTGTTCTCGGGGTCGTCGAGGCGCACATAGTCGACTGCGACCCCCTCGCCCCGAAGCTCCTCGGCGAAGTGGCGCATGGCCGAGAGGATGAAGACGATCTTCTGCTTGTGGTGCGGCACATAGGCGGTTTCCTCGGCCACCTCGACCATCAGGACCACGTCGCTGGCCTCAAGGCCGTCGAGCGCGGCGACATCGCGCGACAGATGATCGCCGAGGATGACCCTCAGGGTCCCCACGCGGCGCACTCAGCCCTTGGTGCGCAACATCGAGCGACCGCCGTCGACGCCGATGATCTGGCCGGTGATCCAGCCGGCCTCGGCATCCAGCAGCAGAGCGCCGAGGGCTGCCACGTCGTCGGGTTCGCCGAGACGCGGGATGGCGTGCAGGGCCGCGATGGCATTGGCCATGGTCTCGGAACCCGTCAACGCCTTCGCCAGCGGTGTCCGCGTCAGCGACGGCGCGACACAATTGACCCGGATCTTGGGGGCGAGTTCGGCGGCAAGCGCCACCGTCAGCCCCTCCACCGCACCCTTGGCCATGGAGACCGAGGCGTGGGCGGCAAAGCCCTGCGCCACCGCGACGGTCGACACGAGCAGGATCGATGACGTCGGGCCCTCATGGGCCTTGAGGGCGGGCAGCGCCGCCTGCACGGCCCGCACCGCCCCGAGGGCATTGAGTTCGTAGTCGCGAAGGAACTCGGCGTCGGTGAGCCGGGCGACCGGCTTCAGGTTGATGGAACCGACGGAATAGGCGAGCCCAGCGAGCCGGGGACCGGCCTCCGTAGCGGCAGCGGCAACGGCGTCCCGGTCGAGGACATCCGCCAGGGAGAAGGTCGCGCCGATCTCCCCGGCGAGCGCCGCCAGCCGGTCGCGGTCGCGGGCGACGATGTGCACGGCATGGCCGCGTGCCCGCAGTCGCCGCGCCAGCGCCGATCCGATGCCGCCCGTGCCGCCGTAGATGAGGAATGTGCCCGCCATGGTGCCATCGTCTCGCTGCCGGCTCCGATGCCGTTCATCGTGATACGGCGCCTTCCGGTTGGCGGTTCAGGGACGGGCTGCATCATGGCGAAGATGGTCCGCAAGGGCGACCTGCCCGAGAAGACGTGCGCGACCTGCGGCCGCCCCTTCGCCTGGCGGAAGAAGTGGGCGCGCACCTGGGAGGAGGTCAGGTACTGCTCGGACCGCTGCCGGGCGGCGCGCGGCGGCGGTTCAGCGGGCGCCGTAAACGAGCCAGAGAGCGAGAAGGATCAGCAGAACCAGCAGCGTGTAGAGGCCGACCTGTGAACGGCCGACTTCCACACGGCCGTCCTCGCCGCGCCGAACACCGTGGAACGGGAAGCGCCCCGACGCGTCGACCGGGGCGACACGCACCCGCCCGAAGGTCAGGAGTGGCAGCAGGAGGGTGGCGAGGCCCAGGAGCAGGACGTCAACGATCACATAGACGATGATCTCGCCGATGACGCCCATGTCGCCCCTCCCCTTGGGGAAAGTCTATCAGGAGCGAGAACCGGCGCAAAGCCTCCGCCGGCTAGCCGTAGCGGGCTTCGTACCGCGCCTCGCCCTGCGGCGGCGGGGTGATGGCGTGACCCTCGTCGGCATACTGGTTCAGCTTGTTGCGCAGCGTGCGGATCGAGATGCCGAGGATATTGGCGGCATGGGTGCGGTTGCCGAGCGTATGGCCGAGCGTGTCGAGGATGAGGTCACGCTCGACATCAGCGACGGTGCGCCCCACGAGGCCGCGCGTCACGGCCTCCGCCGCGATGGCCGCCTGGGCGGCGACCTGATCGGGGCCGCGCCGCTCATCCAGTCGCGCGCCGTCGGGCGTGCGGATGGCATCGACGCCGATCTCCGGACCGGAGGACAGCAGCACCGCACGGTGCATGGTGTTCTCGAGCTCGCGCACGTTGCCCGGCCAACGCGCCACGGTCAGCTGACGACGGGCCTCGGCGGAGAGAAGGCGCGGCTGCATGCCGTTGGCCTCGGCGTATTTCTTCGCGAAGTGACCCGCCAGCTCGAGGATGTCGGCCGGGCGTTCGCGCAGCGGCGGCAGCTTCAGGTTCACGACGTTGAGGCGGTAGAGGAGGTCCTCGCGGAACGTGCCCTTGCGCACCTCCTCCGCCAGCGTGCGGTTGGAGGTGGCGAGGATGCGGATGTCGACCGGCACGGGCCGGGTGCCACCGACACGGTCGATGACCCGCTCCTGGATGGCGCGCAGCAGCTTCGACTGCAGGCGGATGTCCATCTCGGAGATTTCGTCGAGCAGCAGCGTGCCGCCATTGGCCTCCTCGAACTTGCCGATGCGACGGGCGACGGCGCCGGTGAAGGCCCCCTTCTCGTGACCGAAGAGCTCGCTCTCCAGCAGGTTGTCCGGAATAGCTGCGCAGTTGACCGCGACGAAGGGAGCCTTGGCACGGTTCGACTTGTTATGGACGTAGCGGGCGAGCACCTCCTTGCCGGTGCCGCTTTCGCCGGTGATGAGGATCGAGGCGTCCGACCCGGCCACCTGGTTGGCGAGCTGGACGACGCGGGCCATGGCCTCGTCCCGGTAGATGAGTTGCTTGGCATCATCGGCGACGGCCGCCAGCACCGCGGCGATCAGTTCGGGATCCGGCGGCAGCGGGATGTATTCCTTCGCCCCCGCATGGATGGCGGCCACGGCCGCGCGGGCATCGTTCGATGTTCCGCAGGCCACCACCGGCACGGCGATCATCTCGTCGGCGAAGGCCTGGACGAGTGCCCTGACGTCCATGGCGACATCGACCATGACGAGATCGGCGCCCTTGGCGCGCATCACGCGCAGCGCCGTCTCGATGTCCTCGGCATTGGTGACTGCCGCGCCCTTGTCCACGGCCATCTTGGTGGCAATGGAAAGCTGGCCCTTGAGTGTTCCGACGATCAGGAGTCGCATCGTTCGGGTTCCTTCAGCGCTCGGCTTTGATGATTTCCGTCATGGTCACGCCGAGGCGTTCCTCGACGAGCACCACTTCGCCGCGCGCGACGAGACGGTCGTTGACGTAGATGTCGATGGCCTCGCCGACCTTGCGGTCGAGTTCGAGGACCGTGCCGGGGCCAAGTTTCAGGAGTTCGCCCACGTCCATGCGCGAGCGACCGAGAACGGCCGAGACGTTCACCGGAACATCGAAGACGGCCTCGAGGTCGGCGGCGTCCTTGACGCCGCCATCGTCGTCATCGGCCATCGCCATGCCCATGCCAGGCACGACGTCCATGCTGCCGTCGTTTTCCAGATCCGGGAGGGGCATTCCGTTGTCGGTGGGTTCGGTCATGACAGTCCCTCGTCCGGTCCGGCAGGGTTGGAAGCGACATAGCGGCCGACCGCCTCGACGATGCGCCGCGCGGTTTCTTCACGATCGAGCATCACGCCGCCGCTCGACCACTCGATGCGGCAGTCGCCGAGCGCGATCCCAGGTTCGGCGAGAAGGACCAGCCGGCCCTCGAAGCCACGCTCGGTGGCAAGGTGGGTGAGTTCGGTCCGCGCGTCCTCCAGCAGGTCGTCATTGACCCGCACGACGAGATGCGGAACGCCGCGCAGGTTGGCGAAGCAGTCGGCGACGAGCCGGCGGACCTCGGAGAGAGGCTCGCGCTCGATCAGGGCCCCCGCGAGCTTGGTGGCGACCGCGACGGCGATGTCGATGGCCTCGGTTTCGAGGCGGGATTCGAGGGCTTCAAGTGCCGCAGCAGCTCCGCTCAGGCGATCCCCGAGGACGCCGAGGGCGAGAGCGCGCTGGCGCTCGACCGAGGCCATGGCCTTGCCCTCGCCGGCAACGAAGCCGGACGCCTCGCCCTCCTGGCGGGCCAGCGCCACGAGGCGGTGATGATCCGCGAGCGCGATCTTCGGCTCGGCGGCGCGCTTCGCCTCCTGCGCGAATTCCGTGTCGAAGAGAAATTTGACCGGTGCCACCACTTATCGTTCCTCAGAAGATCAGTTCGTCGTCGGCACGGTTCTTGGAGATCATGATCTCGCCCTTGGCAGCGAGATCCTTGGCGAGGTTGACCAGCATGCCCTGGGCCTCGTCCACGTCCTTGAGGCGCATTGGTCCGAGGGCCTGCATGTCGTCCTGCAGCATCTTCGCGGCGCGGGTCGACATCTGCGACAGGAAGAAGTCGCGCATGGTCTGGTTGGCGCCCTTGAGGGCGATGGCGAGCTTGTCCTTGTCGACCTGCCGGACGAGCGTCTGCGCCGAACCGGCATCGAGCTTGGCGAGGTCGTCGAAGGTGAACATCAGGCTCTTGATCCGCTCGGCGGAGTCGCGGCTCTGCTCTTCCAGGGCGGTGATGAAGCGGGTCTCGGTCTGGCGGTCGAACGAGTTGAAGATCTCCGCCATGGCCTCGTGGCTGTCGCGGCGGGAGGTCTGGGAGAGATTCGACATGAATTCCGTGCGCAGCGTCTGCTCGATGCGTTCCAGCACGTCCTTCTGGATCGCTTCCATCTTCAGCATGCGGCCGACGACGTCGAGGGCGAATTCCTCCGGCAGGATGGCCAGCACCCGTCCGGCATGTTCGGGCCGGATCTTCGACAGGACGACTGCGACGGTCTGCGGATATTCGTTCTTCAGGTAGTTGGCGAGCACCTGCTCCTGCACGTTGGAGAGCTTCTCCCACATGTTGCGTCCGGCCGGACCGCGGATTTCCTCCATGAGCATGGCGACACGGTCCGAGGGCATGAACTGTGACAGCAGGCGCTCGGTCGCATCGAAATTGCCCATCAGGCCGCCCGCCGCCGACAGCCGCCCGACGAACTCGAGCATGAGGCTCTCCACGATCTCCGGCTCGACGGTGCCGAGCTGCGACATGGCGATGGACAGGACGCGGATCTCGTCGTCGTCGAGCAGCTTCCAGATGCGCGCGGAGACCTTGTCGCCGAGCGTCAGCATCAGGATGGCGGCGCGCTGGTGGCCGGTGAGGCCCTTGGCGGCGAGCGTGTTGACGCGCCCGTCGGCCGAGAGGGCCGCCAGGGCCTGGCCAAACTCGGCGTCGCGCTGGATCTGGGCGATCGTCACTTCTGGGGCTCCCCGTCATTGAGCCACTGGCGGATGATGGAGACGGTCTCGTGCGGGTTCTTCTCGACCAGCTCTCCGACCTTGGCGAGGGAGGCCTGGTGCACCTCGCCCTTGATCTGGGCCATCTCGATCATCTTCATCGTGGCGCTCTCCATGCCGGGCGCCAACGGCGGCGCCTTCACGGCCTTGGAGTCGCTGGCCTCGCCGGCCTCCTCGTCGCGGGACGAGGGCCCGCCGCCGTGGCCCCCGGCAGCTCCGGCGGGCAGCGCCACCGCGGCGGCCTCTTCAGGCGCCACGATCCGGCGGAGCAGCGGCCGCACGACGAAGAGCATGACGAGGAGCGACACGAGGAGCAGGACGAGCAGCTCGATGGCGTAGCGGATGTCCTCCTTGGTCAAGTCGTAGATCATCCACCAGGGCTTCGGCGCCTCCGGCGCGGCGAGCTGCGGCGCCTCGGCGAAGCGCAGGTTGACGATCTCCACCTGGTCGCCGCGGCGCTGGTCGAAGCCGATCGCCGAGCGCACCAGGGCGCCGATCCGGTCGAGCTCTTCCTGGGCGCGCGGCTGGTAGTTCACATTGCCCTGCGGGTCGCGCGCATAGATCCCGTCGACCAGAACCGCGACCGAAACCCGTTTGATCCGGCCGCCCTCGATCACCTCGGTGCGCTGGGTCCGGGCGATCTCGTAGTTGATGGTCTCCTCCGACTTGCGGCTGGCCTCGCGCGAGGGGTTCTGGCCGGCGGCGGTCTGGTTGGCGCCGGGCAACTCGTTGCCGACGGTGACCTGGCCGTCGCGCCCCTCGTTGGAGGTCGACTGCTCCTCGCGGGTCTGCGTCGATCGCACCACGCGGCGCTCGGGATCGAAGTCATCCGATGTCTGGGTGACCCGGTTGAAGTCCATGTCGGCGGCGACCTGGACGCGGGCGCGGCCGGGTCCGACGACGGACGCGATGATGCTCTCGACCTGTTCGCGCAGGCGGCGCTCCTGGCCCGCCTTCCGCTCGTCCACGGTGGATCCCATCATGCCGGAAGCGTCGCCGGCGCCATCGGCGAGCAGCCGGCCGCCTTCATCGACAATGGAGATGCGCTGGGGCGAGAGACCGCGCACCGCCGAGGCGACGAGGTGCCGGACGGCGCGGATCTGCTGCGGCTCGAGGCCGCCACGCACGCGCAGGACGATGGAGGCGGACGGCTCCGTACGCTCGCGCGAGAACAGCGCCCGTTCGGGAAGGACCAGATGGACGCGTGCCGACTGGACGCGCTCGATGCCGCGGATGGTGCGGGCCAGCTCGCCCTCCAGGGCGCGCAGCTGGTTCATGTTCTGCACGAACGACGTCGACGACAGCGCGTCGCCCTTGTCGAAGATCTCATAGCCAACGCCGCCGCCGCGCGGCATGCCGCTCTCGGCGAGCTGCAGGCGCACGCGGGCAACCTGCTCCTGCGGCACGAAGACCTGGGCGCCGTCGTTGCGGAGCTGGAAGCGCACCTGGCGACGCTCGAGCTCCTTCACGATCTGCGAGGAATCCTCCAGCGTCAGGTCGGAGAACAGCAGGGCCATCTGCGGCTGGCTCATGCGCATGATGATGTAGACGAAGAACCCGACGAGGCCGAGGGACACGACTCCCATGGCCGCCAGGCGGGGCGCCCCCAGTTTCTTCACGAACTCCAGCATGCCGTTCAAGACGCACCAGCCCCCAAGCGCAGGCGAAGCGGCGCGGCGCCGGTTCGCTGGGCAAGATTTGCCGGGTGGGTGGTTACCGGATGGTTAACGCCGCCGCGCGTTTTGGGGCGAAAGCCGAAATTAGCGCAGCGAACGCAGGACGAGACCGATTCCGCCCGCCGTCAGGCCCAGCATCATCAGCGTGTTGAACAGGCTGGTGGGCACGAAATAGATGGTCAGGTTGGCCAGGATACCCGCCGCGATGATCACCACGCCGGAGAAGAGCAGCAGGAAGCCGAGGCGGGACGACCCGTCGAAAAACAGCATGCCGATGCCGAAAAGGATGGGCACGAGGGACAATCCGAAGGCGGAATAGCCACCCAGCGTCCACGACCCGCCGTGGACCGAGACCTGGTTCGTCAGCAGATAGGCACCCGCCACCGTCATGCCGAGGCCGACGAAGAAGGGGATCAGCCCCCCCGGTGAACCACCGGCGCCAGACAAGCGGAAATCGGCCATGACATGCTCCCGGGGATGCTGCGTCGCCCTCGCCAAGCTTTGGCATTGCCAGCCGGCGACGACAAGCGGCCCGCTTCGGCAAGTCTCCGTAACCTCCCGTTAACCATCTACCCGGCAATTCTTGCCCGGAGACGTTCAACATGGGCCGCGCGCGCCTGTGGCCGGGGACAGCACATGACCGACGTGACGGCGGGAGCCGGACGACAGCCATCGAACGCCAGCGGCATGTCCGTCGGACAAATGACCGACTGGCTGCGCCGTCCCGACCTGTGGATGGCCGTCGGCGTCATCGGCATCCTGATCATCCTGATCTTCCCGCTGCCGGCGATCGTCCTCGACCTGATGCTGGCGGTGTCGATCATCTCCTCCGTCATGATCCTCATGACAGCGCTCTTCATCCACAAGCCGCTGGAATTCTCGTCCTTCCCGACGGTGCTGCTGATCGCGACGATGCTCCGGCTGGCGCTGAACCTCGCCTCGACGCGCCTCATCCTGTCGCACGGGCACGAGGGCACGGCGGCCGCCGGCCACGTCATCGAGGCCTTCGGCAACTTTGTGATGGGCGGTTCGTTCATCATCGGCATCATCGTCTTCGCCATTCTGGTGATCGTGAACTTCATCGTCATCACCAAGGGCTCGGGCCGCATCGCCGAAGTCGCGGCGCGTTTCTCCCTCGACGCCATGCCCGGCAAGCAGATGGCGATCGACGCCGATCTCTCCGCCGGACTGATCGACGAGAAGACCGCCAAGACGCGGCGCAAGGATCTCGAGGACGAGAGCGCCTTCTACGGCGCGATGGACGGCGCCTCGAAGTTCGTGAAGGGTGACGCCATTGCCGGTCTGCTCATCACCTTCATCAACATCATCGCCGGACTGATCATCGGCGTCGCCCAGCAGGGCATGCCCTTCCTCGAGGCGGCCCGCACCTACACGATCCTGACGGTCGGCGACGGCCTGGTCAGCCAGATCCCCGCCCTCATCATCTCCACCGCCGCCGGCCTGCTGGTGTCCAAGGCGGGCGTCACCGGCTCGGCCGACCAGGCGATGATGCGGCAGCTCACCGGATACCCGAAGGCACTTGGCCTTTCAGCCGGCGTCATGGGCGCCATGGCGCTGCTGCCCGGCATTCCCTTCATCCCCTTCGCCGGCCTTGCCGCTCTCGCCGGCTGGGCCGCCTACAAGCTCGGCGAGGAGGCCAAGCTCCTGTCGCGCAACGCCGACATGGCCGAAGCCGCCGAGGTCGCGGCCGCCTCCGCCCCGCCGGCTGAGGAGCCGATCGCCTCCGTGCTGAAGATTGACGACCTCAAGATCGAGCTCGGCTACGGCCTTCTGCCGCTGGTCCAGTCGGAGGGCGGCTCGGATCGCCTCACCGACCAGATCAAGGCGCTGCGCCGCCAGCTCGCCGCCGACATGGGCTTCGTCATGCCCTCGGTGCGCATCCTCGACAATGTCCAGTTGCCGCCGAACCAGTACATCATCCGCGTCAAGGAGGTGGATGCCGGCCAGGGCCAGATCTGGCCGATGCAGTACATGGTCATGGACCCGGCCGGCGGCCATGTCGACCTTCCGGGCGTCCACACGACGGAGCCGACCTTCGGCCTGCCCGCCACCTGGGTCGATGCTGCGCTGAAGGAAGAGGCGAGCGTCCGCGGCTATACCGTGGTCGATGCGGCGACGGTCCTGTCCACCCACCTCACCGAGATCCTGAAGGCCAATGTCTCCGACCTCCTGAGCTATTCGGAGGTCCAGAAACTCATCAAGGACATGCCCAAGGAGCAGTCCGACCTCGTCAAGGACCTCGTGCCGGGCCAGATCACCATTTCCGGCATCCAGCGTGTGCTGCAGACGCTGCTCAACGAGCGCGTCTCCATCCGCGACCTGCCGACCATTCTCGAAGGCATCGCCGAGGCCGTCGCCTTCACCCGCTCGCCCGCCCAGATCGCCGAACACGTGCGCTCCCGCCTCGCCCGGCAGCTCTGCTCCCAGTACGCCGGCATGGACGGGGGCCTCGCCCTCATCGCCCTGTCGCCCCAATGGGAGCAGGCCTTCGCCGATTCCATCGTCGGCCAGGGCGACGACCGCCAACTCGCCATGCAGCCCTCGAAGCTGTCCGAGTTCATCATGCTGGTGCGCGACGCCTTCGAGGATGCGGCGCGCATGGGCGAAGCGCCGGTCCTTCTCACCAGTCCCGGCATCCGTCCCTTCGTCCGCTCCATCGTGGAACGGTTCCGGGCGCAGACCCCTGTGCTCAGCCAGGCCGAGATCCACCCGCGCATGCGCCTGAAGACCGTCGGCAGCATCTGACGGCGCACGTCCGAAGCGGGACGGCCGGTTAACCCTTCCTTCAGGCTTTCATCGACGCGACACCCGGGATCGCTAGAAAAGGCGGCGGAGGGGTTCTTCCACGCAAGAGGAAGACCGGTTCAATGAGGTTCCGCATGTCTCCGACACAGGCTGTCGCCGCCACGATCACCGCCAACTTCGTGGTCTGGACGCTGATCATCGTCGCCGGCGTCCACTATCTGACCTGACGGTCGCCGACCCATGAACGACAAAGGCCCCGGCAAGCATCCTGCCGGGGCCCTTGCATGTCTGGATGCAGGGGTCAGGAAGAGGGCGGCCTGCCATCCGGCGTGCTGGAGATCTCGCCCTTCCTGACGCGCTCGGCATGGTCGGTCGTCCCACCGGCTGCCAGGACTTTCGCCTGCCCGACCCAGTCCTCGCGCTCGATCCTGCCGGGAAAGGCGAGATAGCCGCCGACCCATTGGGCTTCCTTCGGCGTCCAGGCGGCGATCTGGTCGAAGTGCCAGACCCCCAGGGCATGCAGCCGTGCCTCGTTCTGCGGGCCGATGCCGCGGATCAGTTCGAGTTCGTCGGGCTGGCCATGGCGTGGCGAGGTGAGGCCGTGGGGCTTCGTGCCCTGGGCCATCGCGTCCGCGGCAGCGGCGGCGCCGGATGTGGTCTTCTGCGCGGAAGCGGGCGGCGGCGAACTCGCCGCGGCCTGCGCCTCGAGCCGACGCTCAGCCGCATCGCCGACGACCCGCGCCACCGACTGGGTGGCGCCAGACACAGCCTTCACCGCATCCACGGTGGAGGTGACGGCCTGGCCGGCGCCGGCAAGCTGTCCCAGCGGTTCGGTGGCCATTTCCTCCGCCTTGTCGGTGAAGACGCGGGCAAAGGCGCCGACCACGCAGCCGACAAGATAGGCGGTGCAGAACAGCACGGCAGTGTCGAGCCACAGGCCTGGCCGGCCTGGCAGCCATTTGAGGGCGGAGGCGACCGCCATCAGTACGAAGACCGTGATGGCCAGGGCGGCCCAGCCGCTCGGCCCCTTGTCCTCGCGATCTGAGGTCACCCAGCCGACGGCGAGACCGCCGGCCAGCGCGACGAGGAGCGGGATGGCGAAGGTCTGGACGAGATAGAGCATGACCTTGTCTCCTCAGTTGCGCGGCAGAACGTGGAACTCGACGCGCCGGTTCAGCGCGCGGGCCTCCTCCGTGTCGCCGGGCACCACCGGGCGGGACGCGGCATAGCCGACAACGATCAGCGAAGCGGCCGGCACGCCGCGGCGGATCAGTTCCGCCCGCATCAGGGCGGCACGGTCCTCGGAGAGCTTCTGGTTCTGGTTGGTGGCGTTGTGGATATCGGCGTGGCCGGCGACCTCGATACGCTCATCGTCCGCGCAGCGCCGGATGGCGGCCGCCAGCCGTTCGAGGACGGGTCCATGCTCCGCCCTCTGCTCGGCCTTCCAGTAGTCGAAGAGGATGCGGTCGCCCTCGAGTGCCGTCTGGATGATCACGGAGCAGTCGGGTCGCGGAAGCGAGATCGGCGCGGGGGTTGGTGGCGGCGGGAGGGTGCCCGGCGGACTCGCGGGCGCTGCGGGCGTCGGCGGCGTTGCCTGCGCCACTGGCGCC
>CAZPMD010000026.1:0-25110 GCA_964587395.1 uncultured Hyphomicrobiales bacterium
ACGAAGGTTGTGGCGGCGGTGGTGCGTTGGCCGCCTCCTCGATGCGCCGACGCATGTGATCGGCCACATCCCTGACTGGCGACAGGCTGCGATCGAGTTCCCCCGCCTGCTGGTTGGCGAACTCCAGTTCGGAAATGATCTTGTCGACGCGCGCCAGGGCCTCCGGATCCGGTCGTGTCACGAATTCTCCTCCGAACAGGATGAGCAGCGGCCCCACCGGAATGAGCAGGCTGAGGGCGATGGTAACCTGCCACAGCAGGCTGCGGTCATCGAAGGTCGAAGCGTTGAGGGCCCCGACATAGGCGGCGCCGATGGCCGGTGGCAGGAGCAGGATGATGCCAATGCCGATCCATCCGCCGATCCGGGGTCTGAAGCGTGTCGTGAGTTGCATGGCGATATCCGTCCCGCAGCATCCGCCGACAGTGTGATGCGACAAGGCACCGGGCGGCAAGACCACGTGACGATGGGGCAGATCGAAACCGGTTCCCAAGGGAACGGCCGCGTCAGAAAATGCTGTAGCCGCCGTCGATCACCAGCGTCTGGCCGGTCTGGTAGCTCGACGCGCCGCTCATCAGATAGACCGCGATGCCGCCGAAATCCGCCGGTGTCCCGAAGCGCCGCACCGGGATGCGCGGCGCGACGGCCTTGACGAACTTCTCGTCGCCGAGCGCCCTTGCCGTCATGTCGGTCTCGATCCACCCCGGCAGGATGGTGTTCGCGGTGATGCCGTGGCGGGCGAGTTCCACGGCGATGGCGCGGACGAAGGAGTTCACCGCTCCCTTGGAGGCGCCGTAGTGCTCGTTGTAGGCGGCGCCTTCGATGGAGGCGACGCTCGATGTCGCCACAAGCCGGCCGAAGGCATCGCCTGCTTTCGCCCGTTCGACCATGTGCCGGGCAGCGACCTGGAAGCAGTGCGCCACCCCCTCGACATTGGCGGCCATGACCCGGCGCCAGTCGTCCATGTCGCGGTCGACGAACGGGCCCTTGTGCTGTCCCGTGATGCCGGCATTGGCGTAAACGCCGTCGACCCGCCCGTGGTCCTTCAGCGTCGCGGCGAAGGCCGCGTCGACGGACGACCGGTCGGCGACGTCGCAGAAGCGGGCGGATGCAACCGCGCCGAGGGCCTGAAGGCGGGCCACCGCCGCTTCATTCTTCGCCTCGTTGCGCCCCCAGATCGAGAGGGTGCAGCCGGCGCCGGCGAGTGCCTCCGCCATGCCGAGGCCGATGCCGCCATTGCCACCGGTGACGATGGCCACGCGGCCGGAAAGATCGAACAGGCCGGGCATGGGCGGTCCTCGCTATCCCTTGATGTCAGGGACCATCCGACCCGTGGGCCGGCGGTGTCGTCAATTCAGTCAAGCGAGAGAGGCGTCGACGTGTGGGGCTTGCGGTCAGGCCCCGTTGGGAGCGGCCAGTTCCCGGCGGCGAATGATCCACAGGACGGCTGTGGCCATCGCCACCATCCAGACCTTGCCGAGAACCATGCCCGGCAGCAGCGCGATGGATCCGAAGGCCAGCCAGAGGAACAGCATGCTGTCGATGATGGTGCCGACCAGGCTCGACGCCAGGACCGCGGGGATCAGGCGTCGGCGCGCCAGCGGCGTGTAGACGGCGGTGTCGGCGAGTTCGGAGAAGGCGAAAGCGGCCGCCGAGGCCAGGGCGAGGGCGGGGGGCGCGACGAACCACGACAGGCCAGCGCCCGCCGCGATTCCTGCGAGGGCCCAGCCGAGCCCGAGTTGGCGCTGCACGAGGTCGCGCAGCACCAGGGCAAGCCCGATCATCAGCACACCGCTGGGTGCCATCAGCCCGAAGCCCACGGGGATCAGGCAGGGGCCGCCGGGCACGCAGGTGGTGCCGAGATTGCCGATGAGCCAGTTGGCGGTCGGAATCGTGGCGACGAATCCGAGAAGAGCGATGATGCCGAGCATGGTCTGACGTTCGATGAGGCGGGGACGCGGCTATCTAGACGCCGGGCCACGTCAGGTCACGCCCTTTTCGGTGCGGGGCGTGACCGGTCGGCAGGAATGTCCTAGAGGGAGGCCATGAACGCCTCGACCGATCCCTCCATGTCGGCCAGCCGGAAACCTGCCTTCCGCGGCTGGCTCGATGCCTT
The DNA here is from genome assembly GCA_964587395.1 of uncultured Hyphomicrobiales bacterium. GTDB lineage: Bacteria > Pseudomonadota > Alphaproteobacteria > Rhizobiales > Phreatobacteraceae > Phreatobacter. The sequence goes on from CAZPMD010000026.1 coordinate 2,114, forward strand.
CGGGCGCATCGTCTCCGCAGCCGTTGCGCGGCTCGGCCGGCCGGTCCGCCCCAATGCCGCCCCGAGCCTCAGGCTGTTCGACAGCTGGGCAGAGCGGTTCAGCGTCGCCCTCGTCGGCCTCGCCCTCGTGCTCGCCGGCATGGCCTATGTCGATCCCGTCCTCCAGGGTCTGCGCGGATCCCTCGCCGGACCGGCCGCTGCCTTCTGGGAGATGGTGACAGATGTCGGCAAGTCCGGCTGGGTGCTCATCCCCAGCGGCGTCATGATCCTCGCGATCCTCGCGGTCGCGCCGCCGGTCCGCAGCTTCGCCGACCGGGTGATGCTGGCGCTCGCCGCCCGTCTCGCCTTCGTCTTCATCGCCGTCGGCGGCTCGGGCCTCATCGTGACGACGGTGAAGCGCATCATCGCCCGCGGCCGCCCGCGCTATTTCGAGGAGTTCGGCTCGCTGCACTTCCAGTTTCCGAGCTGGCAGTCGTCCTATGCGAGCTTTCCCTCGGGCCATTCGCAGACCGCCTTCGCCATCGCACTGGCCTTCGCGGCGCTGTTTCCGCGCTGGCGCAAACCGCTGATCGGCGCGGCCATCGTCGTGGCGAGCAGCCGCGTCGCGGTGGATGCGCACTACTTCACCGACATTGTCGTCGGCTCGCTCTGGGGAGCCTGGTTCACCATCATGACGCGCGACTGGTTCGCGCGCCGCGGGCTCGTCTTCACGCCCGGTCCCGGGAGGCGACCGTTTCCCATGCCCTGGCGACGGGTCGGGCAGGCGCTCGGGCAGGTTGCCCGGCGCCTGCGCTCGTGATCAGGCGCCCGCCGCCTTCAGCCGCTCGAAGCCGGCAGCCAGATCCGCCTGCAGGTCGGCGACGTCCTCGAGGCCGATCTGGAAGCGCAAGGCCGTGCCGCCCGGGTTCCAGGTCGTGACCGTGCGATAGGGCGCGCAGTCGAAGGGCACGACGAGGCTTTCGTAACCGCCCCAGGAATAGCCCATTCCGAAGAGCTCCAGCCCGTCCAGGAAGGCCGCCAGCGCCTTCTCGGAGACCGGGTGCAGGATGACCGAGAACAGGCCTGACGCGCCCTTGAAATCGCGCTTCCAGATGGCGTGACCCGGATGAGATGGGAAGGCCGGGTGCAGAACGGTTTTCACCTCGGGACGCCGGGAGAGCCACTCGGCCATGGCCATCCCCTGGCGACCGGCCTCGTCGAGACGCAGCTTCATGGTCCGCAGGCCACGCAACGCCAGGAAGCAGTCCTCGGGGCCGGCGCCGATGGCCGTCAGGTCGAAGGTCTCCTTGAGGGCGGGCCAGGCCCGCTCATTCGCCGTGACGAGGCCCATCAGCAGGTCGGAATGGCCGCCGAGATACTTGGTGCCCGCCTCGATGGCGATGTCGGCGCCGCGCTCATGAGGCGGGAAGTAGAGGGGGGTTGCCCAGGTGTTGTCCATTACGACGAGGGCGCCCTTGGCGTGAGCGACCTCGGCGATGGCCGGAATGTCCTGCATCTCGAAGGACTGAGATCCCGGCGCTTCGGTGAAGACGACCGTGGTGTTCGGTCGCATCAGGGCCCCGATTCCCGCGCCGATGAGCGGGTCGTAGTAGGTGGTCTCGACGCCGAAGCGCTTCAGCACACCGTCGGCATATTGCCGGGTCGGCCGATAGACGGAATCGGTCACCAGCATGTGATCGCCGGCCTTGAGGCACGACTGCAGGGCGATGGCGATGGCGGCGAGCCCGGAGGGCACGAGGACCGTGCCGGCCGCTCCGGAAATGTCGGTCCACGCGTCCTCGAGCGACCGCGTCGTCGGGGTTCCCTTGGTGCCGTAGACGAATTTCTGCCGGCGCGCCTTCAGTTCCTCATAGGTCGGATAGAGGACCGTCGATCCCCGGTAGATCGGCGTGTTGACGAAGCCGAACTGCTCTGCCGGATTGCGGCCGCCCAGGACGAGGCGCGTGCGCTCGGAAAGGCGCTTGGGATCGGAAGGGCCAGCCATGCCTGCCTCGACGTGTTGGGAGTGCGGTCGAAAAGAAGTGCGCCGAACGCGATGCGCGCCGCATTTCCGCGGCCGGACAGGTCAACGTCAAGCCCTTGACCCCCGTTCGAAGATGGCCTGTGATGCGATTATGCGGGGTCTCCGGGATGTCAGACCGGAACGACGAAGCCTTCCAGGCGCCCGCTGAAAAGATTTCACGCCACAATCCGAGTGGGAAAGGCTGCCACCATGAAACGTATCGTATCGACCATCGCGCTCGGAGCCGCTCTCGGCCTCGGTGCGACGGCGGCTCTGGCTCAGGCGCCGACGACCCTGCGCAACATCCAGAACAAGGGCTTCGTCCAGTGTGGCGTGACCCAGGGTCTGGCCGGTTTCTCGATGCCGGATAGCGCGGGCAACTGGACCGGCCTCGACGTCGACCTGTGCCGGGCGCTCGCCGCCGCCATCTTCAACGACCCGACCAAGGTGCGCTTCTCGCCGCTGTCGGCGAAGGACCGCTTCACGGCGCTCCAGTCGGGCGAGATCGACGTCCTGTCGCGCAACACGACCTGGACGCTGCAGCGCGACACCTCGCTCGGTCTGAACTTCGCCGGCATCAATTACTATGATGGCCAGGGCTTCATGGTCCGCAAATCGCTGAACGTGAAGAGCGCGCGCGAGCTGTCCGGTGCCTCGCTCTGCGTGCAGACCGGTACCACGACCGAACTCAACGTCGCCGACTACTTCCGCGCCAACAACCTGAAGTACGAGCCGGTGGTCTTCTCGACGGCGGACGAGACCATCAAGGCCTATGATGCGGGTCGCTGTGACGTCTTCACCACCGACGCGTCGGGCCTCTACGCCGAGCGCGTGAAGCTGGCCAAGCCGGACGACCACATGGTGCTGCCGGAGATCATCTCCAAGGAACCGCTCGGCCCGGTGGTCCGCCATGGCGACGACCAGTGGTTCGACATCGTCAAGTGGACCCACTTCGCCATGATCACGGCGGAGGAACTCAACATCACCAAGGCCAATCTCGACCAGATGCTGCAGTCGACCAATCCCGAGGTCCGCCGCGTGCTTGGCATCGAGGGCAACTCCGGCGAGGCCCTCGGCCTCACCAAGGACTGGGTCGTCCGCATTGTCCGCCACGTCGGCAACTACGCCGAGGCCTTCGATCGCAATGTTGGTCCTTCCACCCGCCTTGGCATCTCGCGCGGTCTCAACGCCCTGTGGACCAAAGGCGGTTTGCAGTACGCACCGCCCATTCGCTGAGCGCGCCTGGAAAACTGGCGAATCCGACTAGACATCATCGTCGTCCCGGGTCCACGATCCGGGACGACCATCCGGTGAAGACAATGGCTCCCCATTGAGGGTGCACTCACCGGGCCAGAGCAGGGGATGGCCACAATGACGGACGGCACGTTGCCGGCTCGCGGGACAAGTGCGCCCAAAGTAGCGTTCTTCAACGATCCCAAGACGAGAAGCCTGATCTTTCAGGGCCTGGCACTGGCGCTTCTGGTCTTCGTGATCTTCACGGCTGTCTCGAACGCCGTCACCAACCTGCGCAACCAGAACATCGCCGGTGGCTTCGGATTCCTGCAACAGACCGCAGGATTCGGTATCTCCCAGACGCTGATCTCATGGGCCGAGGCCATGTCCTATGGGCGGGCCTTCGTCGTCGGCCTGCTCAACACGCTGCTCGTGGCAGTCGTCGGCATCTTCCTGGCGACGATTCTGGGCTTCATTGTCGGCGTCGCCCGGCTGTCGCCCAATTGGGTCATCGCCAAGATCGCCTACTGGTATGTCGAGATCATCCGCAACCTGCCGCTGCTGTTCCAGATCCTGTTCTGGTACCTCGCGGTGCTGGCGGCCATGCCGACCCCGCGCAATTCCCATTCGCTCTTCGGCCTGTTTTTCGCCAACCAGCGTGGCATCACGGCACCCAAGCCCATCTTCGAGCCGGGTTCCGGATATATCGGCATCGCGCTGATTCTCGGGGTGATCGCGGCCTTCGCCGTGCGCTCCTGGGCGCGGAAGCGGCAGGCGGAAACGGGTCAGCAGTTCCCGGTCGCAGCCAGCATGATCGGGCTCATCGTCAGTCTGCCGCTGCTGGCCTATTTCGTCACGGGAATGCCGATCTCCTTCGACTACGCCCAGCAGGGTCGCTTCAACCTGTCAGGCGGCATGACGCTGATCCCGGAATTCGTCGCCCTGACCGTGGCGCTCGTCGCCTACACCGCCGCCTTCATCGGCGAGATCGTCAGAGCGGGCATCCAGGCGGTGAGCCACGGGCAAACCGAGGCGGGTCGCTCGCTCGGGCTTCCCGAGGGGCGCATCCTCAACCTCATCGTCATCCCTCAGGCGCTGCGGGTGATCATTCCACCGCTGACGAGCCAGTATCTGAACCTGACCAAGAACTCATCGCTTGCCGTCGGGATCGGTTATCCGGACATGGTGTCGGTCGGTGGCACCATCCTCAACCAGACGGGTCAGGCGATCGAGATCATCGCCATGTGGATGGGCTGCTACCTCACCATCTCCATCGTCACCTCCATCTTCATGAACTGGTACAATCGGCGCATTGCGCTGGTGGAACGCTGAGGGCTCAGGTCATGACCACGTCCTTCACGCGCACCGAACTGCTCCAGCCGATGGCGCCGCCGGCCAGCCTGGTCGGCCCGGTCGGCTGGATGCGCGCCAACCTGTTCTCCAGCCCTCTGCAGGCCCTTCTGACGCTCGTCGGCGCCTATATCGCCTACAAGCTGGTCTGGACCTTCGTCGACTTCACGATTTTCCGTGCCGTGTGGACCGGAGAGGACCGCGACGCCTGCCTTGACGACAAGGTGGGCCGCTCGGTGGGGGCCTGCTGGCCCTTTGTCTGGGCGAAATTCGGCCAGTTCATGTATGGCTTCTATCCGGTCGAGGATCGCTGGCGGGTCAACCTGACCTATCTGGCGGCCATCGTCCTGCTGGTCCCGCTGCTGATCCCGTCGCTGCCCTACAAGGCGCTGAACGCGATCCTGTTCTTCGGTGCCTTCCCCATCCTCGCCTTCAACCTGCTCTATGGCGGGTCGATCATCAATCCGTGGCTGTCCTTCATCGGCTGGCTGGCCATCCTGGCCGCCATCGGCCTGCTCGTCGCCTATGTCATGAGCCGCGTCGAGGGGCCGCCGAACCAGATGTTCCTGCAGTTTGGGCTGGGGGCTATCGCCGTCGGCGTCGTTCTGCTGCTCCTCGTCCGCAGCGGCATTTTCGCCCATCCGGCCTTGCCGATCGTCGAGACGCGTCAGTGGGGCGGGCTGCTCGTCACTCTCGTCGTCGCCACTACCGGCATCGTGGCGGCGCTGCCGATCGGCGTCGCCCTGGCGCTCGGCAGGCGCTCGAAGATGCCGATCATCCGCTTCCTGTCGGTGGGGCTGATCGAGATGGTGCGCGGCGTGCCGCTGATCACCGTCCTGTTCTTCGCCACCTACATGCTGCCGCTGTTCCTCGAGCGCTCGCCGGACGCCATGGTGCGCGTGCTGGTCGGCGTGTCGATCTTCTCCGGCGCCTATATGGCCGAGACCATTCGCGGCGGCCTTCAGGCCATCCCCAAGGGCCAGTTCGAGGGCGCCATGGCGCTCGGCCTGAACTATCCGCGCATGATGAGCCTCATCGTCATGCCGCAGGCGCTGAAGCTGGTGATTCCCGGTATCGTCAATTCCTTCATCGGCCTGTTCAAGGACACGACACTGGTCTCGATCGTGGCGATCTTCGATCTCCTCGGCGGCATCAGGGCCGGCTTTACCGATCCCCAGTGGGCAACCCCGGTGACGCTCTACACGGGCTTCGCCTTCGCCGGCATCATCTACTTCGCCTTCTGCTACTTCATGTCCCGCTATTCGATCTTCGTCGAGAACCGCCTCAACACCGGTCGCCGCCGCTAGGAGCGGCCCCCCGTCAGACTGTCCAGGAGTTCAGAATGGTCAATTCTCCCATTGCCAAGATGCCGACGACGAAGAACGAGCTCGCCGTCTCCATCACAGGCATGCACAAGTGGTACGGCGAGTTCCACGTCCTCAAGGACATCAATCTCACCGTCCATCGCGGCGAGCGGATCGTCATCTGCGGTCCGTCGGGATCGGGCAAATCGACCATGATCCGCTGCATCAACCGGCTGGAGGAGCACCAGCAGGGCACGATCATCGTCGACGGGATCGAACTGACCAACGACCTCAAGAAGATCGACGAGATCCGTCGCGAGGTCGGCATGGTGTTCCAGCACTTCAACCTGTTCCCGCACCTGACCATTCTCGAGAACTGCACCTTGGCGCCGATCTGGGTGAAGAAGATGCCCAAGAAGGAGGCCGAGGAGGTGGCGATGCACTACCTCAAGCGCGTCCGCATCCCCGAGCAGGCGCTGAAATATCCTGGTCAGCTCTCGGGCGGCCAGCAGCAGCGTGTGGCCATTGCGCGGGCCCTGTGCATGAGCCCCAAGATCATGCTCTTCGACGAGCCGACCTCGGCCCTCGACCCGGAAATGGTCAAGGAGGTGCTGGACACCATGGTGGGCCTCGCCGAGGAGGGCATGACCATGCTCTGCGTCACCCACGAGATGGGCTTCGCCCGGCAGGTCGCCAACCGCGTGATCTTCATGGACTACGGGCAGATCATCGAGATGAACGAGCCCAACCAGTTCTTCTCGAACCCGCAGCACGAACGCACGAAGCTCTTCCTCAGCCAGATCCTGCACTGATTGCGGCCTGCTCCGGACAAGCAAAAAGGGCGCCTCGCGGCGCCCTTTCCTGATTCGGGAGAGGCTCCGGCCGCTCAGGCCGGCCCGGTCGCCACGGGGCAGTCGTCCCGCGCGCCCCACTCGCTCCAGGAGCCGTCATAGAGGCCCGCGGGCTGGTGCCCGAGGGCGTCGAGACCCAGCCACAGGATTCCGGCCGAGACACCCGACCCGCAACTGGTGATGACCGGCCTGTCCAGATTGACGCCCGCCTCGTTGAAGGCAGTTCGGATGCGATCCTGCGACACGAGGCGGCCATTCTCGACCAGCGCGGAAGAGGGGACGTTGAAAGAGCCGGGCATGTGGCCGCCCTTGAGACCCGCCCGGGGCTCTGGCGCCTCGCCGCGGAACCGCTCGGCCGAGCGGGCATCGACGACCTGAGCCTTGCCGCTGGCGAGCGCCTTCTTGACGTCGCCGAGATCGGCGACGGCGCCGTGGTTCTGCCGGGGCGTGAAATGGCGCGGCTCGCGCGTGCGGGCGGGACCGGATTCGACCGGTCGCCCCTCGGCGACCCATTTCGGCAGGCCACCGTCGAGAATGAAGACCCGCTCGGCGCCGAAGGTCCGGAACATCCACCAGACGCGCGGGGCGGAGAAGAGCCCCAGCGAGTCATAGACCAGCACCGACTTGCCGTCGCCGATGCCGAGCTTGCGGCAGGCCGCCGAGAAGACGGTCGACGACGGCATCATGTGGGGCAGGTCGGAATCGGGATTCTTCACCACGTCGATGTCGAAGCGCTGGGCACCGGGAATATGGGCTTCGAGGAACTCGGCATCGGCGTCCCGCTTCATCGTCGGCAGGAAATAGGACCCGTCGAGGACGACGAGATCGGGATAGTCGAGATGCTCGGCGAGCCATTCGGTCGAGCGCAGCCAGGGCGAGGGCAGGGTGGTCACTTGGGTTCTCCTCAGGCGAACACGACGCGCACGCGCCGGTTCTGCTTGCCTTTCTTTTCGATGGCGGAAATCGCCAGACGTCCGATTTCGCCCGTCTGGCGCACGTGGGTCCCGCCGCAGGGCTGCAGGTCGAGGCCGGTGATGTCGACGAGGCGGACCTTGCCCGAGCCCATCGGGGGCTTCACCGACATGGTCTTCACCAGGCCCGGATTGGCCTCCAGTTCCGCGTCCGTGATCCAGCGTTCGGTGACGGCGGCATCCCTGCCGATAAGGTCGTTGAGGCGGGCGGTGATGTCGTCCCGGTCGAGCCCGGACTCGGGAATGTCGAAGTCGAGCCGGCTCTCCTCCGTGCCCACCGATCCGCCGGTGACGGGGTAGGGAAGGACGACCGACAGGAGATGAAGCCCGGTGTGCATGCGCATGCGCGCATAGCGGGACGGCCAGTCGATCCGTGCGACCAGCTTCGTGCCGACCGCGGGCGCCGCCGTTCCCGGTGTCAGGACGTGGACGATGTCGGCCTTGGTCTCGCCGTAGACGGTCGTTGCGACGGGCAACTCCGCGCCATCGACGACGAGCACGCCCGCATCGCCAGCCTGGCCGCCCCCGGTGGGATAGAACACCGTGCAGTCGAGCTCGACGCCGGCGGCACCGTTCTTCTCGGTGACCGCGACGACGGTCGCCTCGCATTCCTTCAGATAGGCATCGTCGCGAAACAGGAACTGGGTCGGCATCAGGTCACCGGCAGGAGGTCGACGAGGGGAAGCGGCGCCTGCTCCAGCCAGGCGGGCACGGCAAGCCCCCTGCTCCGCAGGAAGGCGGGATCGTAGATCTTCGACGCATAGCGGAAGCCGTAGTCGCATAGAATGGTCACGACGGTATGGCCGGGCCCCAGATGACGGGCCAGCCGCATGGCGCCCGCCACGTTGATTCCGCTGGAGGGGCCGACGCAGAGCCCCTCGTGCTCCAGCAGGTCGAACATGACGGGGATCGCCTCCTCGTCGGGAATCTGGAAGGCGACATCGACCGGCGCACCCTCGATGTTCTTCGTCACGCGTCCCTGGCCGATGCCTTCGGTGATGGAGGAGCCCGAGGCTTTCAGCTCGCCGCTGGTGAACCAGGAGTACATGGCCGCCCCCATGGGGTCGGCGCAGCCGATGGTGATGCCGGGCGACCTGTCCTTCAGCGCCATGGCGATTCCGGCGAGCGTGCCGCCCGAACCGATGGCACAGATGAAGCCGTCTATCTTCCCTTCGGTGTCCCGCCAGATCTCCGGACCGGTGGTCTCGATATGGGCCTGGCGATTGGCGACATTGTCGAACTGGTTGGCCCAGAAGGCGCCGTTGGGGTTTTCGCGCGCGAGCCGCTCGGCCGCCCGCGCCGAGACCTTCACGAAATTGTTCGGATTGGCATAGGGCACGGCCGGCACCTCGATGAGGCGCGCGCCGAGCTGGCGCAGTGTGTCCTTCTTCTCGCGGGACTGGGTTTCCGGGATGACGATCACGCAGTCGAGGCCCATGGCGCGGCCGACCATGGCGAGGCCGATGCCGGTATTGCCGGCCGTGCCTTCGACGATGGTGCCACCCGGGCGCACGAGGCCCTTCGCCAGCGCATCGCGCACCAGATAGAGCGCCGCCCTGTCCTTGACGGACTGGCCGGGGTTCATGAATTCGGCCTTGCCGAGAATGGTGCAGCCGGTCGCCCCGCTCGCCCTGTTCAGGCGGATCAGCGGCGTATTGCCGATGACATCGACGACATTGGCGGCAAGTGACATGCAATGGCTCCGGGCCGGGCCTGGACAGGCAGCGGGACGCTATCTGAGCACCGTCGATGGCTCAACCCCGCCGCCAGGCCGACAGAGGCTCAGGCGCGGCGATAGACCATCTGCCGCACGTCGATGCCGCCGGTGCGGAAACCCGCCTCGCAGTAGAAGAGGTAGTAGAGCCACATGCGACGGAAGCGCTCGTCGAAGCCGAGCGGAACGAGGCTGTTCCACGCCTCCGTGAAGCGGTCGGCCCAGGCATGCAGGGTGCGGGCATAGTCCTGCCCGAAACCGAGATCGTTCTCGACGACGAGCCCACTGCCGCGCGGCAGATCGCGCATGTGGGTCGGGGTCGGCAACATGCCACCCGGGAAGATATAGGCGCGGATGAAGTCGATCTCGCGGATGTAGTCGCTGAAATAGGCCTCATCGATCGTGATGACCTGAAGGCCCGCGCGGCCCCCGGGCACCAGACAGGCGGCGACCTTGTCGAAGTAGGTCTGCCAGTATTCCTTGCCCACGGCCTCGAACATCTCGATGGAGGCCACCGCGTCATAGCAGCCGGCCTCGTCGCGGTAGTCCTGCAGCTTGATCGTGACACGATCCGCGAGACCTGCTTCCGCCATGCGACGGGTGGCATGGTCGAACTGTTCCTGCGACAGGGTCAGACCCGTGACCGTCGCGCCGAATTCACGCGCTGCGACCTCGGCGAAACCGCCCCAGCCGCAGCCGATCTCGAGGACGTGGTCGCCGGGCTTCAGGGCAAGCTCGCGAGCGAGCCTGCGGTATTTGGCCAACTGGGCCTCCTGGAGCGTCTGGGCACCCTTCTCGAACAGCGCCGACGAATAGGTCATCGAGGGGTCGAGCCAGGCGCGATAGAACGCGTTGCCGAGGTCGTAATGGGCCGCGATGTTGCGCCTCGCCTGGGTCTTCGTGTTGCGGTTGCGCCAATGCCGGTAGCGATGCAGGAGCCTGGCCAGCGGGTTGAACCGCGTGAGGTTGCGGACGGCATGCATGTTCACGGCGAAGAAGTGCAGAAACCCCGACAGATCGGGGGTGTCCCATTCGCGCCGGATGAAGGCCTCGGCGAAACCGAGGTCGCCGTCGAGGACCAGACGGCGCGCGAAGCCGAGGTCATGGACGATCATCTCGGCGGTGGGGCCGAGCTCCTTGCCCCGGAACAGGAGCCGGCGACCGTCGGGAAGCCGCATGGTCAGAACGCCATAGCGGATGCCGAGCGGATAGCCGAGGGCCAGCCTGAGCACGGAGGGCAGGCCGTGCGTGGCGCGCCGCAACGTCTCTTTCGTCACTTCGATGGTGCCGGCGAGGGGATGGGAATGCGGCCGGGTGATGCTCATGGGCGGATCGAAGCCTTCCGGTTGGGCGGAATGAATCGGTCGCACCGTGAATCCTGCGATTCGCGGACCGTCCCAGATGCATCCGTGGAACTCGGACGGGTAACCGCAATCGACTTCGACGTCTGGTGCACCCGAAAGATGCGGCAAATCGAATCATCGTTCAACGTCCGCGTGGCTCCGCCCAGGGTGGGCCGGCGAAACGTTCCTTCCCCAGCAGGACTATGCATGGGACGGCTCGCGGATCTCAGCGAGCGCGGCCAGCGCCTCGCCTCTGGCGGTGTCGTGATCGACAACGGGATGCGGATAGGTCTCACCGAGGCGCACGCCCGCCCGCTCGCGGACATGACGCGACGCCTGCCACGGCGCGTGGATGACCTCGTCCGGCAGGCCGGCGAGTTCCGGGATCCAGCGGCGCACATAGGTACCCTCCGGATCGAATTTCGTCCCCTGAAGCATCGGATTGAAGATGCGGAAATAGGGCGCGGCATCGGCGCCCGATCCGGCAACCCACTGCCAGCTCGCCGGATTGCTGGCCGGATCGGCATCGACCAGCGTGTCCCAGAACCAGCCCTCGCCGGCGCGCCAGTCGATGCGCAGGTGCTTGACCAGAAAGGACGCGACCACCATGCGCACGCGGTTGTGCATCCAGCCCGTCCGCCACAGTTGCCGCATGCCGGCATCGACGATCGGATAGCCTGTCTGCCCGCGCTGCCAGGCGGAGAGAAGGGCGGGGGTCTCGCGCCAGGGGAAGGCATCGAAGCGGTGCTGGAAGTTGCGCTCGGCGAGATCGGGCCAGTGGAACAGCAGGTGGTAGGAGAACTCTCGCCAGCCCAGTTCGGCGAGAAACTTGGTGACGTCGCGATCGCCGTTCATCCCGGCCGCCATCTGGACGCGATGCCAGATCTGCAGCGGCGAGATTTCTCCAAATCTGAGGTGGGGCGACAGACGCGAGGTCGATGACAGGTCGGGGCGGTCGCGGTCGTCCGCATAGCCCGCCAGAGGCCCCTCGCAGAAGGCGTCCAGAGCCGCCCGGGCACCCGCTTCGCCCGGTTCCCATTCGGCGGGAAAGCCGGCAGCCCAGTTCGGGCGGCTCGGCTCCAGACCCCAGTCGTCGAGACTGTCGCTGTGGACCGGCGCAACCGGCGCCGCAATGGCGTCAGGTGCCCTGAGCGGCAGGCGGAGACTGCCCAGCTTCTGATGCGCCTTCCAGAATGGTGTGAAGACCCGCATCGGATCGCCCACGGTCGATCTCACCTCCCAGGGTTCGCGCAACAGGTTGCCCGGGAAGCTCGACGCGACGATGCCGCTGTCCTTCAGGCCCGCCTTGATCGCGGCATCGACGGCGATGCCGCCGGCATCGTAACGGCGGTTCCAGACGATGCCGGCGGCGCCTGTCTCGGCCAGCACGGCCGGCACAACCTCGGTCGCGCGCCCCGCGCGCAGGATCAGCCGATTGCCGAGCGACTGGAGGCCGGATTCCAGCGATTTCAGGCTCTGGGCGAGCCACCAGCGGGCGGCCCCGCCGGTATCGCGACGACCGGGGGTGCCGTCCTCGAAGACGTAAAGGCAGACGACCGGCGCGCCGGTCTCGCAGGCGGCAGCCAGCGCGGGATTGTCGGACAGGCGAAGATCGTCTCGGAACCAGACGATGACGGGCTTCTGGGACATGGGGTGGATACGGTTCGCAGGACCGGCCGGTTCATCGGACCTGGCGCTGAAACGGCGTGTTCGTGGCCGTCGGCAACCTGCCGCCCGGGGGCTGTCGAAAACGTCCCGGAAAAACGAAACCCCCGAAACGCGATTGCGCTTCGAGGGTTTCGGATTTGGCTCCCCGGGCCGGATTCGAACCAGCGACCAACCGGTTAACAGCCGGTTGCTCTACCACTGAGCTACCGAGGATCACGCTCATGTCGTGAGAGCGGCGCGAATAACACAGGACCTTCATCGTTGCCAAGGGCCAATCGTCGTCTCCGGCGAGATTGCAGCGGGAGGGTCGGGGCGGCTAGCGTCAGCCGCATGAGGAAACCACAGGCTTCCAGTGACGTGCGCCCGGTGCCGGACACTCCCGTCGGGACGGCGGGGGCCGCATCCATGATCGTCTTCGGCCGCCGCTATGCCATACCGGCGACACGGCTGAAGCGCCGAATCGTCGGCTGGTCGTTCATCGCCGGTGGCATGTTCAGCTTTCTTCCCGTCCTCGGGCCCTGGATGTTCCCGGTGGGGTTCGTGATCCTGTCCGTCGACAGCCCGCGCATGCGTCGATCCCGGCGGCGGATGACCATCGCGATCGGCCGCCGGTGGCCGAAGCTCAATGCGGCGATGATGCCACGCCGGAAATGAGCGAAGGGAAGGGTGGAGGCCTCGCCCGGTCCCGCGGGATTTTGCGGGATCAAGCGGTAATTGCCGGTGAGGGGCAGGGTGCGCAACGGCACTTTGCTGCCTTTCGTGATGGTCGATCCCTCACTTTTCCGAGGGGCTGACCGTGGGGTGCGGCCGGAAATTCACCGACGAATCACGGCGGGCTCTTTCGGAGAAGGTTCGCGCCTCGATGGCGGACCCCGAAGTCCGCAAGCGGATCTCTGACCGGACTAAGGAGGGCATGCTGGCTGCGGCCGGCATGCTGCCCGAGCTTGCGGCGCTGCGCAGCGCCTGGCGCGCGGCGCGACCGGCGGTGCGCAAGCGCTTCCTGTCCGAGCTGATGGCCGAGATGGTCGAGGCATGCGATGTCGGCCGCGGCTGAGCTTCCCCTGCCGGCCCGCGTGCTGATCCCCAAGCCCCTGCGCATGGATTGGGTCGACGAGATGGCTCTCGATAGCGAGCTGTCCGCGACCGCCTTCCGCGTCGCGTGCGTCATCGGGACGTTCTTCAATAGCCGGTCCGGCGACACCTTCGTGAGCTGCGAGACGGTGGCCGAGCGCATGGGCAAATCCGTGCGCACGGTATGGGCTGCCATCGATGAGCTGGAGCGGGCCGGATACCTTGCCGTCGAGCGGAGGGAGCATCGTCCGCGCACCGACGACCAGGCGCGCGTCGCGGGTGGTCGAGGCGCGAAGAACCACTATCGGCCGGTGCTCAAAACCTCGCAGAAAGTTGCGACCTTTCGGGGTGGAAACCCTGCAACTTCTTGCGAGGTTTCGGGGGCGGAAACCTCGCAACTTTCTGCAGTAAACCTCGCAACTTTTCGCAGTCGCTCTTTATGTAACCCTGAAGATATTAACCCAAAGCGCGCGCGACCCGCTGCGCACGAGGCCCAGCCGGCAGCGCTCGGCGCGGCGGGCGATCGGCTTCGGCAGAGCATCGGCGAGGCGAATTTCCGCAGCTGGTTTGGACGGGTCGCGTTCGAAGGGGCCAGCGATGTGGAGCTGCGGCTCTGCGCACCGAGCAAGTTCGTCGCCTCTCGCATCCAACAGGAATTTTCCGAGGCCGTCCTGGGCGCCTGGCGAACCGAGTTCCCAGGCCTGCGGTCTCTCGTCGTCACCCACCGGGCAGCCAAGGGGATCTCCAATGCTCACCAATGAACAAATCGCCGAGGAAAGGCGCACAGCAATCGCCGAGTGCTTTCGGCAGGAGGCGAAGCGACTGATCGACGCCGGCAACGACCCGGCGGACGTGATCGAAGAGCTGATCATGCTCGGCCTGAGCGGGGCTCTCGTCGTCCACGGTGTGAACTTCGCGACCAGCCTGGACGGCTTGCTGCGGGTGGCAACCGAGCGTTTGCATAAGCGGCTGATGGCAGATCAAGCCGGCCCGACCAGCCACTGATGATCGGGGGTTGACGTGATGCCGAATCGGCGCGATTCTTGGATCGTTCATCGATCGACAGGGCACCAGCGGGATGCTGGGCCGGTCCATCGAGGCACCTTCGGCACCAGCGGGATGCTGGGTCAAGGCTCACAGGGTCGTTTTCCGGCCCCGTCGCTTTGTGTTCGCTGAGGGCGCCCTCCATGACCGTGAACAACCCGCTTACCGCGTTTCAAGCCGTGCCGATCGCTCTGGATCTCGCCAACGTGCGTGGATCGGCCGGAGTGATCGAGGGCTATGCGTCGGCCTTCGGGGGTGAGCCGGACAGCAACCGCCGGCTGATCAAGGCCGGCGCCTTCACCAACACACTGGCTGAGCATCGGGAGTCCGGCTCCGCTCCGGCGATGCTTTGGGCGCACGACGATGCGCAGCCGATCGGCAGATGGCTGCGCCTGGAGCAGGATTCCTACGGCCTCAAGGCGGTCGGCCAGCTCAACCTGCGCACCGCCCGGGGACAGGAGGCATACCAGCATATCCGGGCTGGTGATGCCCTCGGCCTCAGCATGGGTTGGAATGCCCGCGCCGGGGGAGTTTGGTACGACGCTTCTCGGGGCGTGGCCGTTTTCAGCGACGTGGATCTTTTCGAGATCTCCGTCGTGACGATCGCGGCGAACAAGCGGGCCAAAATTCAAAACGTCGCCTCAATCGGCTCGCAGCGCGACTTGGAACATCTTCTGCGCGCCCATGGCTTGCCGAGGTCTGCGGCGACCATGGTTGCAACGCGCGGCTGGTCGGCGCTGGCGAGCGAGGACAGCACGGCGGCGAGCCGAGCTGCGCTTACCGAGCGCGTTCGCCAGGCAACCGAAGCAATCAAGCGAGCGATCGGCCGGGAGGGGTAGGCCCCTCGAAAGTTCACGCCCATCGCGTCGCTGACCGGTCCTTCAACTCCGGAAAAAGCGCCGCGAAATCCCGAAAATCTTTTTTTTACAAGGAGATGAGACATGAGCCGTGCAGCAACCGCTACCAAGATGCAGTTCGCGAGCGCCGGCGCCGCCGGTGCGGTCGATGACGACCTGGCCGCCGCGTTCGAGGCCCACAACGCCGAGGTGATGACGGCTCTCCAGCGCATGGAAGCCGAAAACGGCCGCCTGCGAGCGGAGAACGAGCGGATCGGCAGCCGCGTCATCCCGGCCGCAGCCCGCAACGGTGGCATCGCGAGCGAGACCGCCGCCGGCGGCCAGCGCCGCGCGGTGGCCTCGGCCGAGGACCGCGCCGAGCGCCGCGAACGTCACGAGGCCGCCCTGGCGAGCTTCATGCGCAGCGGCAATCCGGAAGACCTGGTGGTCGAGCGCGCGTCGCACTCGGTCGATAACGACCCCTCCGGCGGCTACCTCGCGCCGATGGACGTGAACTTCACGATCATGCAGATGCAGCGGGACGTCAGCCCCATGCGCCGCCTGGCCCGCGTCGTGCCGACCTCGGCGGACGCCTATGCTCACCCCGTCAGCAAGGGCGGAACCGAGGCTGGCTGGGTCGCAGAGAAGGACGACCGGCCGGAGACGGAGGGCCCTGAGCTCGGCCTTCTGACCATCCCCTCGAACGAGCTCTACGCGCAGCCGGCCGCGACGCAGAAGCTGATCGATGACGCCCGCTCGAACGTCGCCGTCTGGCTCGAATCGGAGATCGCCACCACCTTCGCCGAGAAGGAAGGCGCCGCCTACATCAGCGGTGACGGAAACGGCAAGCCGATGGGGATCCTCTCCATTCCGATCGTTGCCGAGCGGGACAGCGCCCGCGCCTGGGGCAAGTTCGAGTATATCCCCACCGGTTCCTCGGGCGCCTTCCCAACTGCGAAGGTCGAGCCGCTGGTGGATCTCGTGTTCCGCCTGAAGGCCGGCTATCGCCGCAACGCCCGCTGGCTGATGAATTCGACCACGGCCGCGACGATCGCCAAGTTCAAGGACGAGAACGACAACCTGATCTGGCGCCAGTCGTTCGACGCCGCGACACCCTCGACCCTGCTCGGCTACCCGGTCGAGTTCGACGAGAACATGCCGGACATCGGGGCCGATGCTCATGCGGTCGCCTTCGGCGATTTCCAGCGCGGCTACATCATCACCGATCGCATGGACGTGCGCCTGCTGCGCGACCCCTACACCAAGAAGGGCTTCGTGCTGTTCTACGCCACCAAGCGCGTCGGCGGCTCGCCGGACGACACCCAGGCCATCAAGTTCCTGAAGTTCTCGGCCTCCTAAGGCGCGGCGTCGTCTTCCCGACGCCCGTGCCCGCGCCGGCCCGGTTTTCCAGCGCCTGGCCGGCGCACCCTTACAAGCCGCCGCAGTAACTCGCGGCGCACCCCCGCCGGCCGGGCCGGATGTACGCCCGGCCGGTGTTCCCTCCGAAACAGGGCCAATTGGCCCAGTTAATTCCGCCAATTGGCGGAGTTTCCGCCGGCATAATCGGCAAATTTGCTGATTTTTCAGCTCTCCGCGCCTCACGCGACCGAAACTCCATCAATTGAGGGAGTTTCCGAACCTTCGGAGCCCTCCATGGCCCAGCCGATCCAGTTGCGATTCCGAGCCGACACCGAACAGGCGAGGCTTGCCGTGTCGAGGCTTGGAACGGTCGTGGCGCAGAGCATGGCGTCCGTCTCGGCCGCCGCCATCGCCTCGCATGGGGCCACCGGAACCGCGCTCGACGGCATGGGGCAGAAGGCCCTGACGGCCGCAAAGGCGGTCGGCGCGCTCGCTGCGGCGCATCAGGTGGCCGTCAGCGTCTTCGCGACCTATCTGACCGCCGTTGCCGCAGGCGCGGCCGAGCTGGAGAAGTTCCAGCGCCTGGCCGAGAAGGCTGCCGCGTCCAATGTCGGCACCACCTATTTCCAGGCCTTCACCGTGGGCGCTGCGCAGCTCGGCGCGAAGCTGAAGGAGGTGGAGGCCGACCTGGCCGCGCTGGAGAAGTCCACGCGCGACCGCTTCTCCGGAGACAGCCTAACCGGCCGGCAGAACAAGGCCGTGGAGCGGTTCGAACAGGCCTTCCTTGATGTCCCGACCTCGCAGGGCTCGCCCGCCCTCGATATGCTGCGCAACGCCACCAACGCCGAAGAGCGCCTGCGCGCCGTCACCCAGGGTCTGATGGATATGGAGGCGCAGGGCCGCCGGCTGCTGGCGATCGACATCGCGCGGGACCTCGGCCTGCGCGACCTTCCCGAGCTGGTCGAGCGCGGCAAGACGACCTTCGTGGACTTCGCCTTCAAGGTGCGCGAGCTGGAGGCGACCGGCATCAAGAACGGCTCGCTGATCTCGCCCGATCTCATCACCCGCGCCGGCGAGCTGCGCGAACGCTTCGGCGCCGTGGCGACCAACCTTGCCAACAACGTCCGGCCGGTCCTCGACGAATGCGCTCGCCTCGCCCTCGACATCGGCAACAACGCTGCCTGGGCGGCCGAGCAGTTCAACCGGGTCGTGGGCGTGGTGGGCACGATTGTGCGGTTCCTGCGCGAAGGCGTCGACCTCATCGGTCAGCTCGGCCGCAGCAATGTTGGCAGCGGCGTTCTCGCCACATCGCGGATCGATGGTCTGCGCGAAGAGATCCAGCATGCGCAGAAGCAGCTCGAGGCGATCCCCCAGCCGCGCTTCGGCGCCGACATTCGCGCCGCCGAGCGCGAGACCCTGCAGGCCCGCATCGTGCAGATGCGTGGCGAGATCGAAGCCCTCAGCCAGATGGCCGCCGAGGAACGCCGCTTGCGGGCGCTGGCGGGCCTTCCGCCGCCAGCGAGGGAACCGATCATCCCGACCGATCGCGCCGCCACCAAGGCGCCGCCGCTCGACCCGAACGCCCGCAGCGGATCATCCGGCGCCTCGGAGGAAACCGACAAGCGCACCGAGGCCGTCAAGCGCTTCATCGATTCGCAGGAGAAGGCGAACGAGGTGCTGCGCGCCGAGCTGGCGACGATCGGCCTCGGCACCGTCGAGAAAGAGAAGGCGCTGGCCATCGCCCGCGCCGAGGCCGAGGCCAAGCGCAACAACGGCACCCTTACGCAGACAGAGCGGGATCGCGTCATCGCCCTGGCGGAGGCCCACGGCCGGCTGCGCGACGCCGTGAAGGAGGCGACCGAGGCGCAGAAGGCCCTGGCCGATGCGTTCCAGTATGTGGGCGATCGGATCATCGACATCGCCTTCCGGGGCGGCAAGGTGCAGGACGTGTTCAAGGGCATCGCTACGGAGATGGCGCGGGCCGCGCTGACAGGGCAGGGCGTCTTCGCCAAGCTCCTTGGCCTCGCACCGCCTGCAGGGGCTCCAGCGGGCTCCCTGGGCGGCCTCTTCGGCGCCATCATGGGCGGCCCGACCAGTGGCGTCACCTATACCGGCGGCGGAGGGGGTGGCGGCGGTGGCCTGTTCGGCGGGCTTCTCGGCAGCCTCTTCGGCGGCGGCGGGCTCTTCGGTGGCCTCGGCGGCGGCTTCATGTCGCCGTTCGGCCTGTTCCATGACGGCGGCCTGGTGGGCGATGGGCGGATGTCCGGCTATGCGCCGGCCGCCATGTTCGCCGGCGCCCGCCGGTTCCACGGTGGCGGCGGCCTCGCTCCGGACGAGGTTCCAATCATCGGCCAGGTGGGGGAAGAGATGCTGACCAAGAACCAGCGCCGGGCGGTTGCCCAAAGCCTCGCCATGGGGGAAGAGGCGATGGGCGCCCTGTCACGGCAGCGTGGCGGCGTCGTGGTCGAGGGCAACAGCTACAATTTCCAGGGGGTCACGGCCGCCGATCGCGCCTGGATCACGGCGGAGATGGACCGGCGCGACGCCGAGAACGCCGCGCGCATCATCCCGGCGGTGCAGGACGCCGACCGCGCCGGCGTCGAGATCCAGCCCTACACGAAGGGGATGTGAGGTCAGACCTTCGCCAGCGTGCGGGTGAACTGATCAAAGAAATCGGTACAGGTAGCGCTCGCAAGCGTGATCTTGGGTTCGTAGCCTTTGCCGATTTGCTCACGCTTTCCGAGCGCGTCAGTAATAACTTCCTTTACAATAGCCACGTCATGCGACGACATGCCGTATGTAGTTCCCATAGCTTCTTTGTATGCAAAATCGGCCTTGATGATCTCCATATTCTGTTCGTAGTAGCCAAATCCAAGAAAAACAACTCGATCGTTGTCGTTCATCATTTGATCGATTTGGAGCGTGAGGCTTTTGTCTTTGTTTTGCTCGGTGAAAGTCCTTATTCGTGATGCGATATTTTTGTGATTTACGTGTTCCGTCTGGCCGAAATAGATCCCTCCATCGCGCGTTTGCCAAGGGAGGTGTCCTATCACGCCGTAGGGATGCACTATCTGTAAGGTCGACATCAAACTGTTCGCGTCAGGCTCTGACAAGCGATACATGACCCGCACGGCATTCCAAAGAAAATGCTCGATGCACCTATCGTAGTTAAAGCATATAAATGATGATCGGCTAAATATATCTGCTAGTGCATCCAGTTTAAGTCCGCTCGAAATCATACGAACCAGTCTCGTAATCCAAGTGTCGTCAATCTTGCGAACGTTGAGAAGGTTTGTCACGTTGCGATAGTCAACCATCAATTTTGACTGTGCTTCCGCTCGCAATATTGCGTACCCGATCGCGACCTTGGCGACATCGACTATGAATCGGTCCTTTTCGTGCGTGTTCACAAAATGATCGATGGACATGAATAGCGGGGCGCCTTGCTCGATCGCACGGCATGCTTGAAGAACTGCGTTAAGCTCTTCACCCCGCTCGCTGAGGCTTCGAACGGCCTGGTAAGCCTCCGGGTCTCCTTCGAAGTTGTTGTATCCGCTGCGAAATTTAAGAATCTGGCAGATGTGGTCGATCAGCTCCGCCCCCATGGGAAGGCCGAACTCCCGACTTGCTCCGGCGCCGACGACGAAGACGGTCTTCTCGCGCAGCATCAGCGACCGTCGAGGCGCTGGATGAGAGTGGCTAGGCCAAGAAGGATCAGGCCGGAGAACAATCCGAGGAAGCCGATCAGCAATTGGATGTCTGATCGCATGTTACCGAAGCCGAGTGCCGCGACCGCAAAGCCGCCAAGTGCTCCCAGGGTGAGAATGATCTTCATACTGCCCCCTCGAATATTGGGAACAGGATGATCGGAGCCCGTGACGCGCGTCAAGCGCGCAGCCTAGCGTTTCCGCAACCTGACCCCAGGTCCTTCACCGTTCTCATCGACGAAGATGACGCCAGCGGCTTCGAGCGCACCGCGCAAGTCCGCGATCGTTCGAGCGTATGGCTCACGCTTCCCTGCCTCGAAATCCGCGATCGTGGCGCGCCCTACAGTGGCCGCCTTCGCCAAGTGATCCTGAGACCAGCCTAGCAGTCCTCGCGCGGCGCGCAGCTGGGCAGCGGAGATGCTCACGACAACCTCATGCAAAATGTCTTGACTAAGTGTGCTTATGTCAGGCAGATTGCATGAACTTACACGCTATTCGCGTTGGGAGCAATCAATGCCGAACACCCCTGTTCCGGCAGCCGCCACCGGCTTGCCTTCTGCCAGCTCATCCCGCCGCGCCTTCCTCGGCGCGTCGATCGCTGCGGCCGTCGTTGCCCGATCGGGCAGCGCAGGGGCGGGCGAGGTGCGAGAGACGCCGGCCCTCGCCGGCGCCGCCCAGGCGCTTGCCGAGGCCCGGAAAACCCTCATCGGCGCGACCGCCCGCCTCGCCGTCGCCCGCATGTCGTTCGAGCGGGAGACCGACCAGGTGCCGCTGGAGCTGGTGTGGAGCGGCAAGTACGACCTCGCGACGCTGGACCTCTACATGCACGAGGACGGGCCGGACGGCTTGCCGATGCGACGGGAGGGCTGGCCAGGCGGCCGCAGGATCCTCGACGCTGCGCGGTGCAAGGCGAAGGCCGATCGCTATGACAGCGGCTCGCCCAGGCGCCGGCAGCTCCTGCGGCTGGCGAGGCTGGCAGCAGCCTATGAACAGCGCCGCGAGGCCGCGAGGGCCGCAGCGCAGTTCGACCGGCTCTACGCGGCCTATTGGGGCGCGCTGGGCGAGGTGAGCCACTGGACGGATGCGCTGGCAGCGGTGCCCTGCCGCACCGTCGAGGGCGTCCTCGTCAAGCTCGACGCGATCGAGGCCGCAGAGGGCTTGCCGGACGAGGTTCCGCACCATACGCGGCGGGCGGTGAGCGAGGTCGTCGCGGATGATCTGGTGCGGCTATTGAGGGGCGCGACTTGACGTTAATCGCGTGAGTAGGGTATGCCTTAGTCAGGCGATGAAGGATATTCCCATGTACGGAAATCGTGCGGTTTTTCATATCGGAGAAGTGGCAGCGGCGGCACAGGTTGCGCCTTCGACCATTCGGAACTGGATCCAGCGTGGGCTAATTCTTCTCGGAGACGATGAGAAGCCGGCGGATGCAGGATTGCCGAGGGTGTTCTCCTTCGGCACAGCGAAGACAATTGCCGTCGTCGCCGCTCTCGTGCGGCTCGGGATTCCGCCCAGCGAGGCCTCTCCCGCTGCTCTGGCTTGGCTGGAGGTTGATCGACCGGGCTGCGAGGCTGGTGCCTTGTATTCGGAAGGTCACACCCTGTTGTCCTACTTCGGAGGCGGCAAGGCGGAGGTCATGCAGTTCGGCACGGCGGCCGCCCTCATGCCGTGGGTGGCCAGCGATGGGGCGGCTCAATCCTCTGTCGCGGTAGTTCACCTGAACGCGCTCGATGCGCAGCTTCGCAACGGCCTTCCTCGGAAGGAATAGTTATGGGTCGACGCTCTGCAGTTCTCACGGGTGCGGCCGAAATCCCTGTGCGCTTCGGCCTCTGCGACGTCGAGGCGGCGGCGGCTGTCGGCATCGGGCCGAGCCTCTTTCGTCAGATGGTCGATGACGGACGCATGCCGCGCCCGCGGATCATCAATGCCCGTCGTCTGTGGGACATCGACGAGCTGCGCGCCGCGTTCAAGCGGCTGCCGCACGACGGCCCGGAGGTCCTGCGGGCGAACGACGACGACAAGTGGGGCAGGGTGGTCACCTGAGGGCGCAATGGTCAGCATCCCGATCCAGTTCAAGCATGTGGTCGAGGAGGTTGACCGCCACGGCAACCGCCGCCGCTATGCTCGCATAGGGCAGGGGCCTCGGCGCCGCCTGCGCGAGGAACCGGGTACCGAGGCCTTCCGTGCCGAATACGAAGACGCCCTCGCCTGGCTGCGCTCCGGCGCCCCGGTGGTCGACGACGGCCGGCCGAAGATCTCCAAGCCCTCGCCGGGATCGTTCCGTGCAGCATGGATCGACTATCAGGCCTCGGCCGAGTGGAAGGCCTTCGACCCCGAGACGCAGAAGGCCCGCCGGCGGCTGTTCGAGGCCATGTGCATGGAGCCGATCGACCGGAACAATCCCGAGCTGCTGATGGCTGACTGCCCAGTGGCGAAAATCTCGCAGAAGCACGTGACCATGCTGCGCGACCGCCGGGCCGAGGCACCGGAGCAGGCCAACCACCGGCTCAAAGCCCTGCGGCCGTTCTTCGCCTGGCTCGGCCG
>CAZPMD010000026.1:25120-25898 GCA_964587395.1 uncultured Hyphomicrobiales bacterium
TGGGACCTGCCGCACGATCCGAGCGCGAACGTCGCCAAGTTCAAGCGCGCCAGCACCGGCCATCACACATGGACCGAAGGCGAGATCGTCCAGTTCCTTGAGAAGCACGGTGCCGGCTCTCAGGCCCGCCTTGCCTTCGCGCTGGCCTTCTTCACGGGGCTGCGCGTCTCCGATCTGGGGCGGGTCGGGCCGCAGCATATCCGCGGCGGGCGAATGTCGCTCACGCTCCACAAGAACCGCAACCGCAAGCCTGTGCAGCTGGACCTGCCGGTTCACCCGGTCCTCGACGCGACGATTCGCGCGTCCCAGCCGGGCAACCTGGCCTTTCTCGTCACCGCGTTCGGCCGGCCGTTCTCAACGAAGGGCCTCAGCAACAAGTTCAAGGACTGGTGCGTCGCGGCCGGACTGCCGCACTGCACGGCCCATGGCATCCGCAAGGGCAGCGCCACGATGGCGGCCGAAGGCGAAGCCTCGGAGCATGCCTTGATGGCGCTCTATGGCTGGAGCGACCCGAAACAGGCCGGCAACTACACCCGCGCAGCCCGGAAAAAGCGCCTCGCGGATACGGCCATGGCGGCACTTTCCGCGAACAAAATCCCTCACCTTTTCGGGGTGGTTCCTGAAAGTGAGGGGAAACCGACCAAAAAGACGAGAAAAACCAATGGCAGTTGAGAAGGGTGGAGGCCTCGCCCGGAATCGAACCGGGGTGCAAGGATTTGCAGTCCTCTGCGTAACCACTCCGCCACGAGGCCGTCGTCGCCGAAGCGGCGCGGAGCTA
>CAZPMD010000026.1:25908-43307 GCA_964587395.1 uncultured Hyphomicrobiales bacterium
CCGCCACGAGGCCATCCATAACTCGCCGGACGAGCCGGCGCGGAGTGGGCTCGCTCTAGCATGGTGTCCGAGGGGCCGCAACACGCGACAGGCGACGCAAGTCGTCTTGCGCTCGCATGATCCGGACCGCTAAAGACAGCATGGTCGGCAGCCGACATGCCGCGACCGAAGGATCTTGCCCATGATGGATTTTGCCCGGGCGCGCCGCACGATGGTGGACACCCAGATTCGCGTGAACGACGTGACCGATTCGCGCATCATCGATGCCCTGATGGACGTCCCGCGCGAGAACTTCGTGCCCGAATCCCGGCGGGCGCTGGCCTATCTCGACGATGACCTGCCGGTGAACGACAGCGGGCAGGGCCGTCCGGCCCGTCACCTCGTGGAACCGATGGTCCTCGCGAAGATGCTGCATGCCGCCGCAATCCGGCCCGATGACGCGGTCCTCGATGTCGGGGTCGCCACCGGCTATTCCGCTGCGATTCTCGCCCATCTCGCGGCCCGCGTGGTCGCCCTGGAGGAAGACGCCGCGCTGGCGTCGACCGCCCGCACCCTGCTGGCGCCGCAGGCCAATGTCACGGTCGTCGAAGGACCTCTGGTGGACGGCGCCTCACAGCGGGGGCCCTTTGACGTGATCGTTCTGGAGGGCGCGGTGGAGGTTGTTCCGGCGGGCCTCCTGAAGCAGTTGCGGCAGGGAGGGCGGCTCGTTGCGGTTGTCGGTAGCGGGCGCGCCGCCAAGTGCCTCGTGCATACCCTGCGTGACGACGAGGTGAGCGTGCGTCCGGCGTTCGACGCCGCCAGCCCCGCTCTGCCCGGCTTCGAGGCCCCCAAGGCCTTCGTCTTCTGAGCATTGGCGCGGGTGTTGCCGCCGCGCCCCACCTGCGGGCTGAATGTTGGCCTAGACCGCAAGCGGGGGTTTTCTCCGCCGGACAATTTCTTTAACCAATCTTCTATTGCCCGGGAGTTTCGGCGGATCGCTCCGGGGCGGCGCCAACAGTGTAGGTGTTCGCAATGACCGGAGCCACGAGGTCTCGTGCCGGCTCCGCGACGGCAATTTCCGTCGCGATTCTCGCCGTCGCCCTGACCGCAACGTCCGCCCGCGCGCAGTCCATCGAGCAGACGCTCGTGCAGGCCTATCGCAACAATCCAGATCTCAACGCCGCCCGCGCCGGCGTCCGCGTGGCGAACGAGGGCGTTCCGGCCGCACTGTCCGGCTACCGCCCCTCGGTGAACGCCACCGTCACCGCCGCAGGGCAGTACAGCGAGTCAGCGACGGGAACGACGCTGGGGATCGCGGGAACCGACCGCGCGCAGCGAACCTTGCCGCGCTCGGCAAGCATCTCGGCGACCCAGATGCTCTTCGACGGCAACCGCACCACCAGCGCGGTCCGTCAGGCAGACCAGAACGTGCTGTTGGCGCGCGAGACCTTGCGCAACACCGAGCAGACAGTGCTGCTTGCCTCGGCGACCGCCCACATGAACGTGCTGCGCGAGCAGGCCGTCCTCGACCTGCGCCGCCGCAACGTCGAGGTGCTCCGTGAGCAGCTGCGCGCGACGCGCGACCGGTTCAACGTCGGCGAGGTGACCCGCACCGACGTGGCCCTGGCCGAGTCGGCGCTGCAGGCGGCCCTGGCCGTTGCGAGCGGCGCGGAGTCGGATCTCGCCAACGCGCGGTCGGTCTACATGCAGCAGGTCGGCGTTGCCCCCGGTCGCCTCGTGCCGGCCCGGACGATGGAGCGTCTTCTCCCGCGCAATCTCGACGGTGCCATTATCGCCGGTCAATCCGAGCATCCGGCCATCAAGGGCGCCCGGCACGGCGCCGACGTGCAACTGCTTCAGGTGCGCATCGCCGAATCGGCGCTCTATCCGACGCTATCGCTCTCCGCTTCGGTCACGCGCGCCGCCGAACAGACCGTTCAGGCGTCCCAGGCCTTCTCGGCAGCCATCGGCGCGACGCTGACCATTCCGATCTTCGCCAATGGCGGCCGCGACTACGCCACCATCCGCGCCGCGAAGGAAGGCTACGGCCAGCGGCGCATCCAGATCGAGACGGCGGCGGCCAGCGTCCGGCAGGCGGTGACCCAGTCCTGGGCAGCGCTGGAAGCGTCCCGCGCGCAGATCCAGGCGGCCGAGGTCCAGGTACGGGCGCAGGAAATCGCCGTCAACGGCATCCGCGAGGAGTACAAGGTCGGCCAGCGCACGATCATCGACGTGCTCAATGCCACCCAGACCCTCACCGAGGCCCGGGTCGCACTCGTGCGGGCGCAGCGGGATCGCGTGGTTCTGTCGTATTCGGTCCTGGCGGCCATGGGGCGTCTCAACGGCAGTCGGCTCGCCCTGCGCACCGAGATCTTCGATCCGACCACCCACTACAACCAGGTCCGGGATCAGTGGATCGGCGTCCGCACTCCGGATGGTCGGTAAGGTCGCCCGCGCCCGGTCTTACCAGGCGGACGAAGCCTGTGGATCGCTGAACCTCAGGTTGGCCACCCGGGCCGGCACAGTGCATAGTCGGCAGAGTTGATTCGGAAGCGATTCGGTCCCTGCTGATCTGCAGAACCTGACGCTTCCGATGCGTGCCACGCTGGGGATGCGCGGGGATGTCACAGGCGGCCAAGGCCAACGAACCGTCGATGGAGGAAATCCTCGCGTCGATTCGCCGGATCATCGCCGACGACGAACCTGCCAAGCCGGCCGCCAAGGCTCCTGCGCCCGCGCCCGAGCCGCCCCCGGCTCCTGAGCCCAAGGCCGAGGAACCGCCCAAATCGCAGGACGACATCGACGCGCTGCTGGCCGGTTTCGACGATATGGACGCGGAGCCGGAGCCCCCGCCTCCTCCCCCTCCGCCCGCACCTAAGGTGGCCGCGCCGGAGCCCGACATCTTCGATCTCAGCAAGGCGGACGCGGTCCCCGAGCGCATGGGCCTGATCAAGCCGATCAACCAGCGCGCCGACATCGAGTTCATGGAGATGGCGCCGGCTCCCGAGCCGGTCCGGATGCCGCCTCCGGCGCCTCCGGTTGCTGCCGCTCCCGCCCTTCTGTCGGCGGAAGCCCATGCCGCCGTGGGCGCAGCCTTCGGCTCGCTGGCCAACTCGATGCTGGTGGGCAACCGGACCATCGAGGACCTGCTGAAGGACATGCTGCGTCCCATGCTCAAGACATGGCTCGACGACAACCTGCCGCAACTGGTCGAGAGGCTGGTTCGCGCCGAGATCGAGCGGGTCTCGCGCGGTCCCGGACGCTGACGCCGGCCTATTGCGCCCTGAGGCGGTCGAGCCGGGCGCGGAACCACAACGTCATGACCGGCATCAGGCCTGCCGCCGCGATGAACAGCGGCTGGGCGCCGAAATTGTCGTAGACGAGGCTCGTGACGAAGACGCCAGCCGTCTGCCCTGCAAAGAAGCAGCAGGCGAAGGTGGCGATAGCGGCGCCCCTGGCCTCGGGGTTGATCTGCGTCGCCAGGATCTGCAGCGAATTGTGGAACAGCGCGAAGCCCCCACCGCCGATGGCGATGGCGACAGCGACGAGCCAGAGCCAGGGCGAGACCGCGATCAGTGCGAAGCAGACAAGGAAGGCGGTCGTCGAGAAAATGATCAGGGTGCCCTGCGAGAAGCGCGCGAGCAGCGTCGGCGCAAACCAGGAATAGCCGACGGCGCCGAGCGCGCTGAGCGCCGTCAGGGCACCGATGGCGGTGAAACTGATACGGAAGGCCGCGTGCAGATAGGCGCCGACGAAGGTGAAGGCCCCGAAGAAGATGGCGGCCTCCAGGAAGACGGTGGTCAGCACCAGCCGGCCCAGGGGCGAGCGCCCGCTGGCTGCGATCTGGCGGAAGGATCCGATCAGACCGCCCTCCGGGATCGCCGAGCGCTGCGACAGCACGGCATTGGTCCGCAGTTGCAGCGACAGGGTGGTGCCCGCCGCGATCAGGAATGCCCCGACCATGACGAAGACCGCCTGCCAGCCGAAGGCGTCGGCGAGGATGCCGCCGATGGCCTGGCCGCTGACAGCACCGGCACTCATGAAGATCATGTAGCGGGCAAGAACCGCCTGGCGCTGGCCCATCGGAATGGTGTCGCCGATGAAGGCGAGGCAGTTGGGAATGATCGCCGCGCCCGTGAGCCCCGCCAGCAGGCGCAGGATGGCGATCTGGTCGATGCTGGTGGCGAAGGCGCAGGCAAGGGTGAAGAGCCCGCACAGCGTCGCGCCGAGCGCCACCATCCGCACCTTGCCGTAGCGATCACCCAGCGGGCCGGTGATGAGCTGGAAGCCGCCATAGGCGACGGAGTAGGTCGTCACCACGATGGCGGCGGCGCCGGGCGTGGTTGAGAAGGCGTTGGCGAGCTTCGGCAGCAGCGGGTCGCAGAAGCGAAGCGCCGCCGAGGAGGCGAAGGAGGCGGAGCCGAGAATGAACAGCGCCCGCCAGGGGACGGCGTCGGGAGGCAGGGCGTCGTCGGCGGGAGAACTCATCAACAGCCTATGTGCCCTGTTCCCGCAATGCGGCAAGTCACGGCTTCGCATGGCAGAAATGTTGACTTCTCGGTCCGGGCGCGGCTTTGGTGCGCTCCCACTGCCGCACAGCCGCCGGACCGTCATGCTCGAGAAGACCTATTCGCCCAAGGATATCGAGGCCCGTATCGCGGCCGCATGGGACGCGGTCGGCGCCTTCCGCGCCGGGCGGCCCGAGCGCGCGAGCGCCGAGACCTATTCCATCATGATCCCGCCGCCGAACGTCACGGGATCGCTGCACATGGGCCACGCGCTCAACAACACGCTGCAGGACGTGCTGTGCCGCTACCAGCGCATGCTCGGCAAGGACGTGCTCTGGCAGCCGGGCACCGACCATGCGGGCATCGCCACCCAGCTCGTCGTGTCGCGCCAGCTCGCCGACAAGCAGATCCAGATGCGCGACCTGGGCCGCGACGGTTTCATCGACAAGGTCTGGGAATGGAAGGCCGAGAGCGGCGGCACCATCTTCAACCAGCTGAAGCGCCTCGGCGCCTCCTGCGACTGGTCGCGCGAGCGCTTCACCATGGGCGCCCGCGGCGAGGCCTCCGACCAGATGGTCCGGGCCGTGACCAAGGTGTTCGTCGACCTGCACAAGGCCGGCCTCATCTATCGGGACAAGCGGCTGGTGAACTGGGACCCCGAGTTCCAGTCGGCCATCTCCGACCTCGAGGTCGACAGCCTCGAGGTGAAGGGCAACCTCTGGCACTTCAAGTATCCGCTGAAGGGCCATCCCGGCGAGTACATCGTCGTGGCGACCACGCGTCCGGAGACGATGCTGGGCGATACCGCCGTCGCCGTCCATCCGGAGGACGAACGCTACCGGCACCTGATCGGCCAGATGGTGGTTCTGCCGCTGGTGGGCCGCGAGATTCCGATCGTCGCCGACACCTATTCCGATCCCGAGAAGGGCTCGGGCGCGGTGAAGATCACGCCGGCCCACGACTTCAACGACTTCGAGGTCGGCAAGCGGCACAATCTCGAACTCATCAACATCTTCGACGCCTCCGCCGTGGTGAACGACAACGCGCCGGAGGCCTATCGCGGCCTGCCGCGCTTCGAGGCGCGCAGGAAGGTCGTCGCCGACCTCGAGGCCCTCGGCCTTGTCGACAAGATCGAGCCCCACACCCACATGGTGCCGCACGCGCAGCGCGGCGGCGCCGTCGTCGAGCCCTGGCTGACCGAGCAGTGGTATGTCGACGCCGCGACCCTGGCGAAGCCGGCGCTCGAGGCCGTGCGCAAGGGCGAGACACGCTTCGTGCCGGAGCGCTTCGCCGGTGACTATTTCCGCTGGCTGGAGAACATCCAGCCCTGGTGCATCTCGCGCCAGCTCTGGTGGGGCCATCAGATCCCGGCCTGGTATGCCGAGGATGGCGAGGTCTTCGTGGCCGCCAGCGAGTCCGAGGCGCAGGCCCTCGCCGATGCCCACTTCGGGCGGGCAGGGGTTCCGCTGACCCGTGATCCCGACGTGCTCGACACCTGGTTCTCGTCCGGTCTCTGGCC
Source organism: uncultured Hyphomicrobiales bacterium (assembly GCA_964587395.1). Taxonomy (GTDB): domain Bacteria; phylum Pseudomonadota; class Alphaproteobacteria; order Rhizobiales; family Phreatobacteraceae; genus Phreatobacter. Next base: position 31,915 of record CAZPMD010000026.1, read on the forward strand.
GTTCTCGACCCTCGGCTGGCCCGACGAAACGGCCGAGCTGAAACGGTTCTATCCGACCTCGACCCTCGTCACCGGCTTCGACATCATCTTCTTCTGGGTCGCCCGCATGATGATGCTGGGCCTGCACTTTATGCAGGAGAAGCCCTTCTCCGACGTCGTCATTCACGGCCTCGTGCGCGACGACAAGGGCCGCAAGATGTCGAAGACGCTGGGCAACGTCGTCGACCCGCTCGGCCTCATCGACGAGTTCGGCGCCGACGCGCTGCGTTTCGCGCTGGTGGCCCAGGCGAGCCAGGGCTCCGACGTGAAGTTCGCCCGCTCGCGCGTCGAGGGTTATCGCAACTTCGCGACCAAGCTGTGGAACGCCGCCCGCTTCGCCGAGATGAACGAGTGCCGCCGCACCGCGGATTTCGACCCGGCGGCTGTCAAGACGACACTGGCGAAGTGGATCGTCGGCGAGACGGCCCGGGCCGTGGCCGAAACCGAAGCCGCCATTCAGGCCTACCGGTACAACGACGCGGCCGGCGCGGCCTATCGCTTCGTCTGGAACATCTTCTGCGACTGGTTCCTCGAATTCGCCAAGCCGATCTTCACCGGCACGGACGAGGCGGCGAAGGCCGAGGTGCGTGCCGCGACGGCCTGGACGCTCGACCAGATCCTCAAGCTCCTCCACCCCTTCATGCCCTTCATCACGGAGGAACTCTGGACGGTGACGGGCGAGACCGGCCCCGCCCGCGAGGGCGTGCTGGCGCTCAGCGCCTGGCCGAAGCTCGAGGGTCTCATTGACGAGGCTGCCGAGGCCGAGATCGGCTGGCTGGTCGACGCCATCACCGCCATCCGGTCGGTCCGTGCGGAAATGAATGTCGCCCCGGGCAACCAGATCCCCCTTGTCCTCCTCGGCGCGTCTGCCAAAACAATCGCTATCACAGAGCGCTATGGTGATCTTCTCAACCGACTTGCGAGACTTTCGGGTTTCTCGCTCGGCAGCGAGGCTCCGGCCGGCTCGGTGCAGATCGTCGTACGCGGCGAGACCCTGGCCCTGCCCATGGCCGGGCTGATCGACGTCGCGGCCGAGCGCACGCGTCTCGCGAGGGCGCTCAAGGAAGCCGAGGGCGACATCGCCCGCTGCGACGCCAAGCTCAACAACCCCAACTTCATGGCCCGCGCCGCCGAGGACGTCGTCGCCGAGCAGCACGAGAAGCGGGCCGAGGCGGTGGAGCGCAAGTCAAGCATCGAGGCGGCGCTGCAGCGGCTCACCGCTCTCGGGTGAGGCCCCCGGCAATCAATCGTCCACCGGCACTTTGTCTGATGATTTGACACCGGCGCGGCCCCGGCCCGCCGGTGTTTTCGTGTCATTTGCGCAACAGGCTGGAACGGCTCGCATCGGCGCAATCCGTTCACCATCTTTCGCCGCAATCCCGCCACACGCCGAAGCGCTAGAATTTGGGAACAAATGTCCCTTATCCCGCTGCGGCGTGGAACCTTCTTGGTGGCAGGCGCGTTGATGACTTACGGATTGTTCCAGTGCCCGTCGCGACGCCCGGTCGGAGGACTTGCGCGATGAGCAACCCCCCGTTCGACAAGTCCCGGTTGCCGAGCCGGCACGTGACGGAAGGCCCGTCGCGTGCGCCGCACCGCTCCTACCTCTATGCCATGGGTCTGACGACCAAGCAGATCCATCAGCCCTTTGTCGGTGTCGCCACCTGCTGGAACGAGGCTGCTCCCTGCAACATCGCGCTGATGCGCCAGGCGCAGGCGGTGAAGAAGGGTGTCGAGTCGGCCCAGGGCACGCCGCGCGAGTTCTGCACCATCACCGTCACCGATGGCATCGCCATGGGCCATGCCGGCATGAAGTCCTCGCTGCCGTCGCGCGAGATCATCGCCGACTCCGTCGAGCTCTCCATGCGCGGCCATGCCTATGACGCGCTGGTCGGCCTTGCCGGCTGCGACAAATCGCTTCCCGGCATGATGATGGCCATGGTGCGCCTCAACGTGCCGTCCATCTTCATCTATGGCGGCTCCATCCTTCCGGGCACCTTCCGCGGCCGGCAGGTGACGGTCCAGGACCTGTTCGAGGCGGTCGGCCAGCATTCCGTCGGTGCTCTCAGCGACGAGGACCTCGACGAGCTCGAGCGGGTCGGGGCTCCCTCGGCCGGAGCTTGCGGCGCGCAGTTCACCGCCAACACCATGGCGACGGTCTCCGAGGCCATCGGCCTGGCGCTGCCTTACTCCGCCGGTGCCCCGGCTCCCTACGATATCCGCGACGCCTTCTGCTACGCCGCCGGCGAGAAGGTGATGGAACTCATCGCGAAGCGCATCCGCCCGCGCGACATCGTCACCCGCAAGGCGCTGGAGAATGCCGCGACCGTTGTGGCCGCGTCCGGCGGCTCGACCAATGCCGCGCTGCACCTGCCGGCCATGGCGCATGAGTGCGGCATCAAGTTCGACCTGTTCGACGTCGCCGAGATCTTCAAGAAGACCCCCTACATCGCCGATCTGAAGCCCGGCGGAAAATACGTCGCCAAGGACATGTTCGAGGCCGGTGGCATTCCCCTGCTGATGAAGGCGCTGCTCGACGGCGGCTATCTGCACGGCGACTGCATGACCGTCACCGGCCGGACCATGGCGGAAAACCTCGAGAAGGTCCGCTGGAACCCCGACCAGGACGTCGTCTATCCGACCGCGAAGCCGATCACCAAGACCGGCGGTGTCGTCGGGCTCAGGGGCAATCTCGCGCCAGACGGGGCGATCGTGAAGGTCGCCGGCATGAAGAAGCTCAGGTTCAAGGGGCCGGCCCGCTGCTTCGACCGCGAGGAGGAGTGCTTCAAGGCGGTCACCGAGCGGACGATTCGCGAGGGAGAGGTCATCGTCATCCGCTATGAGGGTCCGAAGGGTGGCCCGGGCATGCGCGAGATGCTGGCGACCACCGCGGCGCTCTACGGCCAGGGCATGGGCGACAAGGTCGCGCTCATCACCGATGGCCGCTTCTCGGGCGCCACGCGCGGCTTCTGCATCGGCCATGTCGGGCCCGAGGCACAGGTCGGTGGTCCGATCGCCCATATCCGTGACGGCGACATCATCGAAATCGATGCCGTCAAGGGAACGCTCAAAGTTCGCCTTACCGCCGCCGAATTGCGGGCGCGTAAGAAGGATTGGAAAGGCCCGAAACCCACCGAATACGGGTCGGGCGCCATCTGGAAATACGCCCAGCAGGTCGGACCTGCGGTTGACGGTGCCGTGACCCATCCGGGCGGTGCCGGGGAAAAGCACGTCTATGCGGATATCTGATGTCATGAGGGTGCGCGTCGCATTCGTGGCGGTGGTTCTGGCGGCAGCCCTGCCGACCGGCGGCGCCTTCGCGCTCGATGGCCAGCCGGCGGGGGATGCCCGCTCGGCGCTCGACGCCTTCCGCGCCTATGGCCGCGCGCTTCGCGACGGGCGGACCGACGAGGCTGTCTCGGCCCTGCAATATGCCGCTAGCGGCGGCCATGCCGCCTCTGCCTGGCGGCTCGGCCGCATGTACATGGAGGGCGAGGGCGTCGCCCGCTCCGACCTCAAGGCCTTCGAGACCTTCCGCCAGATCACCATCACGCGGCGCGAGGAAGGTCCCAACTCGCCCGACGCGCGGTTCATCTCCTCCGCCTTCGTCGCCATGGGCAACTATCTGGTCGAGGGTATTCCCAACACCTATGTCCGCCCCGATCCGGGCAAGGCCGTGGAGCTCTACTTCTACGCGGCCTCCACCTTCGGTGATGCCGACGGCCAGTTCCGGCTCGGACGCATGCTGCTGGAAGGCAAGGGCGCCCCGCGCGATCCGCGCCAGGCTGCCCGCTGGCTGCAGCTCGCGGCCAGCAAGAGCCACCATCAGGCTCAGGCGGTGCTGGGACACATGCTGTTCACCGGGCGTGACGTGCCGCGCGCCGCTCCCCGCGGCCTGATGTTCCTGACGCTCGCCAAGGAGTCGGCCAGCGACAACGAGGCCTGGATCAGCGAGATGTACGAGGAGGCGATGCGGCAGGCCTCTGACGACGAGCGCGGCGTCGCGCTGCGCATGGTCGAGAACTGGATCAAGACCGCGCGCCGTTGAGGCGGACGGGGCAATGACCATGGTCGACAGCGCCCTGTTCACGCCGGCAGCCCTCGATCATCCTGCCGAACCGCTCGGCGCACTGTCCTTTCTTCGGACGCTCATACGCAATCCGCTGGAGACCTGGCCTCAGGCCAGCTTCAGCGAGCCGGTGCTGCCGCTGTCGTTTGCCGGCCGACCGCTGCTCTTCGTCATGGATCCGGCCCTCATCGACGAGGTTCTCGTCGGCAAGTCGGCTGTCTTCCCCAAGGCGCCCATCATTCGCCGGACGATCGGCCCGGCGGTCGGCAACGACTCCATCTTCACGGCGGAGGGTGCGGCCTGGCGTTGGCAGCGGCGCGCCGCGGCCCCGTCCTTCCGGCACGGCACCATCCTCGGCTTCGTGCCGACCTTCTCAGAAGCTGCCGGGCGCACCGTGCAGCGGCTGAGGGGTCAGGCCGGTGCAACGGTCGATGTTGCCGAGGTCATGATGGAGACGACCTTCGACGTGATCGTCGAGACCATGCTCTCCGGGCATGCGAGCTTCGACACGCGCCGGTTCGGCCGGGAGATTTCCCGCTATTTCGACACGGTCGGGTGGATGGCGGCCTGGGCAACGCTGAGGCTGCCGACCTGGCTGCCTTATCCCGGCCGGCGCGGCGCGATGGCGGGCAATCGCTTCCTCCGGCAGGAAATGGCGCGCGTCATCGCCGAGCGGAGGGCGCGGCCGGGCGACGTGCCCGATCTCCTCGACTTCCTCATCGCCGCTTCCGACCCGGAGACGGGCAGGGCGATGACAGATGTGGAACTCGCCGACAATCTCCTCACCTTCGTCGTTGCCGGCCATGAGACGACGGCGCTGGCCCTGACCTGGGCCTTCTGGCTGGTCGCCAACGCCCCGGACGTCGAGGCGCGGCTTCTGGACGAGGTGGCGCGCGTCGTCGGAGACGGTCCTGTGGAGGCCGGCCATATCGACCAACTCGTCTATGCGAAACAGGTGGTGCAGGAGGCCATGCGCCTCTATCCGCCGGCGCCGCTCATTCCGCGCATCGCGGCGGAGGACGTGCAGATCGGCGGGGAGACCATCCGGAAGGGCACCCCGGTCTATGTCCCGGTCTATGCGGTTCATCGCCATCGTCTGATCTGGCAGGCTCCGGATGCCTTCGATCCGGAGCGCTTTGCCCCGGACCGTGCCCGCGCCATGCACCGCGGCGCCTATCTGCCCTTCGGTGCCGGCCCGCGCATCTGCATCGGCGCGGCCTTCGCGCTCGCCGAAGCGGCAGCCATCCTTGCGACCGTCATCCGCGATGTCCGCTTCGTGCCGCTGCCCGGGCACCGGCCTATGCCGAACGTGCGCCTGACACTCAGGCCGGAGGGCGGCATGCCGATGACCGTGGAACCGCGTCAGACACGGATCTCGCACCAGACCGGCACGTGATCGCTCGGTTTCTCCCAGCCGCGCACATGCCTGTCGATGCCGGCCGTCACCAGCCGGTCGGTCGCCTGCGGCGAGAGCATGAGGTGGTCGATGCGGATGCCGTTGTTCCGCGGCCAGGCGCCCGCCTGGTAATCCCAGAACGAATAGAGACCGGTTGAATCGTCGCAGGCCCGCAGCGCATCGCTGAAGCCGAGAGCGGCGAGTTCGCGCAACTTGGCCCGCGACTCCGGCTGGAACAGCGCGTCGTTGATCCAGTCACTCGGGTTCTTGGCGTCCTCCGGCATCGGAATGACATTGTAGTCGCCACAGAGCAGGAAGGGCTCCTCCAGCGCGAGGCGGTCCCTGGCATGGCGGATCAGCCGGTCCATCCAGGTGAGCTTGTAGGTGAATTTCTCCGTGCCGACCGGATTGCCGTTGGGCAGGTAAAGGCTGGCAACCCGGACAGCGCCGCTCGCGGTCGATACCACCGCTTCGAGGTAGCGGGCCTGTTCGTCCGTCTCGTCGCCGGGGAGGCGGGCGGTGACATCCTCCAGCGGCAGCTTCGAGAGGATGGCGACGCCGTTGTAGGTCTTCTGGCCGTGGGTCGCGACATTATAGCCGGCGCTCTCGAAGGCCTCGCGCGGGAAGGCCTCGTCGACGCATTTCAGCTCCTGCAGGCAGACGATGTCGGGATCTCGCTCCTTCAGCCAGGCGAGCGTGTTCTCCACCCTGATCTTGACGGAATTGACGTTCCACGTGGCGACGATCATGACGGGTCCTGCGATTCTGGCCGGGTACAGTCTAGCCGCAGCCTGCCACGTGGTCGCCCCTGACACGACAGCAGCCGACGGGAGAACTGGCCTATGTGGATCGACAGCGAAGAGGCGCTGCGGGCGCTCTACGGCCCGGCCGGGGAGGCCTCGCTCACCAAGGAGGTTCCCGCGCTGACGCCCCAGTATCGGGCACTGGTGGAAGCCTCGCCCTTCTGCATCCTCGCCACCTCCGGACCCGGGGGGCTCGATGCGACGCCGCGCGGCGATCCTCCGGGCTTTCTCCGCGTGCTCGACGACAGGACGCTGCTCATCCCGGACCGCCGCGGCAACAATCGCATCGACAGCCTGCTGAACATCGTGCGGGACCCGCGCGTTGCGCTCCTCGTCCTGGTGCCGGGGGTGTCGGAGACGCTGCGCATCAACGGGCGCGGCCGCATCACCACGGACCCCTCGCTCCTGGAGCCGTCGACGATGGACGGCAAGGTGCCGGTCACGGGCCTCGTTGTCAGCATCGAGAGCGTCTACTTCCAATGCGCCAAGGCGCTGGTGCGGTCGCGACTCTGGGATCCGGCGACGCAGCGGGACCGCTCGGAACTGCCTACGCCGGGTCAGATGTTGAAGGGCGCAAGGGCAAGCTTCGACGCCGAGGCCTATGACAAGGCGCTGCCGGCACGGCTCGCCGCGACCCTCTACTGATCAGATCGAGAAGCTCGTGCCGCAGCCACAGTTGGCGACGGCGTTGGGATTGCTGAGCTTGAAGGACGATCCGATCAGGTCGTCCACCCAGTCAAGCTGCGTGCCTGTCATGTAGGGCAGGGAGATCTCGTCGATCAGCACGGTGGCGCCGGCCTTCTCGATCGCCAGATCGTCGGCGTTGCGTTCCGTCGTGAAGTCGAAGCGGTACTGGAAGCCGGAACAGCCTCCTCCCTCGACGGAAATGCGCAACATGGAACCGGGCGGTTCGCCGGCCATGATTTTGGCGATGCGGGCTGCCGCCCTGTCGGTGATGCCGACGGGGTGGGCGAGGGTGTCTGTGTCTGCGGTCATGCTGGATGTCTCCCCGGTTCAAGGCCGGAAACACACGAAAGGGGGATGTCGCCGCCTTGCGGCAGGCCAGTCTCATAGGTATGTGCGCCACGGAGCCCGGTCAATCGGCCGGGGTTCACGTTCTTGAGGGAGCCGGGCGCGGCGGCGGTTGCCGTCCGGCATGGCGATCGGGGGCCGGAATGGCGGTCGCGAGCTATTTCTATCCGCCGCTGGCGCCCTATGCCTGCGATGCCCGCCTCAGCCGCGGCCGGCTCGTCCCCGAGCCGGCTTCCCCGACCCGCACCGAGTTTCACCGCGACCGCGACCGCATCGTCCATGCCACCGCCTTCCGGCGCCTCAAGCACAAGACACAGGTCTTCGTCTCGCCCGAGGGCGACCACTACCGAACCCGCCTGACCCACACGATCGAGGTGGCGCAGATCGCCCGGTCGCTCGCCCGCGCGCTCGGCCTCGACGAGGACCTCGCCGAGACTCTGGCGCTCGCCCACGACCTCGGCCACACGCCGTTCGGTCACACCGGCGAGGATGCGCTCGACGAGGTGATGCGGCCCTATGGCGGCTTCGACCACAACGCCCAGTCCCTGCGCATCGTCACGCGGCTGGAGCGACGCTATGCCGGATTCGATGGCCTGAACCTCTGCTGGGAAACGCTGGAGGGTCTGGTCAAGCACAATGGCCCGCTTCTTTCGGCTGATGGCATCCCCACGCATCGCTACGCCAGTCGCGGCATCCCGGTCGCCATTCTCGAATATGACGCGTTGCAGCCGCTCGACCTCGCCACCCATGCCAGCGCCGAGGCGCAGGCCGCCGCCATCGCCGACGATATCGCCTATGATGCGGCCGACATCGACGATGGCCTCAGGGCAGGGCTCTTCACCCTCGACGATCTCGGCGATGCGGTGCCGATGGCGCGCGAGTTCCTCGACGAGATCCGTCGCCGCTATCCGACCCTGGAGAAGGGGCGCGAAATCAATGAATTGACCCGCCGTGTCATCACCCGCCTCGTCGAGGACGTCATCGCCGAGGCCTCGCGGGCCATCGCCGAGGTGGCGCCGCAGGGTGCCGACGACATCCGGCGTTGCGGGCGCACGCTCGTTCAGTTCTCGTCGGCGATGCAGGCCTATGACGCCGGCATCAAGGCCTTCCTCTTCGCCAACGTCTATCGCCATGCCAAGGTCGTGCCGATCCGGGCCAAGGCGGCGGATGTGGTCCGTGACCTGTTCGCCGCGCTGTTCGCCACCCCGGAGGCCATGCCGCCGCAGTGGTCGGCCGGCATCGCGCAACTCGACGAGGCCCGCCGCGCCCGCCGCGTCGCCGACTACATCGCCGGTATGACCGACCGTTTCGCCCTCGACGAGCACCGCCGTCTGTTTGCCCACACTCCCGATCTGCGCTAGAGGCGACCGCTTCTGGTCAGGTCATCGGCATGAACATTTTCGCAGTCTTTACCCAGCATGTGCGCGCGGCCGTGTCCGCTCTCGCCTCTGACGGCATCGTCGTGCCGGAGGCATCGCTCGACCGCATCGTCGTCGAGGCGCCGCGCGATCCGACCCATGGCGACCTCGCCACCAACGCCGCCATGGTGCTGTCCAAGGAAGCGGGAATGAAGCCGCGCGATCTCGCCGATAAGATCGCGGCGCGGCTGTCGAGCCTCGAGGATGTGGTGCGCGTGGACATCGCCGGTCCCGGTTTCATCAACCTCGCCGTCGCGGCCTCGATCTGGCCCAAGGTGCTGAAGGCCGCCGTTTCCGAAGGCGAGGCCTTTGGCCGCGCCGCCTTCGGCGGCGGAGCCAGGGTGAACGTCGAGTATGTCTCGGCCAATCCCACCGGGCCCATGCATGTCGGCCATTGCCGCGGCGCGGTCTTCGGCGATGCACTGGCCAACCTGCTGGATGTCGCCGGCTACGATGTCACTCGCGAGTACTACATCAACGACGCCGGCGCCCAGGTGCAGGTGCTCGGCCGGTCGGCCTATCTGCGCTACTGCGAGGCGCTCGGCGAAACGATCACCATTCCCGAGGGGCTCTATCCCGGAGACTACCTGAAGCCGGTGGGACAGGCTCTTGCCGCGAAATACGGGCCCGCGCTGCGGAGCGCTCCGGAGCCTGAGCGCCTGGCGGTCTGCCGCGATGCCGCAATCGACGCGATGATGGGGGAGATCAGGGGCGATCTCCAGGCGCTGAACGTCAAGCACGCGGTCTTCTTCTCGGAGCGGTCGCTGCAGAACCCGGTCGACAAGGTGCGCGCGGCGATCGAGGCCCTGCGCGCGCAGGGCAACATCTACGAGGGCGTCCTCGAGCGGCCGAAGGGCGCCGACGACGACGAGTGGGAGGAGCGCGAGCAGACGCTGTTCCGCTCCACCGCCTTCGGCGACGACGTCGACCGCCCCCTGATGAAGTCGGACGGCAGCTACACCTATTTCGCCTCCGACATCGCCTATCACAAGGACAAGGCCGACCGTGGCTTCCTTGAGCAGATCGACGTCTGGGGCGCCGATCACGGCGGCTACGTCAAGCGGATGCAGGCGGCGCTGAAGGCGATCACCGGCGGCCGCGCGGCGCTCGACATAAAGCTGGTCCAACTCGTCCGCCTGTTCCGCGACGGCGAGCCCGTGCGCATGTCGAAGCGCTCCGGCGACTTCGTCACGTTGCGCGAGGTCGTCGATGAGGTCGGGCCCGATGCGGTCCGTTTCATGATGCTTTACCGGAAGAACGACGCGACGCTCGACTTCGACCTTGCCAGGGTGAAGGAGCAGTCGAAGGACAACCCGGTCTTCTACGTCCAGTACGCCCATGCCCGCTGCCGGTCGATCCTGCGCAACGCACAGGCGGCCATGCCCGACTTCGACCTGTCGCCGGCCGCCCTGTCGTCGGCGCCGATGGACCGGCTCGACGACGAAGGCGAGCTCGCGATCATCCAGCGGCTCGCCCAGTATCCGCGCCTCATCGAGGCGGCGGCTCAGGCGCACGAGCCTCACCGCGTCGCCTTCTTCCTTTACGAGCTTGCATCCGACTTCCATTCACAGTGGAATCGGGGAAAAGATTCGCCGCATTTACGCTTCATTATGGAAAATGATCGACAAATGTCGGCGGCGCGCCTTGCGCTGGTCCAGGGTATCGTGACCGTTCTCAGATCGGGTCTTGCGATCCTCGGTGTCGAGGCCGTCGAAGAAATGCGTTGATCGCGCCGCGCGTATCGTGAGCGGCGCCCACCGACGGCGGGGCCATGGCCAACGAGAACAGTGTGCGTAGCTATCGCGACTATGATGCCTACGACCGGGACGCCCGCGAGGCCGAGCCCGCCGTGCGTGGTCATGCCGAGGGCAATCCGCTGGCCGATCTCGCCCGCATCATGGGGCAGGACGAGACCTATGCCGATCTCCTGAAGACAGTGGCGCGGACCCGCGGCGAGGTGGTCGCGCAGCATCCCGAACTGGACGATCGGCATGAGGATGAGCACATCGACATCCCCGCGATGAATCTGCGCGCGGGTTCGCAGGCCGATGGCGTGGACTGGGACGATCTCGAGGCCGAGCTCGCGCACTACCGTGAATCCGCCGACGGAGCCGAGGCGGACGATTTCGCCCATTCGGACGAACTGCGGGGCGGCCATCACGACTGGCATGCCACGGACGCACGTGATGACGATCTCGAGCGCCAGTTCGCGGCAGAGTTCGAGCGGCCTCACGGGGATGGCCGCGAGGCATCTGCGTCGCGTGACGGCGCCGATCCTGCCGGCGCCTATGGTGCCGTCGTGGCCGCCGCTGCGGCCGGTGCAGCCGCCACCTGGGCCATGCGGTCCCGCAGGGCCGGCAATGACGAGCGTGGCCACTCTTCCGAGGCCGGCAGCGCCCAGGACTATCCGGCCGCTCAGCAGTCCGTCACGGACGACTATGCCGACGAGGCTCCGCCGCGCCGCCGCCGCGCCGGGATGACGGCGATCGCCGCTGTCCTCGGTTTGGCCGTGCTCGGCGGAGGCGGCGTCTACGCCTATCGCTCCCTCGGTGGCGGTGCGGGTGCAGGTGGTGAGCCGCGGGTGGTGCGTGCCGATACGACCCCCGTTCGGGTGGCCGTGCAGCAGGCGCAGGATG
>CAZPMD010000027.1:0-43037 GCA_964587395.1 uncultured Hyphomicrobiales bacterium
TGGCGGGAGCGGCCTCGGCCGGACGGCCGCGCTGGTCGCCGGTCGCGATCAGCGGCGGCACCGCCGGGACCGGCGTCGATCCGCCGAGAACCTGGGGACGGGCCGGCGGCATTGGCGCCTGCGCAATGGCCGCGGGAGCGCCTTCGGCGAGGACGGTCGGCCGTGTCGGGTCGGCCGCACGCTGTCCCCCGGCAGGCCCGGCGGAAGCCACCGCCGTCGAGGCTTCGCCCGGCACGGCCGGACGGGCAGTGGGCAGCGGGGCGGCTACCAACCGTTCGGCCGCTTCCTCGTCCTCGTTACCGCGCAGACGCGCGGAGGCAGGCGGCGCACGAACCGGCAGCGGCGCAGACGCGATGAGCATCCGCGGCGGGTTGTTGGTGACAATCTGAACCGGGCGCCCTGGCGGCTGGGCGTTGATCGAGGTGGCAACCGGCTGGCTGGTCGCTGCCGGCGCCGGAGCCGGAGCTTCCGCGGGCTCGGGCGCCCGCGCCGTGACGACCGGAGCAGCCGGGGCCGGCTGCGGTGCGGCTTCGCGGGCTGGCTGACGCTGGCCGCCGCCGAAGAGGCCTGCAAACAGACCCATAGAACTGCCGCGCTGGCGGATGACCCCGCCACGATCGCTGTCGTCGTCGTAGGTCGCGCTTTCGTCGGCGCGCGAATCGTAGAAGCGCGAGGCGGTGCCGCCACGCGAACGCACCATGGCGAGCGCCGTATCGAACCCAGCCAGCGGACGACCGTCAGCCGGGATATGGACGGTGCGGCCGTCCGGGAAGAGGCGGGCGAGGTAGTCGCGCGAGACCTTGGGCCAGTGCCGGACCGAGCCGGTATCCATGTGGACGAACTGGTTGGCCGATCCCGGATAGAAGCCGACGCCGCCGCGCTGCAGCAGCAGGCCGGCCTCGCGCACCCGCGTCATCGAGGCGCCGGGAATGTAGAAGTCCATCGCCTGTCCGGTGATGTGGCGGGACTGCTGGGCTACACCGCGGGAACGGCGGCGCAGCATGGCGTTGGTGCCCGCCGAGCGATAGGCCGAGACCACGTGGATCTGCGACTGCGCCCCGACCGAGCGGTAGACCTCCCAGACGATGTCAAAGAGGTGCGGATCCATCCGCGTCGGCTCGTCGCGACGCCAGTCGCGCAGGAACCAGTTGAGCTTGTTCAGCGCATCCTGGTCGTAGCGGCCGTTGCGCTTGAAGGTGATGAGAATCTGCTCGCCCGTGTGCTTGTGCAGCATCGGCAGCGTGCGCGTATCGCCATTGGCGACGACGGTCTGGGTCGAGTTGCTGATGGCGACGAGGAAGCCAAAGCCAAGTGCGACGGTGGAGGAGGCACGCAGGGCGATGCGCAAGACCTGGCCGGACACTGTGCGGTGGGCTGAGGACACTATGACAGGGCTCTATCGTCGAACGAAGGGTTGTTCGTCACCGACCTGAGCCGGCTCATGGTGAACGCATCATCGTCAGGATCGGTTAAGGAACCCTGAGTCCCGTCGACGGTCCGGAAACCACCACCGCTCACGGGCCCGTGACCGGTAGGCAGCAACTATGGCGAAATCATGCCACCGCAGCCCGTCCGACCTCCATGGTTGACGCAGGTCAACCGCGAACGCCGGTCAAAGCGGCTCGAACCCGGGCATTGTGGCCATAGATGTCGGGCAGTTCAACCAGCGATCCGTTCGAATCCACCGTCATCGTGAAGTAGACGAGATGGATCGGGATCGCCTGGCGGAAACGGACCGACCGCTCGCCAGCGCCGTAGAGGCTCCGCATGCGGGAGGCCGTCCAGTTCTCTCCCGGCAGGGCGATGCCCAGAAGCAGTTCGGCAAGCTCTTCGGGGTTCTGCACGCGCACACAGCCGTTCGACAGCGCGCGGTTGGACTGGGCGAAATAGCTGCGCGAAGGCGTGTCGTGCAAATAGACGGAGTGCCGGTTGGGGAACATGAACTTCATTCGCCCCAGCGCATTGGCCGAGCCCGGCGGCTGGCGGAACGAGTAGCGCCCGACATTGGCGGACGCCCAGTTGATGGTGGAGGCATCCACGACCCGCCCTCCCTGCATCACCTGGATGCCGCGCCGGGCGAAATAGCCGCCATTGCGGCTGGCGGCACCGAGCATGGACCGCCGGACGATCGACAGCGGTACGTGCCACGAGGGATTCAGGACGATGAAGCTCATCGCATCGGAGAAGACCGGCGTCTGGGTCTCAGCCCGGCCCATGACGGCGCGGGTGCGATGGATGATGCTGCCCGAACGCACGACGTTGACGTGATAGTCGGGCGAATTGACCCAGACATGCGTGTCGCCAAGCTGCCGCGGCAGCCAGCGCCAGCGCTCGAGATTGGCAATGAGGTCGCGCTCCTTCAGGGCGTGCAGCCGGGTCGCCTCGGTGGTGGTCATCTCGCGCCGCTCGCCCCGCATCTCGACGAGCTTGGCGCGCAGCTGCCGGAACCCGGCATGGGGCGGATTGAAGCCGTCGATGGCGGAGGCGACGTTGTCCGCCTGCGCCACCGTCTCGAGCGCGGCGGTTGCCTCGATGCGGGGTGGCGCGACGTCAAAGTAGCCCGACAGGCGCTTCGGGTCCGTTCGTCCGCCCGAGGCGTGCGAGGCATAGAGCGCCACGGCCCTGGCAAGGGCAAGCTCCAGCCGGGCAACGCTCTCGGCGGTCCGGGGGCCGGTCGGCAGCGTGATGCGGTAGGCGGTGGGATCGAGCCCATCCTCGCCCGCATGTCCCAGACGATTCAGCGCCGCCTGCCCGCGGGCGCCGATGATGCCGTCCCTGACGAAGAGCGGCGCATAGCCACGGCTCGCATAGAAGGGATTGAACTGCTGCTGCAGCGACCGGTCGCCGCCAGGCCTGGCGAGAAGGATGCGCAGTTGCTGCGCCACGCGCTCGACAGTGATGGCTGGGTCGGGCTGGCCGTCCTCGACGAGGCTCGGTGGATCGTCCGGGATCGCTGCGAAGTCGGCTTCCGTCGGCTGGGGAATCGCGGGAGCCTGGACCGTCTCCGGCGCCTCGTCGTCGGCATTGGGGGCTTCGGCGAGAATGGGCGAGGCCGGAAACGCAGCGAGGCCGAAGTCCTGCGGCGCCAGCGGACCGACCCGGTCGAGCGGCGGCTGCGGGATCGCGAGATCGACCTCCCACGCGGCCAGACCGGAGCTGTCGGATGCGCCCGCCTGCGCCGTCACCAGTCCGCCTGCCCCGATCAGGGCACAAGCCAGGAAAGCCGACCGCAGGCGCATCTTCATTCCCCCGATCCGACGTGCGATTCCTCTTGCCGGATCGCAGCGAGTCCAACGTCGCATTTTTCGATCATGCGAGGCGCCCGTGATCAAGCCACGAAGGCTTGAATGCCGTCGAAAACGCGGCCGGCGAGGCTTCGCAGTCACACCTCCTCCGGCACGTCAACCGGCTCCTCCAGTCCGAGATCCTTCAGCTTGCGGTAGAGCGTCGAGCGTCCGATGCCGAGCCGGCGCGCCACCTGGGACATCTGCCCGCGATAGTGTTCGATGGCGAACTTCAGCGCGTCGGTCTCGATCTGCTCCATCGGCCGGACGTGCCCGGCCTCGTCCACCAGAGCGATGGAGGCACCCGGCACGATCATCGCCGGCTGGCTCGACATGGCCGGCTGGATCGCCGGCGAAGCCATGACCGGAGCGGGCGCCATTGGCACGACGACCTCGTAGCCGTCGACCTGCGCCGCGATCTGCGGGAAGTCGGCAACCGACAGTTCATCGCCGTCGCAGAGGACGACGGCGCGGAAGACGGCGTTCTCCAGCTGGCGGACGTTGCCGGGCCAGGAATAGGCACCGAGCAGGCCGAAGACCGCCGGCTGCACGCCGCGGATGCGCTTGCCCTCCTCGGCCGCGATACGGGCCAGGAAGTGCCGGACAAGGTCGGAAATGTCCTCCGCGCGCTCGCGCAGCGGCGGCAGGGTCATGGGGAAGACGCAGAGGCGATAGTAGAGATCCTCGCGGAGGCGCCCATCCTTGACCGCCTTGATCAGGTCCCGGTTGGTGGCCGAGATGATGCGGATGTCGACCTTCACCGCGCGCTTGGCACCGACGGGGTCGACCTCCCCTTCCTGGATGGCGCGCAGCAGCTTCACCTGCGTCTCGAGCGGCAGTTCGCCGACTTCGTCGAGGAAGAGCGTGCCGCCATGGGCCTCGACGAACTTGCCGGTGTGCTTGTCGGTGGCGCCGGTGAAAGCACCCTTCTCGTGGCCGAACAGGATGCTCTCGACCAGGTTTTGCGGAATGGCGCCGCAGTTCACCGCGACGAAGGGCTTGGCGCGCCGTTCGCCGGAACCGGCGATGGCTCGGGCCAGCAGTTCCTTGCCGACGCCGCTCTCACCCTCGATCATGACCGGGATCATCGAACCGGCGGCCTTTTCAGCCATCTTCAACAGCGGCTGCATGCGCGGCGAGCGGGTGACGATGTCCTTGAAGGTCATCGTGCCCTCGGCCTTGCGCTTCAGGCGCTGGACTTCGGCGACCAGGGCCTCGGTCTTCAGGGCGTTCTTGATCGAGACGGCGAGGCGCTCGCCGCCGACCGGCTTGACCACGAAATCGCTCGCGCCGGCGCGCATGGCGTTGACGACGGTGTCGATCCCGCCCTGGCTGGTCTGGACGATGACCGGTTTGACGATGCCCTCCTCGCGCATGGCGGCGAGAACGCCCATGCCGTCGCGCTCGGGCATGACGAGGTCGAGCAGGACGAGGTCGATGGAATCGCCATCGGACGACAGGATCTGCAGCGCCTGCTCGCCGTTCTCGCACAGGCGCGGCTCATAGCCGAACTTGCGCACCATGGCCTCCACCAGACGGCGCTGCACCGGATCGTCGTCGCAGATGAGGATGGTGGTCACGGCATGCACTCCCGAATGCGGATGTCTCGATTCGGGAGAGGGTGGTTGCCGCCGCTTAAGGGCGGGTTAACGGCCCTCTAACGGCATGGCCATGAACGGATCAGGCCCTCGTTCAAGCCGCCCTCGCGGCAGCCGGAAACGGCACCAGAGCCATAGCGAACTGGCGTGCTGCGGCATCCCAGGTCCGTTCCTCGGCCAGGGCACGGCAGGCGCGGCCGTCCAGAAGCAGGGCAGCGCGGATGGCGGACTGCAGGTTCTCGTCGAGCACGCCGACGGCCGGATCGGTGATGACGTCGAGCGGCCCGGGCACCGGAAAGGCCGCGACCGGCACCCCGCAGGCCATGGCCTCCTGCATCACGTTGCCATAGGTGTCGGTGCGGCTGGTGAAGACAAAGACGTCGGCGCTCGCATAGAGCGTCGCAAGAGCCTTCCCCGCCTTTACCCCGAGAAAGACGGCCTCGGGAAACCGGCGTTCCAGTTCGTCGCGCTGAGGGCCGTCGCCGACCACGAGCTTGGTCCCTGGCAGGTCGCAGGCGAGGAAGGCCTCGACATTCTTCTCCACCGCCAGCCGACCGACGCTGAGCATGACCGGCCGGGGCCATTCTGCCACGAGCTCCTCGCGCGGCCGGAACAGCACGGTATCGACCCCGCGCGTCCACACGGAGAGGTTGGCGAAGCCCCAACTGGCGAGTTCGCGTCGCATCGTCTCCGTCGGCACCATGGTGCGCGTGGCCGGTGCATGGAAATGGCGCAGCCAGGCATAGGTCAGCGCCTCCGGGATGGGGGCCCGGGCGCGCACATACTCGGGATAGCGGGTGTGGTAGCTGGTGGTGAACGGCAGGCCCCGCGCCAACGCCCAGCGCCGCGCCGCATGGCCGATCGTGCCCTCGGTCGCGATGTGGAGCGCCTCGGGCTGCAGGGCGTCGAGCCGCGCCGCGACCGCCGGCCCTGCGCCGATGGCGAGGCGTATGTCCGGGTAGGTCGGCAGGGGCCAACTCGCCAGCCCCTCGGGAGTGACGAAATCGACGATGACACCCTGTCCGTCGAGAGCCTTCGCCGTCTCCTGCAAGGACCGGACGACACCGTTCACCTGCGGCGCCCAGGCGTCGGTGGCGATCGCGACGCGCATGGCCCGCCCTCCCCGTCAGGCCCTTACCGAAGGCCGTTCGGGGAGACCGAGGACGATCTCCATCGCCTCCTCCTCGACCGGCGCGAGGTCCGGGGCTGTCGCCTTCACCATCGTCCACCGCAGGATCTCGAAGCGGCCGTCGTGATCCTCGACGAGGGCCGTGCAGCTCTCGACCCAGTCGCCGCAGTTCATGTAGCGGATGCCGACCTGGTCCTTGATGACCGCATGATGGATGTGTCCGCAGATGACACCGTCGACCTTCTGCCGGCGGGCCTCGGTGGCCAGCGCCTCCTCGAAGGCGCCGATGAAGTTGACGGCCTTCTTCACCTTGAGCTTGGCCCAGGCCGACAGCGACCAGTAGGTGAGGCCGAGTTTGCGGCGGCCGGCATTGACCCAGCGATTGCAATAGAGCGCGGCGTCATAGGCCCAATCGCCGAGATGCGCGAGCCAGCGCGCATGCATGACCACCACGTCGAAGGCATCGCCGTGGATGACGAGGAATCGCTTGCCGTCGGCCGCCTCGTGGACGATCTGGTCCATGACCTCGATGCCGCCGAAATGCGTGCCGAAATAGTCGCGCATGAACTCGTCGTGGTTTCCGGGCAGGTAGATGATCTGGCTGCCCTTGCGCACCGCCCTCAACAGCTTCTGCACCACGTCATTGTGGGCCTGCGGCCAGTGCCAGCCACGCCTGAGCTGCCATCCGTCGACGATGTCGCCCACCAGATAGATGATGTCGGCATCGTTGTGCCTGAGGAAATCGATGAGGAGTGCGGCCTGGCATCCCCGCGCGCCCAGATGAACGTCCGAAATGAAAATGGCCCTGTGCCGCGTCTGCACCATCGTCCGGCTCCCGGCCGCTTATCCGATCATGCGGGCACCAACAGCAGATTCCCCTTGCGCTTTTGTGACAGGGTGCCGCACCCGATCACCGGCCTGTGGCGGCGCTCCGTCGTGGAACTGTCGCAGGGCGCTGCTAGCGCTCGCCGGATGACGGCGGGCTGGTCCTGATTCCGGGCCTCCCGCGACCGAACGGGAGCTGTCCATGGCCGGAGATCTCGACCGCGAGACGATGGAGCGCGCCTATGCCCGCTGGGCGCCGATCTACGATGCCGTCTGCGGTCCTCTGTTCGAAAAGGGACGACGTGCGGCGACCGCCGCGGCGAAGCAGGTCGGCAAGCGCATCCTCGAGGTTGGCGTCGGCACCGGCCTGTCCTTCCAGGACTATGATCCCTCCTTCGAGATCCATGGCATCGACCTCTCGGAACCGATGATCGCCAGGGCGCGCGAACGCATGGCAAGCGGCGCCTTCCCGCATGTGAAGGACGTGCAGGTCATGGACGCGCACGACCTCGTCTATCCCGAGGGCATGTTCGACGCCGTCGTGGCCCAGTTCGTCATCACCCTGGTGGAGCGCCCCGAGCGCGTACTGGACGAATGCGCCCGGGTCGTCCGCCCGGGCGGCGAGGTCATCCTGGTGAACCACCTCTATTCGGAACGCGGACTCGCCGCCGCCATCGAGCGCTGGTTCTCCAAACATGCGCACACCTTCGGCCTCAGGCCGGAATTTCCGTTCCAGCGGCTTGAGGCCTGGGCAGCGGGCCACGGCGGCGTCGTGGTGGTCGAACGGCGCCGGGTCGCCCTGCTCGGCGTCTACACGCTGGTGCGATTCCGCAAGCAGACGGAGGCGGCGCTCGCTCCCGCGCAGCTGTCGGCCGCGGGCTGAGGCCGGAGGGCGTTGCTCGCGGGCAACGCCTCGACCTCGCCGGCCCGGATCGACCAAACGCCACGTTGATCCCGCCGACCCGATTGCCCATACCAGCCCCTGTGATCGATCGTCAGGAGGCTCCCATGCGCCGTTCAGTCAACGACGCGGGCTCTAAGAGCGCCGCCGACCGAGCCAGGGCCAGCGAGGCGCTCGGTGCTCTGCCGGAATGGGACCTCTCGACCCTCTACAAGGGCATGGACGACCCGGCGGTGGGGGATGACCTCTACCGGGCCGAAACCGAGGCTCTCGCCTTCGACGCCGCCTACAAGGGCCGCCTCGATACCATCGCCCGCAGCACGAGTGCCTCGGCAGACCTCGCCGAAGCGGTCGTCCGCTTCGAGAAGCTGGAGGACCTTCTCGGCCGCCTCGCCTCCTATGCGGGCCTCGTCTATGCCGGCGACACGACCGACGCGGCGCGGGTGAAATTCTACGGTGACATCCAGGAGAAGATCACCGCGATCTCCTCTCATCTGCTGTTCTTCACCCTCGAGCTCAACCGCATCGACGACACACTGATCGACCAGGCGGTCGCCGATCCCGCCCTGTCACGCTACCGGCCCTGGATCGAGGACATCCGCAAGGACAAGCCATTCCAGCTTGAGGACCGCCTCGAACAACTCTTCCACGAAAAGAACATGACCGGGCGCGCCGCCTGGAACCGCCTGTTCGACGAGACCATGGCGAGCCTGCGCTTCGAGATCGACGGCGAGAAGCTGCCGCTCGAACCGGCGCTGAACCTCCTGCAGGACACCGCGGAAGAGAACCGCCGCAAGGCGTCCGAGGCGCTGGCGGCAACCTTCAAGGAGAACCTGCGCACCTTCGCCCTGATCACCAACACCCTGGCCAAGGACAAGGAAATCTCGGACCGCTGGCGCGGTTTCGAGGACGTCGCCGATTCACGCCACCTGGCCAACCGTGTCGAGCGCGAGGTGGTCGATGCGCTCGTGGAGGCGGTTCGCGAGTCCTATCCCGCGCTGTCGCACCGCTATTACCGCCTGAAGGCGCGCTGGTTCGGCAAGGAGACCCTTCCGCACTGGGACCGCAATGCGCCTTTGCCGAAGGTCGAGCAGCGCACCATCGGCTGGACGGAAGCCCGCGACACGGTGCTGTCAGCCTATTCCGGCTTCTCGCCGGCCCTGTCCGGCATCGCCCGCCGCTTCTTCGACGAGCGCTGGATCGACGCACCGGTCAGGCCCGGCAAGGCGCCGGGTGCCTTCGCCCATCCGACAGTGCCCTCGGCGCACCCCTACGTCCTGCTCAACTACCAGGGCAAGCCGCGCGACGTGATGATCCTCGCCCACGAGCTCGGCCACGGGATCCACCAGGTCCTCGCCGGCCCGAACGGCGCCTTGATGGCGCCGACGCCCCTGACCCTCGCCGAAACGGCCTCGGTCTTCGGCGAGATGCTGACCTTCAAGTCGATCCTGCAGACCACGACCGACCCCGTCCAGAAGAAGGCGCTGATCGCCTCCAAGGTCGAGGACATGATCAACACGGTGGTGCGGCAGATCGCCTTCTATGCCTTCGAGCGGAAGATTCACACGGCCCGCCGCAACGGCGAACTGACGGCCGACGACATCTCCGCGGCCTGGATGAGCGTGCAGGCCGAGAGCCTCGGCCCCTCTATCGAGTTGAAGCCGGGCTACGAGACCTTCTGGGCCTATATCCCGCACTTCATCCACTCGCCCTTCTACGTCTACGCCTATGCCTTCGGCGACTGCCTGGTGAACTCGCTCTACGCGGTCTACGAGAAGGCCGATGCCGGCTTCGTCGACCGCTATGTCGCCATGCTCTCGGCCGGCGGCACGAAGCATCATGCCGAACTGCTCGCGCCCTTCGGCCTCGATGCGCGCGATCCCGCCTTCTGGCAGGGCGGGCTCGGCGTCATCGCCCGGCTGATCGACGAGCTGGAGGCGATGGAAGGGTGATGTCGCATCAGATCGCCGTCGTCACCCGCTTCTACAAGGAGATGTGGGATCACGCCGACAAGAGCCTGATCCCCTCCATCTTCCATCCGGACTTCACGTTTCGCGGCTCGCTCGGACCCGTGCTCGCCGGCCACGAGCAGTTCGCGGGCTATGTCGACTTCGTCACCGGCGCGCTCGAAAGCTACACCAGCGACATCCTCGAACTGGTCGAGCAGGACAACAAGGTCGCAGGCCGCCTGCGCTTCCACGGCTACCACCGCAAGGACCTCTTCGGCTTCGCCCCGACCGGCAAGCATGTCGCCTGGGCCGGCGCGCCGTTCTTCACTTTCGAGGGCGACCGCGTCCGCGACCTCTGGGTTCTCGGCGACGTCCACGGCCTGATCGAGCAGTTGCAGGCCAACGCCGGCTGAGTGCGCCGGTCGGCGGTCACCCCTCGCAACCGTCGGCCCCCTGCACTATCTCCCCATCACCGACGATCGACCGGGAGACCGCATGCCGCCGCGTGACGACGAAGCCAACCGCCTGACCGGTCGCCTGTCGCGCTATGCGCGCGTCGGCACCAATGTGGCCGGCGCCGCTGCCTCCATCGCCGCCTCCCGCCTGTTCGGCACCTCGCTCGACCGCGAGAAGAACGCCGCCGACCTCACCCGGGCGCTCGGTGGCCTCAAGGGCCCGATCATGAAGGTCGCGCAGCTTCTCGCCACCATCCCGGAAGTCCTGCCTCCCGAATATGCCGAACAGTTGCAGACCTTGCAGTCCGATGCCCCGCCCATGGGGCCGGCCTTCGTCAAGCGCCGGATGATGGCCGAACTCGGTGCCGACTGGGAAAGGAAGTTCGCCTCCTTCGACAAGGTGCCGGCCGCCGCCGCATCGCTGGGGCAGGTGCATCGCGCCACAGCCCATGACGGCATGGCCCTCGCCTGCAAGCTGCAGTACCCGGACATGCAGTCGGCCGTGGAGGCTGACCTCTCCCAGCTCGAGATCCTCTTCGCCATCCAGCGCCGCATGGACAGCGCCATCGACACCCGCGAGATCATCAAGGAAATCGGCGACCGCGTCCGCGAGGAGCTCGACTATCGTCGCGAGGCCAAGCACGCAGCGCTGTATCAGGAGGTCCTTGCCGACGAGCCGCTGGTGCGTGTGCCGACCGTTCGGCCGGAACTCTCCACCGGCCGCCTGCTGACCCTCTCCTGGCTCGACGGCACGAAGATGCTCAGCCATGTCGACCAGCCTCTGGCCATCCGCAACCGGCTGGCAACCGCCATGTTCCGTGCCTGGTGGCACCCCTTCACTGCGATCGGCGTCATCCACGGCGACCCCCATCTCGGCAACTACACGGTCTTCGAGGAGGCCGCCGAGCCCGGTGGTATCAACCTCCTCGACTATGGCTGCGTGCGGATTTTCCCCCCGCGCTTCATCGGCGCCGTCATCGACCTCTACAAGGGTCTGGAGGCCGGCGACGAGGCGCGGGTCGTCCACGCCTACGAGACCTGGGGCTTCAAGAATCTCAACCGTGACCTCATCGACATCCTGAACCTGTGGGCGCGGTTCATCTACGGGCCGCTGCTCGACGATCGCGTCCGCACCATCGCCGACGGCGTCGCCCCCGGCCAGTACGGCCGGCGCGAGGCTTTCACCGTGCACAAGGCGCTGAAGGAGAAGGGGCCGGTCACCATCCCGCAGGAGTTCGTGCTGATGGACCGCGCGGCCATCGGCCTCGGCGGCGTCTTCCTGCACCTCAAGGCCGAGTTGAACTTCTACCGGATGTTCAACGAGGAGATCGAGCGTTTCAGCCTCGAGAGCGTGACGGCGCGCCAGCAGGCGGCCCTCGGCTCGGCCGGCCTTCTCGCGGCCTGAGGCGCAAGCCGTGGCGGTCTATGTGGACGATGCGATCTGGGATTGGCAGGGACTGAAGTGGTGCCACATGCTCGCCGACACGGAGGATGAGCTCCACCGCTTTGCCCAGCGCATCGGCATGCACAGGCTGGTCTACCAGGGGCCGCCGAAGAGCAGCGCGCCGCACTACGACCTCACCGGCTTCGAGCGCCGTCGCGCCATCGCCATGGGCGCCATTCCCTGTACCCGCCATGAGATCGTCACCGTCTTCCGCCGCGTGCGCCCTCCCCGCACGCCGGCAGCGGGGCCTTCGTGACGACCTTGCCTTGACAGGCGCGGCCGTTCCCCCGAAACCGGGCCGTCCCGATCCGGAGAGCCTGGTGTCGAAGCCCCCGCTGAAAGTCCTGCTCTGCTCGCCGCGCGGTTTCTGCGCCGGCGTCGTTCGCGCCATCGACGCGGTCGAGCAGGCGCTGAAGATCTACGGCCCGCCGGTCTATGTCCGGCACGAGATCGTCCACAACCGCTTCGTGGTGGATGGGCTGAAGGCCAAGGGCGCCATCTTCGTGGAGGAACTCGACGAGATTCCCGACACCGACGCGCCGGTCATCTTTTCCGCCCATGGCGTACCGAAGTCGGTTCCCGCCGAGGCGCAGGCCCGCAACTTCCTCGCCATCGACGCCACCTGCCCGCTGGTGACCAAGGTACATCGGGAAGCGGAGATCCATCACAAGCGCGGCCGTGAGGTGGTCCTGGTCGGCCACGCCCGCCACCCGGAGGTCGTGGGCACCATGGGCCAGCTGCCGCCGGGGGCGGTGACCCTGGTCGAGACCCTCGACGATGCGCGTGCCTTCGTGCCGCGCGATGAGCAGGCCCTTGCCTTCGTGACGCAGACGACCCTTTCGGTCGACGACACCCGCGAGATCGTCGACTACCTGCGCGCCCGATTCCCCGCCATCGTCGGTCCCCACAAGGAGGACATCTGCTACGCGACGACCAACCGCCAGGAAGCGGTGAAGCGTGTCGCCCCGCATGTCGAGGCGATGATCGTCGTCGGCGCGCCCAACTCGTCCAACTCGCAGCGCCTGCGCGAAGTGGCAGAGCGCGAGGGCTGCCGCATCGCCGAACTCGTGCAGCGCGCCGCCGACATCGACTGGGGCCGTTTCGGTGCCATTTCGTCCCTCGGCATATCGGCCGGCGCCTCGGCACCCGAGGTCCTCGTCGAGGAGATCATCGAGGCTTTCGCCGCGCGCTACGAGGTCTCGGTCGAGACCGTCTCCACCGCCGACGAGAGCGTCTTCTTCCCCCTGCCCCGCCAGCTGCGCCCCGACGCGGCGGCCTGAAAGTCCCACCCATGGCCGTCTATACCGATGTCACCGCCGAGGATCTTTCGGCGCATCTCGCGCGCTACGACATCGGCGAGCTGCTCTCCTACAAGGGCATCGCGGAGGGCGTGGAGAATTCCAACTTCCTGCTGCACACCACCGGCGGCACCTTCATCCTCACGCTCTACGAGAAGCGCGTCGATCCGGCCGACCTGCCCTTCTTCATCGGCCTGATGGAGCACCTCGCCGCGCGCGGCCTCACCTGCCCCCAGCCCGTCCGGATGACGTCGGGCGAGACCCTCGGCGAGCTCGCGGGCCGGCCGGCCGCCATCGTCACCTTTCTCGAGGGCATGTGGATCCGCCGCCCCCAGGTCCATCATTGCGCCGCCGTGGGCCGGGCCCTGGCGCAGCTCCACATTGCCGGACAGGGTTTTGCCCTGACCCGCGTCAACGCCCTCTCCGTACCGGGCTGGCGACCGCTCTACGAGCGCGCGCGGGACCGCGCCGACACGGTCGCGCCGAACCTCGCTGCGACCATCGCCGCCGAACTCGCCTCCTGCGAAATGAACTGGCCGACGAGCCTGCCGACCGGCGTCATCCATGCCGATCTCTTCAACGACAACGTCTTCTTCCTGCAGAACCAGCTGTCCGGGCTGATCGACTTCTACTTCGCCTGCAACGACATCCTCGTCTACGACCTCGCCATCTGCCTGAACGCCTGGTGCTTCTCGCCGGACTACGAGTTCGACTTCGCCAAGGGTTCGGCGATGATTGCCGCCTACCAGGCGGTGCGGCCTCTCGACGACGGGGAAAAGGCGGCGCTGCCGCTGCTCGCCCGGGGCTCGGCCCTGCGTTTTCTGCTGACCCGTCTGGTCGACTGGCTCAACGTGCCGCCCGGCGCCGTCGTGACGCCGAAGGACCCGCTCGAATACCTGAAGAAGCTGCGCTTCCACCAGAAGGTCGCGTCGCCGACCGAATACGGCCTGGCATGAACAGCCTGGTGAAGCCCGCTCCCCGCCGCGTCGAGATCTTTACCGACGGCGCCTGTTCGGGAAACCCGGGCCCCGGCGGCTGGGGAGCGATCCTGCGCTATGGCGAGACAGTGAAGGAACTTAACGGCGGCGAGCCGGTCACCACCAACAACCGCATGGAACTCCTTGCCGCCATCAACGCACTGGAGGCGCTGAAGCGCCCGTCCCATGTCGATCTCCACACCGACAGCCAGTACGTGAAGAACGGCATCATGAGCTGGATCCACGGCTGGAAGCGCAACGGCTGGAAGACCGCCGACAAGAAGCCGGTGAAGAATGCCGAACTCTGGCAGCGGCTGGACGACGTCGCCGACCTGCACGAGATCACCTGGCACTGGGTGAAGGGCCATGCCGGCCATCCCGAGAACGAGCGGGCCGACGAACTCGCCCGCGAGGGCATGGCGCCGTTCAAGCCGTCGAGGGGCTGATCACGCCGCCGTGAGCTTCGGCAAGGCTCTTGCGATGTCTCCCTGCAACCGGGCCGCGTGTCCCGGCTTGACACAGGAGACGACCATGAGCCGGCCGCCTTTCTCTGCCGCGAGCCTCGCCAGCTTCGACCTCGACCCCGCCCCGATCCGCCCGGAATGGGTGCTGGAGGGCCGCCCCGTCGCCCGATGCCGCCACTGGTCGGATTCCTCCGACGGGACCACCTCCGCCATGGTCTGGGACTGCACGGCCGGCAAGTTCCGCTGGTTCTTCGGCGGCGACGAGATCGTCCACATCATCGAGGGAGAGGTCGTGGTTTCCGGTGAAGGGGTCCCGGAACGGACCCTCCGGCCCGGCGACGCCGCCCTGTTCCGCGCCGGGACATGGGCCACCTGGCATGTGCCGCACTATGTCCGCAAGCACGCCATCTGCCGCGACAGCCTGCCGGCCTTCGTGACCCTGCCGCTGCGCACCGTCCGCAAGGCTGGCCGCGCCGTCGAACGTGTCCGCCAGGGCCTCGCGGCGCGCGTTCCGGCCCTTGCCTTGCGCGCCGGCGTCCCGCTCGTCGGTATCGGCCTGCTCGGCGCGATCGGCGTGCTCGGCTTCTGAAGCGACAACGCCGCCCAGGCCTGTCCTGCCGGGGCGGCGCTGCATGGATCGCGTGTCGGCCGGCGCAGCCGGCCGGAGCGCTCAGAGCTGCTTCATCAGCGTGTCGGCGCCCGACACATCGGCCTTGCCGGGAGCGTCCTCGACGTTCAGCGACGTCACCACGCCGTCCTTGACGATCATGGAGTAGCGCTTGGTGCGCATACCCATGCCGAAGGATGACATGTCGTTCTCCAGGCCCACCGCCTTGGCGAAATCGGCACTGCCATCCGCAAGGATACCGACCTTGTCGACCGCGCCGGAGGCCTTCTGCCAGGCGTCGAGCACGAAGACGTCGTTCGTCGAGGTCACATAGATCGCATCGACGCCCTTGGCCTTGATGGCATCGGCATTGGCGACGAAGCCCGGCAGATGGTTCTTGTGGCAGGTAGGCGTGAAGGCGCCAGGCACCGCGAACAGGACC
The DNA here is from genome assembly GCA_964587395.1 of uncultured Hyphomicrobiales bacterium. Lineage (GTDB taxonomy): Bacteria > Pseudomonadota > Alphaproteobacteria > Rhizobiales > Phreatobacteraceae > Phreatobacter. The sequence continues at coordinate 15,374 of CAZPMD010000027.1, forward strand.
ACGGTCTTGCCGGCAAAGATTTCCGCCGTCGTGCGGGCGGCCGGGCCATCCGCGGTCATGGTGCGGAAGGTGGCTTCCGGCAGCTTTGCGCCGACCTGGATCGTCATGGGGGACTCCTCGAAGAGTTGGGTTGATCGGGCCGCGATGGCAGTCGCCAACACGCGTGCGCAACACTTAGAGCGTCGACACCGCGGCGTCGAGGGACCTCATTCGGGCGTCAGCTTCGCTTCCAGCGCGCGGTCGCCGGACACCAGAGTGAAGGTCAGGATCTGGCCGAGCGGCTCGACACCACGGGGATTACCGTCCATCACCAGGCGAAAGCGGCGCTCGGTGCCGGTCGTGTCCATCGGTTCTGGCAGGGGCAGAACCCAGCGGGCATCCGGACCCTCGACGAAGAGATCGGCACCCGCGGCCGGATCGACACGCGCCACCACCGTCACCACGGGATGTTCGCCGCCGCGCTCCACCGAGGCGATCGAAAGGCCGAGCCCGTCGACGGCCGGTCGGGGAACCCGCGCCTCGAAACCCGCCAGGAGCGAGGCCAGTTCCGGGTCCGCCGGCCGTCCCGAAAGGACGAGCGATCCTGCGCCCTTCGCCGGAATGCAGATCTGGTCGCAGACGGCATAGTCGAGCTTGAGCACGAGGCGCACCTGACGCCGCGGATCGCGCGGCGTCACCCGTACCGGAAAGACGACGGATGTCTTGTAGCCGATCGAGTATCCGCCCCCGTCGGGAAAACGCAGCGGCGCCGGCCAGGACAGCGTCACGTCCGCGACATTGTCGGATGCCGACCAGTCGAATGTCGGGGGAACGCCGGAATCCCCCGGCGTGCGCCAGTAGGTCTTGGTTCCCGGATCGAGCGTGATCTGGACGCCGGCCCTGTGGACCGTCCCGTCGAAGCCTCCGCGGATCAGCCTGACTGCCGATTTGGTATCGCGCACCCATGGCGACGCCGACGCACCCGCGACGGCGGGGCTGGCTGCCGCCGCCAGCGCAAGGGCAGAGACGAAAACGCGGCGATCGATCATGTCCGTCATGTAGGGCCCGGAACCGTCCTTGGCCACTGACGTTCCGTTGAAGACGCCGCGATGGGGCACCACATGAGCTGCACAGGTGGCATTCCAGACCATTCCGGGTTAGCGTGACGCATGGCAGCAAAACCCCGAAGCGGCGGGCGCGACAGCCTCCGCGGCTATCTCGACGGACAGATTCTCATCGCGATGCCGACCATGCGCGACGAGCGGTTTTCGCGAACCGTCATCTACATGTGCGCCCATTCGTCCGATGGCGCGATGGGCATCGTGATCAACCAGAACGCCACCAACCTGGCGTTCTCCGACCTGCTGGTGCAACTCGACATCATCCCTGAATCGCAGAAGATCATGCTACCGGAGCGGGTGGATTCCATCCGTGTCCTGCGTGGCGGACCGGTGGAGACCGGCCGCGGCTTCGTGCTGCACTCGTCGGACTTCTTCATCGAGAACTCGACACTGCCGATCGACGAGGGCGTCTGCCTCACGGCCACCCTCGACATCCTCAAGGCGCTGGCGACCGGCGAGGGGCCGTCGAACGCGGTACTGGCGCTCGGCTATGCCGGCTGGGGCGCCGGCCAGTTGGAGAACGAGATCCAGGCGAACGGCTGGCTGCACTGCCCCGCCGATCCCGACCTGATCTTCGGCCCGGACGTGGAAACGAAATACGAGCGCGCCATGCGCAAGATCGGCATCGACCCCGCCATGCTGTCGAGCGAGTCGGGTCACGCCTGACATCCAGGCACCCGTCGCCCGCTTGTCAGAGTGAGGCACTATCCACGGGTCAGCCGGATCAGAGCCCCCTCGCGGTGCGGCTTCAGATCGGTTTAGGATCGCTCTCAGGGAGAGAAAAAAGCCACATGCGACGTCAACGCCGGACCAAGATCCTCGCCACCCTCGGACCGGCCTCGTCGAGCCGCGAGCAGATCGCCGCCCTGTTCACCGCGGGCGCCGACGTCTTCCGCATCAACATGAGCCATACGCCGCACGACAAGCTGCGCGAGTTCGTCGAGACGATCCGCTCGATCGAGCATGAGGAGCAGCGCCCCATCGGCATCCTCGCCGACCTGCAGGGTCCGAAGCTGCGCGTCGGAACCTTCAATGACGGCCCGGTGATGCTGGCCAACGGGGCCGTCTTCACGCTCGACTCCGACAAGAAGCCCGGCGATTCCACCCGCGTCCACCTGCCCCATCCCGAAATTCTCGCGGCGCTGGAGCCGGGTCACCGCCTGATCCTCGACGATGGCAAGGTGACACTCACCGCCGAGCACTGCACGCCGAAGCGGGCCGAATGCCGCGTCGTTGTCGGCGGCAAGCTCTCCGACCGCAAGGGTGTCAGCCTGCCCGACACCACCCTCCCCGTCTCGGCCCTGACCGACAAGGACCGCTCGGACCTCGATGCAGCCCTCAATGCCGGCGTCGACTGGATCGCGGTGTCTTTCGTCCAGCGCCCCGAGGATGTCGCGGAGGTCAAGAAGGTGGCCATGGGCCGCGCTGCCGTCATGGCCAAGATCGAGAAGCCCCAGGCGGTGGCCCGCCTCGCCGAGATCATGGACATCGCCGATGCCCTGATGGTCGCCCGCGGCGATCTCGGCGTTGAGATGCCCATGGCCAAGGTGCCGGGCATCCAGAAGCAGATCACCCGGCAGGCCCGGCGCACCGGCAAGCCGGTGGTCGTCGCCACCCAGATGCTGGAGAGCATGATCAGTGCTCCCGTGCCGACCCGCGCGGAGGTCTCAGATGTCGCGACCGCGGTCTTCGAGGGCGCCGATGCCATCATGCTCTCCGCCGAAAGCGCCGCAGGCCAGTATCCGGTCGAGGCGGTGTCGATGATGAACCGCATCGCCGAGGAGGTCGAGGCCGACCCGACCTATCGCGCCGTCATCCAGGGCCAGCGCGCCGAACCCGAGGCGACCGGCGCAGACGCCATCGCCCTCGCCGCCCGGGATATCGCGGAGACGCTCGATCTCTCGGCCATCGTCTGCTGGACGTCGTCGGGCTCGACGGCGCTGCGCGTCGCCCGCGAACGGCCGAAGCCGATCACCATCGCCCTGACCCCGAAGATCGCCACGGGCCGCCGCCTGGCGCTGCTCTGGGGCGTCCATTGCGTCGTCACCCAGGACGCCCGCGACCTCGACGACATGGTCAGCCGCGCCTGCCGCTTCGCCTTCAAGGACGGCTTCGCCAAGCCCGGCCAGCGCATCATCGTGGTGGCCGGCGTTCCGCTCGGCACGCCGGGCGCCACCAACATGCTGCGGATCGCCTTCGTCGGCTCCGACGAGGTCGACGTCTAGGCTGCCGCCGCCTGCAGCGCCGCAATCTCCGCCACCACGAGGTCGGGATCGGCGTGGTGCGGCCCGTGGCCGACCCCGGGCAGGACCACGAGCTTCGTCCGCGGGATATCGCGCGCCAGTCCGACCGAGTGGAGATGGGTCCACACGACGCTGTCGGCATCGCCGGAGATCACCGTGACGCGACAGGCGATGTCGCCATAGCGCGGGGCCTGCGCGTGGACCTGCGCGAGCAGCCCGGCGACGTCCTCGGCATTGGCCATGAACTGGTCCGGCCTCAGAACCAGCGGGATGCCGGCCTCCTCCACGTAGCGGTCCTCGACCGCTTGCGGCGCGAAGACCCCCGTGATGCTCCGCCGCATCCAGGCCTCGCCGACCGGCAGGGCCAGGGTCCACGAGAACAGCGGACCGACGAACGGGCTTGCAGCCAGACGGTAGTACCAGTGGACGCCGCCGGGCCAGGGATGCGTGGCGGGCGCGAGGAGGACGAGACCAGCAACGCGATCGCCGTGGTCGAGGGCCAGCCGGCAGGCCAGTGCCCCGGCCCAGGAATGGGCGACGATGACGGCACGGCCGATGCCCATATGATCGAGCACGTCGATGATGGCCCCGGCCTGATGGTCGAGCCTTGCGGCCTTGCGGCCGGCGCGGCGTTCGCTGTGGCCGTGACCCGGCCGATCGAGGAACAGCGTCCGTCCGAGGGCGGCCTGCCTGTCGCCCAGCGCTGGCCGCCACGCCCGGACCGACCCGCTGGCCCCGTGCAGGAACACGACGGGCACAGGCCCCTGCCCTTCGTCGACAACGTGGAGAGCACCGGCCCGCGTCGGCGCGAACAGGCCCTCGGCGGGAAAGGCGCGCGTGATGGCGCGGGAGCGCAGCGCCGTCCAGCCGGCGAGGAGCGCGGGCACGGCGGCGGCAGCGACGAGGGGTTCGATCAGGCCGACCATGAGCGATCTACGCCCCGCACGGCCCAGCGGATCGTCACGGCACCCTCAGAGCTCGACGCCGTCGACCTTCGGCTGCAGCCGCTGGATGATCTGCGGCACCCGCTCGATATGCGGGTTGATCTCCATCGCCCGCTTGAAGGCGGCGAGAGCCTGTTTGTCCTGACCGAGCTGCTGCAGCATCATGCCGAGGCCGACCATCGCGCCAAAATGGCGGGGTTCGAGCCGCAGGACGTTCTCTATGTCGGTGACGGCGCGGCCGAGTTCCCTGCGGGCGAAATGCAGAGTGGCGCGCCGGCTCCAGGCCTCGACATAGTCCGGATAGAGATCGATGACGGCATCAAGGAGAGACAGCGCCAGGTCGGCCTGCCGCTGCTGCATGGCCTGCTGGACACGAACCATCAGCAGATCGGCTGTCGGCGACCCCGACTGCGCCAGCAGCATGGTGATCTGCGCCTCGAAGACACGCGCCTGCCGCGGCCCTTCCGCCTCGCGAAGGCGGGAGTAGAGCTCGTCGAGGCGGCGCGCCCGTTCCGACGCAAGCGAGGGCGGGGTGGGGTTGGCAGCAGGGGGAGCCGCTTCGGCAACCGGTGGTACGGGCCCCGTCACCTGCGCCAGGGCAGGCGACGCGATCATGGCCATCAGGCAAAAGAAAACCGCCGCGCGAGTCATGCCACGAAGGTGGGGCATGAGACGGCGACGGTCAATGTCGGGACGATGACAGCCGCGTGAGCGCCCGTCTCCCGAAACGACTGCAAAAAGCAGCCGTTGTCAGCCCTGACGCGCCTTGTAGCGCTTCTGGGTCTTGTTGATCACGTAGACGCGGCCCTTGCGGCGCACGATCTGGTTGTCGCGATGGCGACCACGCAGCGACTTCAGCGAATTGCGGACCTTCATGGCGGCGATCCTTGGAGGGGACGAGCAGAGACGATCGGAGAACCCGACGGCCGATGCGTCGAAGAAGAGAAGGCGCGGGCTATACGTGCCCGGGCGCGAGGTGTCAAGGTTGCGGGCGCCGGCGCAAGCCGCCATCTAGGAGATCCGGACGGCATGGCGCGCAAACCCGCGGGCCATCGGTACGGCATCAACCCCGTCCTTCGCCAGCCCGCAACAAGAGGAGGCCGCCTGCATGAGCGTCGCCTTCACCAAGGAAAACGACCGGGATGGCACCGAGGCCAATCTCCAGGACCGTCCGATCTCGCAGCACCCCAACCTGGTGACGCCGCGCGGGCTTGCCCTGCTCGAGGCGGCGCTGGAAGCCGCCAGGGCGGCGGTCCAGCAGGCCCGCGCCGCCGGAGAGGATGCCACCGGGCTCGCGCTGGCCCGCGCCAGCCGCGACTTCCGCTATTTCTCGGCCCGTCACGCCAACGCCCAACTGATGGAGCCGCCGCCCGCCGACGGCAAGGTGCATTTCGGCAGCCGCGTCACCTTCGACCGCGACGATGGCCGCCGCCAGACCTTCCAGATCGTCGGCGAGGACGAGGCCGAGCCCTCGCAGGGCACCATCTCCTACGTCTCGCCGGTCGCCCGTGCCCTGATGGGCAAGCAGGTCAGCGACGTCGCCGTGGTCGGCGGCGGCGAGGTCGAGATCGTCTCGATCGGGTGATGCCCTCAGCCGCGATCGATGGTGACCACTGCCGCCCGTCCGCCGATGGCCGAGGAGATGGCGAGGGCTGAAGCGCCCTCGACCTGCGCGGCCGCGCCCTGATGCACAACGACAGCCTCGCCGTCGGCAGTCAGGCTCCAGGCCTCCTCCAGTGCATAGAGCACGACGATCCCGGCGGAAGGCACCGGTTCCTCGGCCGCGTGACCGCGGCGGATCGAGACGTCGCCGGTCGCGGCTCCGTCCCGGGTCAGAAGGTTGAAGGCGGTGGCGCTCGCCCCGTCCCGCAGCCGGCAGAACGGCGCCGGCGCGCCGGGAAAGCGCGTCGGCTGGTCGCGGTCGAGCGTGCGGGTACCCTCCTCTGCGAAATCGAGATGGACGCCCGGGCCCGCGACGACCGTGAAGGTGCGCGTCACACCCTCATAGTCCGAGAACGGTCCGTCCTTCAGGATGGCCGCGGTACCGACGCGCCAGTCCACCTCGCCGTCGGTGCCGAGGCCGACGGCGATGTCCGTTGCGGTGCCGCCGCCGTTCTTCCAGGGGACAGCCTGGAAGGCGGCGGGATCGAGAAGGCGGATCATGCCGGCATCACTGCGCAGTGTAGGTGATGCCGCTGATCGGCGAGACGATCTGGTTGTAGATTTCGCCGCAGCGCGCGCCGCAGCGCCTGACGAAGGCCGGCAGCACCACCTTCTGCATGGCCTCCCGCAGGAGGGCCACGTCGGCCGGCGTCTCGCGGGTGATGGTCATGGGACGGTTGGTGACGACATGGCCGATCTTGCAGCCTGCGGCATTGCCGGCATTGCACTGGATGCCGTCCTCCGTGAGCTCGGCGCCAAGCTTCCACTGCGCTTCCTCGACCTCGGTCATGTAGGCCTGCAGGAAATCGCGCACGGCCGGGTCGAGCCGGTTCCACCAGGCGAGGTTCACCGCATAGGCGGCGACGCCCCACTGGATCGGCAGCGTGTAGAGGTGGCGCGTCACCTCATACCAGCGCGCGCCGTTGCCGGTGGCCGTGCCGGTCACCGCGCAGTCGACGACGCCGCGCTCCAGCGCGCCGTAGACTTCCGGGAAGCCGATGGCGACCGGCTGGCCTCCGATGGACTGGATGAAGTCGTTCTGTGAACCGCCGGGCGTGCGCACGCGCCGGCCCTTCAGGTCGGCGAGGCTGGTGACGGGATCGCGGCAGAACAGCACCTGGCCAGGGAAGGGATAGAAGGCGACGATCTTGATGCCGACCCGCTCCAGCTCCTTGTTGAGGGTGGGCAGCATGGCATGGGCGATGCGGCGACCCTGCTCGTGCGACGGGTTCTGTCCCGACATGTCGATGATGTCGAGAAGCGGCACGTCGCCGGCCACCGTCGGCAGGGCGAGGCCGGCAAGGTCGATCTGGCCTGAGCGCAGCACGCGAATGAGGTCGGGGCCGGTGAGATTGCGCTCAGGCCAGCTCGCCAGCGTCACGCGGATGCGCCCGCCGGAGCGGGTCGGCAGCGCCTCGCGCAGCATGGGGATGTCGACCCTGGTGTATTGCGGGATGGAGGGCGAGAGCTGCGTCACCATCTGGATGGCGATCGGCGGGCCCGGCGGCAGAGCAGGGGTCTGGGCAAGGGCGGGAGACGCCAGGCCGAAGCTCGCCGCCAGGGCGATCATGAGACGCTTGGAGACAGAATGCTTGGACGACGAAACCATGAAGCCCTCCGGTGGTGGGGGAAGCCCACCCGAAGGCCGACTATAGGCTGCCCTGACGGAACGTCGAGGCCGCACCGTGCAGGGCTTCGCGCATTGACCCGGCATCCATCGCATGGCTAAACCCCGGCCATGAACGCTCCCCTCAGCCCCAACGCCCCCGGCACGGCAACGCCCGCCTCGCGCCGGCGTACCTTCGCCATCATCTCCCATCCTGACGCCGGCAAGACCACGCTGACGGAAAAGCTGCTGCTGTTCGGTGGCGCCATCCAGCTCGCCGGCGAGGTCAAGGCCAAGCAGGGCCGCCGCCAGACCTCCTCGGACTGGATGGCCATCGAGCGCCAGCGCGGCATCTCGGTCGTCACCTCGGTGATGACCTTCGAATATGGCAGCTGCGTCTTCAACCTGCTGGACACGCCGGGCCACGAGGACTTCTCGGAAGACACCTATCGCACCCTCACGGCGGTGGATTCCGCCATCATGGTCATCGATGGTGCCAAGGGCGTCGAGGACCGCACGCGCAAGCTCGTCGAGGTCTGCCGCCTGCGCGACATCCCGATCATCACCTTCGTCAACAAGATGGACCGCGAGAGCCGCGATCCCTTCGACCTCATGGACGATGTCGAGAAGGCCCTCGCCCTCGATACCGTGCCCATGACATGGCCCATCGGCGTCGGGCGCGAATTCGTCGGCACCTACGACCTTGTGCACAACCATGTCAGGCGCATCGACCACGACGACGACGTGATCAAGGTGAACGGCCCGGAGGCCGGCCTCTTCGACGAGTTGCTGCCGCACGCCGCCGACGAATGGCGGGAGAGCGCCATGCTGGCCAAGGAAGGCGCCAAGCCCTTCGACCTCGACAGCTACCGCGAGGGTCACATGACCCCGGTCTATTTCGGCTCGGCCCTGCGCAATTTCGGCGTGCGCGATCTCATCGACGCGCTGATCGCCTATGCTCCGCCGCCGCGCGCCCAGGTTGCCGAGAGCCGCACGGTCCTGGCGGACGAGCCGAAGATGAGCGGCTTCGTCTTCAAGATCCAGGCGAACATGGACCCCAACCACAGGGATCGTATCGCCTTCCTGCGGGTGTGCTCGGGCAGGCTCACGCGTGGCATGAAGGCCAAGCTCGTGCGCACCGGCAAGCCCATGCCGCTCAACGCACCGCAGTTCTTCTTCGCCAAGGACCGCCAGCTGGCGGAGGAGGCCTATGCCGGCGACATCGTCGGCATTCCCAACCACGGCACCCTTCGCATCGGCGACACGCTGACCGACGGGGAGGATATCGTCTTCAAGGGCGTGCCGAGCTTCGCACCCGAACAGTTGCGCCGCGTCAAGCTGAAGGATGCGATGAAGGCGAAGAAACTGCGCGAGGCACTGCAGCAGATGGGCGAGGAAGGCGTCGTCCAGCTCTTCGTGCCGAATGATGGCTCGCCGGCCATCGTCGGTGTCGTCGGCGCGCTGCAGCTCGACGTGCTGAAGGAGCGACTGGCAGGCGAATATACCCTGCCCGTGGACTTTGACCCCTGCCAGTTCGCCGTCTGCCGCTGGATCACCTCAGATGACCCGGTAAAGCTGAATGCCTTCATCGAGAGCCACGGATCATCGATGGCCCGCGATCTCGACGGCGCGCCGGTCTATATGGCCTCAAGCGCCTTCTCACTGCGCTATGAGGAAGAGCGCGCGCCCGGCATCACCTTTTCCGACATCAAGGACTATCAGCGCGCCACGGCCTGACGGACGCCGCCGCGCCGGCCGTTGCCCACCGCCTGCCCCACCCAGGCAATCACCTGGGCATGCAGTGTCGGGTCCTTCTCGATGTTGAAGTGGGACAGGCTGCCCTGCTGGCGCAGGTCGATGTTCTCCAGTCGCCCGCGATAGCCCGGCGCGGCGGCGATCGAGGCGCCCCAACCGTTGTTGGACTGGAAGAAATTGACATAGCGCTGCGCGCCGCTGGCGATCTGCTGGCGCACCGTGGGATCGAAGGCCACCGCCAACGCCACCGTGGCGCCCTGCCGCCCGACCTCGTTCGCAATGTCGGTGACCGCATTGGCGCCGAGCGAGTGGCCGATCACCACCGAGCGGTGGCGCCCGGCTGAAGCCTTCTGGTTGCCGACGATCTCGGAGGCGATGACGTTCCAAGAGCCGTATTCGTGGACGGTCGCGTTGTATCCCCGCTGCCGCAGCTTGGCGGCAAGGTCATCCATGCCCTGAGAAAACACATTGGCCAGGCCGCGGATCAGGTAGATTCGCGGGGCGATGGTCTGGGCAGGGCGTGACGAGGCCGACGACAGAAGGTCGCCGCGGGACATCGCCTCGCGCGCCATCTGAACCGTTACACCGCCCTCCCCGCTCGTCTGGGCTGTCGTCTGGCAGCCCGCAAGCAGGAAACCCGAAATCGCCAGAGCCAACACGCCGGCGCGCGATGACATGCTCATTGCCAACCTCAGCCCTCAGAACCGACTTGATACACGCGGAAAACGCCCAGCGTTCCCTCCGCCCGCAGCGGCAAACTGCCCCAACGTAGTTAACCCAAGCTGAAGACGACAGCGGGCCGCTGTCAACGACCGGGATCGCGGTTCGGGGGTCGATGCGGCATTGCCGGGGCCACTGTTGCGGGAATGCCGCGCCGGAACGCTGTCAGGACGCCTTCCCTTGTACGTCAGCGGCGCGGGACGGGATCGCGGGAGGACAATTGTTCGATGGCCGTCATCACCTGCTGATGCACCTGCGCATCCCGATCGATGGTGAAATGGGTCAGGTGCACCATCGACCTGAGATCGGTGTTCTCGACCCTGCCCTGCATCGCGGCCGTGGTCCGAATCACCCGGCCCCAGCCGTTGTCCGACTGGTAGAAGTTGATGAACCGCCTGACGCCGCCGTTCACCTGGAGATCGACAGTCGGATCGAAGGTGACCGCGAGATCGACCTCGACATTGCGTTCGGCGAGGGCATTGACCAGGGCGACCACGGAGTTGGCGCCGAGGGAATGGCCAACCACCACCGCACGGCTGGCTCCGCCCGATCGGCGCTTGTCGGACAGGATGGCGTTGGCGATCTGCTGCCAGTCGTCATAGCCATGGACGCTGGCGCGATAGCCGCGGGCCGTCAGCTTGGCGGAGAGATGATCGACGCCCTCGGACACGGTCCGCGCGAGGCCCCGCATCAGATAGATCCTGGGAACCGTCAGATCAGCACGGTCCCTGGCCCCCTCGTTGACCGCCTGGACCGGCAGGAATCGCGGCACGGCGCCCGATGTGCCGATCATTTCCACCGACTGGCAGCCGGCCAGAAGTAACACCGTCAGGCCGGCAATCAGTCCGAATGAATGAAATGGACGCATGAACACTGTTCCCGCCGACACACGGCCGGCGCCCGGAACTCTGGTGCCGACTGTGGGCGAAAGAACGGCAGGCCCGGTGAAGAGTCAATGAATGAAGGGCACGATGCGCTTCGTGCGGGCCTCATAATCCGCATACTCCCGTCCGAATGCGGATCGCATCAGTTCCTCTTCCCGGCCGACCCGGAACGCATAGAGAAGCCCGAAGCCGACAAAGCCGGCCGGACCTGCGATCCAGTTCTGCAGCAGCAACAGTTGGGCGAGCGCCCACAGGAAGAAGGCCGAATACATGGGATGCCGGACAAGACGATAGACACCATGGGTCACCAGCGTATGTCCCTCGCGCAGTTCAAGCGTCTGCGACCAGTTCCGGCCGAGCTGCCGGTGGGTCGCCAGGAAAAGCGCCAGGGACAGGATGAAGACCAGGCTGCCCACCGAGGCGGTGAGGGGCGAGAACCCGTAGTCGGCGAAGGCAAGGAAGCCGAAGCGCGGCAACAGGCAGTAGGCGATCGGAATGATGCCGAGGCCCGCGAGCGAGACGAAGAGCAGGACGCGCTCCTGGGTATCGACCGCACTGACGTTGATGCGGTTCTTCCGCTTGTTCTTCACCTCGTGGGGAATGCGGATCGCCCCCCAGCCGACGACACCGATCAGGAAGATGATCTGGGCGAGTTGGCGGGTCATGGGCTGGCTGGGTCCTGGTCAATGGGGGGGAAAGGCCTGGCAGCCCCGGCGAGCGAACCGTCCGGCCCGAGCGCCTCGGGCATGGCCTGCCCGTGCCGCACGATATCGGCAAAGCGGAAGGGGCCGCAGGCGATCATGTGGAAATCATAAGCGTAGCGCTGCTCGTTGCCCATGACATATTGGCGATGGATCCGCAGCAGATTGCCGCGGAAGCGGCGCCAGGTCTCGGGCGAGAGCATGCGCGACAACCGGATCGACTGGCGCACGGGTCTGCTCGCCGTGGTCAGGCCGAGGGCGTCGACGGTGTTGTTCTTGTAGAAGCAGATGAAGTCGACATGGCTGTCATACTCGGCCCAGGTGATGGCGGGCTCGTCGGCGACACGCTGGACCGAATCGCGCAGCCAGCCCGCCGCGGGATGGAGCGCGATCTTCAGGGTCGATGATCCGACGCCCGCGAGGCCGAGGGGAACCTGCCCCCTCGCGAGATCCGGGTCCTGCTGCAGAGCGAGCGCTACGGAATGGAGCATCCAGACCGCGCCGAGGCTGTGGGCAACGATCACGACTTCGTCGACGTCGCCTTCCGCGACGCCATCGCAGATCTCGCGGGCGAACCGGGCAGCGCGCTCTGCGATGGCGGGGCGACGTTCGCGAATCATATCGCGGGCGAAAACCCAGTCGCTCAGCATGTAGTCCATGTGCAGACGCTGGCCGGAGAGCTTCATCAGCCCGGCGAATATGGCTGCGGCGACGATCAGGCGGATCCAGGCGGCATCGGCAAGTCCCGCCTTTGCCCAGGCAAGCGACCCGCCCCAGCCGAGCAGGGCGAAGAACACCAGCAGGGCGAGGGGATAGCCGGCGAAGAACGAATAGCGCCAATAGGCAGCGGCGTAGCGCCGGAAGGTGCCGGAGAAGACGATATCGGCGGCCGCGACGAGATAGCGCGGCAGGCGGCGCCAGACCGGCAGTTCCATGTCCTGCGCCACGATGTCGTCCCAGCGCAGGAGGCGGACATCGGTCTCGACAGTGAAGTCGGGCCCGCTCACCGTCGCCGCCCATGAGGCGACCGGGCGATCGGCCGCCTGCGCCATGGAGCCGACCACGGCCGACAGCGACCAGGTCTTCTCGAAGCGCCCGATCTCGCGCGCGAACCGGTGGTGATGCGCTGAGGGCGGGAGCGGCTCGTAGCCGGTCAGAAGATAGGTTCGGCGCTTGCGAACGGGGTTGATTGCGGCCTCCCGGTCACGCACCTCAGGCAGCGACGTTGCCATGACCTTGCGTCGCTTGCCACATCAGGCCGCCTGCGCCAACCCGTGATTCCCGGAGGTTCGACCTTTGTCGACAGGCGCGCTATCATCCCGGTGCCCTGCTTCGCCCCGGAACCGGCGGCGATACAGGCTCCTGTGACGGCGAGGACCCGGCCGATGGGTGACGACGACAGGCAACAGCGCGATTCGCGACCGCTGCTCCTCAGGCGACCGCCGACGTGGAGCGTCGAGCACGGGAGCCAGGCCCCGGAGCGCCCCGGCTTCAACGCCTGGGACGAACGCGTGCGGATGCGCCAGAACGTCATCGCCGCCGTCGTCGTCGCGGTCCTCGGCCTTGCGACCTACTATGTGATGATCGAACTGAGGGCGACGTCGCGAACGCTCGCCTGCATCGAGGCGGGTCACCGCAACTGCGCGCAGCCCGTCATTCCCGGCAACGGTCACCGCTAGGCGCCGTACGGGAGGCGGAGGTCAGAGCCCCTCCCTCAGGAAAGCGCGGGCCCAGCCGGCGATCGGACGCCGCTGCCGGTCGGTCCGCTCCTGCGGAAGCGGACGACGGGCCACCGACTGGATGGGGAACTTCGGTCGGGGTGTGTGGGACAAGCCGACGGACGAGGATGAGGATGCGCCGACTGCCATGCGACGGAACGGGGTCATCGCGGTTGCTCCCTGGCGGAACCGCCGGCGGCGGCTCGTGACCATGAGTCGCCGCTGGCGTGCACAAGGTTCAGGAGGTGATGGAAACAGCTGGCATGAGCGGCAAGGCGCTTGGCGCTCCCTAGGGGACGCGCAGAAGCGTGAGATTTCAAGCGGGTAGACACTCGCCGCGAAGGGGAGCTTTCCCGGTCCGTTCCCCGGGATTGTCTTCCCTCAATCGAACAGCTCGGCCGCCCTCGCCTCTCGCGGAAGCCCCTTCGACGTCACGATGATCTCCTTCGCCGACGTCCCCTCCCCGCCAGCGATCGTGTAGGTCAGGTCCACGCCCTCGATGTCGAAGGCGGCGAAGGCCTCGCGGGTGCCGGGCACGTCGTTGACCGAGAGGATGAACCGGCCGGAGATCCCGGCGAGCTGGGCCGCGAGGCGCGCGAAGTCATCGCGGCCGAAGACGCCCGCGCCGTAGTCGGTCTCGCTGCCCCAGTAGGGCGGATCCAGGTAGAAGAGCGTGCCGGGGGTGTCATAGCGCTGGATCAGCTCGGCATAGGGCAGCCGCTCGATGACGACGCCGGCGAGGCGGTCGTGCAGCTCGTCGAGGATCGGCGCCAGGCGGCCGACGTCGAAGCGCCCGGGAGTGCCGGGCGAGACGCCGAAGCTGCGGCCGGCGACCTTGCCGCCATAAGCGGTGCGCTGGAGATAGAGGAAGCGGGCGGCGCGCTCGAGGTCGGTCAGCGTCGCCGGGTCGGTGGCCATCAGCCGCTCGAACTCCGCCCGGCTGGTGACGCGCCAGCGCAGCATGTCCATGAACGGCTCATAGTGCCGCTGCAGGATCCGGTAGAAGGTCGCGACATCGCCCGAGATGTCGTTGATGACCTCGCATTTCGGCGCGCGCTCGCGGCGCAGGAACACGCCGCCCATGCCGATGAAGGGCTCGGCATAGGTCTCGTGCGGCACCGCCGCGATCATGGCGACGAGGCGCCGCGCCAGCTGTTTCTTGCCGCCGATATAGGCCGCGGCGGGGTGGACCGGGCGCACACGGCGGGAGCCGTCATTCACAGGGACCATTGAGAACATTCCGGGAACGTTGTAGCGTCCGCCCTGCGCACCGGTGCGTGCGGCGGGTCGCTTTCACGGAACGTGGTCAGGCGACGCGGGGAGGGCTTGCCGGCTTGTCCCGCGGTGAGTGGCGCTTGCGCGCCGCCGCCCCGCCTGCCCGGTCCAGAAGGGAGCGGACATGATCGAGGGGTCAGACTGGAACGTCTATGGCGTGGTGGCCTATGACGAGACAGGCCGTCGCGAGGTTCTGGGAGGTTCCAGGAACCACCTCGCCAGCCTTGCCATGTGGAAGGTCTTTGTGGAGACACGGCCCAGCAGCGACGTGATGCTGTGCCACGGCGTCCGGGTCATCAGGCGGTCCAAGCCCGCCTGGCCTCTCGCCGGAGGGCGGCCGTCATGAAGTCCTGCCCGATCCCGCTCATCGGCTTCGTGCCGTCGAAGGCCCCGGTAATCAGGCTGCCAAGGCCGAAGCCTATTGCTGCCGCTTCGCGCGGGCGAGGCTGATGGCGAGATCCGTGGCGCCATTCGCCTTGCGCATGTGGAGGTGCGCCTCGGCGAGGCCGACAAGCGCCATGGCCACCACGTCCTCGTCCCAGCCGGCCGCCTTCGCCTTCTCGGCGAGCTCCTGGAAGTAGGGCTCGAGCGCAAACTCGGCATCGAGCACATGGTCAGGGTCAGCGGGCGTGGTCTTCGGTCGCGGGATGGTCATGGGGCTTCAACGCACGGCCGCCCGTAATGGATCAACGCCGGGACAAAAAAGGCCCGCCACCCCGAGGGGCAGCGGGCCAAGTCTCAGGAGGAAACGCCCAAGGAGGGCTACGGGCATCGCAGGGCGATACCGCGCCTCCGGCCATTCGCGGCCGAAGCTGGAGAGCCGGTCAGTCGGCCTGAGTGAAGTCGAGGTAGAACTTCATGCCGGGCTCGACCACGCCGAGCAGGGCCGGGTTGGCAATCGTGAGCGTCAGCTCGCCGGTCGGCGAGAACTTCGCATAGGTGTTGTCCTCGTCGGCGCCGTCGGCCGGATAGCCGCTCGACCGGGCCACGGCATTGCAGGTGATCTTGTCGAGGCCGGTGAACCGCTCGACCTTGCTCACCTGCATCTTGGCTCGCATGAAGGGGGGCTTGGACATTGCAGTCTTCTCCTTGTGATGCCGGAAACCGCCGGCGCGGATCTCTTCAGTCTTGGCCCCTCGCCGGCGGCGGCAGCGCCAGCTGCCCCAGCGCCTCGACGAAGAAGGCCGCGAACCGGGCCGCGGCCATCGGCGGAAAGACCAGGGAGACCTCCGCCGTCTCGGCGATGATGGAGACGCTGACGACACCGTCGCGGGCCCGGGCCGTGGCGAGCTGGACGGTCAGCGGCGGCCGGCTCATCGCCCCTGTCCGCCGTTGGCGCGGCGCAACCGGTCATCGAGCAGCCGGTCGAGCCGGTCGCCGAGCCGGTTGATGGCCTCAACCACCCGCTCCTCGACCTTGACCAGCATCTCGTCGGTGACGAAGCGGCGCGCCGCCTCGAGGCGGAAGGCGTTGAGGTCGTTGATGGCCTGCAGGGCGAGCAGCTTGGCTTCGGCCGCGGCGATCTCCGCTCGCTCGCTGCGATACTTGGTGACGGCATAGGAGCCGGCCGTCGCCGCCACGGCTGTGACGACGACCATGGCCCCGCCGATCGTCAGGGTGAATGGATCCATCAGGTCCCTCCCGCCGCCCTCACCGCCGCCGCCCGGCGTTCCTCGCATGTCCTCAGCGCCGAGCGGTCGCGGCCCCAGAGGCTCGTCACCTCGCGCTCCGTCAGTCGCCGGCCGGGCAGCGTCACGGGCTCATCGCAGCGGCGCTGCGCCTCCGCCGGCACGGCCGGCCGCAGCAGCTCCGTCCGCACAACTGGCGGGGGAGAGGAGGCACACGCGCTCACGAGACAGGCCACCGGCCCCAGTATCAGGAAGCGCCGCATTGGCTCTCTCCAGTTCGGCTTGCAGGGTGGATTCGCGGGCCTCCGCGGCGCGGGCGACGCGGTCGGCTTCCATGGCGGCCTCGGCGGCCTTCAGGCGGGCTTCGGCCACCGCCTGGTTGCTCTTGGCGATCTCGCCCTTCCAGTGCGCGTCGCGCGCCTCGGTGGCGGCTTTCGTCGCGGCTGTGCGGGCATCGTCGATCGCGCCACGCCAAGCCACCAGCGCCGTCGCCACGGCCCCGGTGAGGGCCGCGGCCAGCGCCAGGGCGGCGAAGCCGATGGCGATGGGCTTGCTGAAGCCGAGCATCACGGCCCCTCCCCTTCCGGAGGCTCGGCGCTCTGGTACTCAAGCTGCGAGCGGAAGTCGCTCGACCCGGAGGCCCGATGGATGCCGAGGGTGCCGAGGATGATGAACACCATGGACGGCAGGAAGATGGGCGCCAGCGCCGCCGCCTGGGCCCGGATCACTTCGCCGCCGAAAAGCCCGGCGAGCAGCAGGATGAAGGCCACCACCCACGAAAACCAGAATGACAGCCAGAAGGCCCGCTTCGACAGGCGATAGGTCGGCCTCATGCGAGCGCTCCGAGCGGGTCCTTGCGGACGTCGAAAGAGGGGCAGGCCTTGGCGGCGTACTGGTTGTGGCCACTCACCTTCCGGATCGATGGATAGCGGCCGATGATCTCCCGGCAGAGATCCATCAGCGCCTGGCGCTGCGCCGGCGTGCGGGTGTCCTTCGGCGTCTTTCCATCGGCCGAGACCCCACCGACATAGACGACGCCGATCGTGCGGGCGTTGCGGTTCTCGACATGGGCTCCGGCGATCGTCTCGCGCCGGCCGGGGCGCACAGTGCCGTCGAGCCCCACCACCCAGTGATAGCCGATGTCGTTCCAGCCGCGGCCCTTGTGCCAGCCACGGATCGTCTCCACCGAGACCTCGCGGCCCTCCGGCGTGGCGGTGCAATGCACGATGATCTCGTCAATGACGCGCATGGGTGCAGTCCTTTCCGAAGACAGTGATGCGGAGGGCGTGGATGACGGCCGCCGTCGCCAGCGCGGCGAAGGCGAGGCCGGCGAAGACGACGAGCGCCATCAGCGGCGGCTCGGTGACGAGCCCCGTGGCGATGTCGGGATGGAGCATGGGAACGGTGCTCCCGCGCTACGGCAGGTTGCAAACGATCAGGGATTCAACGGGGATGACGGACAGCGGTGAGAGGCAGAACATCGCCACCTCTTGACGAGGGAGGAAATGGTCATGCTTCGCATTGCATTTCTGCTCATCGCATTGGTGTTCGGGCTCGCGACTGAGAGCTCGGCGCAGAGCCCGGGCCCATCAACGCCCTCCGTGGAACGTCTGGTCGCCAGGTTCACGGGAACCGAACGACCCCAGCAGGTGACAAGGACGGGCGACCCGACGGTCGCCCAGCGCTGCAGCCAGCTCTACGAACGTTGCGGCAACGCCGGCGAAGGCTGCTGTCCCGGCCTGAGGTGTGATTGCAGCTCGTCTGAGTGCCAGTGTCGGTAGCGGCAGCGCCGGCCGGTCCGACAGCCGTCGTGGCTATAGCCTGTCGATTTCGTCCTGCGCCGGACGGGTGACCCGCCCGACGTTGGGATCGAACGTGGGTCGCTCTCGCCGGGCGGGTCTGCCGGTTCGCGTGCGTAGCGGTTCCCGACGCCCGCCAAAGGAGCAGATTCGGCCGAGTGCTTGTAGCTGGTGACCGGACCAATGTTTTTCTGGTCGCCCGATATCAGCTGGCAGGCCTTGTCTCGCTGAATATCCTATCGATCTTGTCGCGACGCCTCTTCCCCATTCTCCATCCGACCACGAGAAGAAAAATCCCAACGAGTATGCTGACAGCCGAGATGGCGATCACTGGTGTGAACTCCCATTTCGCCGCGCTGAACGCCTTGTCAACGAATAGCCATGTTGAGCCAGACGACAAAAAAAGCCCAACCCCTATAAATAGCCGCTCAAGATCGTCAAATGTCTTGATGTCTTCGAGATCGGATCGATTCACGGCCACAACCTCTTGGGTGCGATGGAGATATTCTGTTCGCATCAGCGCGCCCGCTGGGCGATGAACATCCAAGGCTCGCGCCTGTTGGGCTGCTCGCTCCTGGTCTTCGTGATCACTCATCCAGCTTCTCCTTACTAGGAGTGGCGGAAGGTGCGGGCGAGGCAGTCGGCGGCGGGGCTCCGCCCGATACAACGCCGGAGATGACGGCATTTACTAGCTGGGTGGTTCCGCAGTTTGTGCAGACCAGACCGACGTTGGGATAACTGGGTCCGCCTCCGATGATCATGTTGCCCCCGCGGTAGATCGGGAGGTCAACAAGGTGGTCCAGAATGGTATACTTGCGATCTCCGCAGACTGGGCATTTGCCGATCAGCGGAGATTTCCCGTTGATCCATCTTTCAAAGGTCTGCCTTTGCGCGAGCGTGAGTTCGCCCGTTGGTATGGACGGAGGAACAATCGGTGGGGGCTTTGGAGCGGTCATGCCTCACTTTGCGAAACAATCAGCGATGTCGCAACCCTTGGTCCCTCACTCCATTCTGCACAACTTCTTTCGATGCGTGAACGCCCTTTGAAGACCCAGATTTGACCTTGACCGTCAGAGCTGCGAGGCGACCTGGAACAGGTCGAGCTTCTGTTCCTCGGTAAGGCCGTAGAGGCCGGCGAGCATATCCGCGACCGGGTGATCGGAGCGGAAGGTTGTCTCACCCTTCAGCAGCATGCGCGCGGTGAACTGCTGGTCGGCAGGAAGCTGGTCGACGAGCGCCAGCATCTCGGCGGGAATCGTGCCGGTGGCGACCGCCGCCTCGGCTTCGGCCTCGGTGATCTTGCCGCCTATGGCCAGCGCCTGGAAGAGCTGGCGGTCAGAGACGATGATCGACGCCGGCGGCGCCGTCAGCTCGGCGATGCGCGCCTCCAGCGTGGCGATCGTCTCGTCCCGGCCGGCGAGTGCGGCTTCGGCCGCGGTGCGCCCACCCTCCGCCTCGGCGATCTTCGCGCCGCGATCAGTCTCGGCGGCGGCGATGGCGCTGGCTTTCTCCGCCTCGGCAGCGGCAACCTTCGCGTCGCGGTCGGCCTCTGCATCCGTGGCGCGCTTCTCATTGGCCTTCTCGCGCGCCTGTAGCGCCTGCACCTGGGCCAGAAGATCGGCATGGGGGAGCAGCGCGGCCGCAGCCTCCTCCGTCATCGGCTCGGCCGCGCCGTTCACGGCATAGCTGGCAATACCCTTCACGCTGCCGTCTTCGTTGAAAACGACGAGGATGCGTTCGACGCTCATGGTGATGTCCTTGGGTTAGGAGATGACGGCGCGATCCGTGACACGGCGCCAATTCGTGCCGTCGCTGAAGGCGGGCACGGCTCCGCCGGCTTCGTTGGTGACGAAAATTTCCGTGCCCGCAGTCATTGCGGATGCGCTGGGGACGGTCGCGACGGTGTAGGATGGCAGCGTAAAAGGAACGCCGGAAATCGTGCGCGACGCCAGCATCGTCAGGGTCGCGCTGCCACCGGGGCGGAACAGGATGCTCAATCCCAACGCGGAATCGAGAAGCGCAGCCGCATCGCTGGCGATGAACCGTGCCCGATAAGTTCCAGCCGTGAACAGGTCAAACCCGGCATAGTCGGCTGCCGTTGGGGCGTTGATAAGGACGGCTTTGCCGGGAAACGTCTTGCCAAGGGCGGAAGAGTTCAGATGCAAATCGGCGTTAGAATCGAGACGCATCCTCTCGACGCCCGCCTGCGACCGCCAAACGTGAAGGGGAAAATCGGTGTATTTCGCCGAGACCGCAGAACCGCTCTGTTCGATAATATAGGGCGATCCGCTGTTGTCATATAGTTGATAACCTGCCCACGAATTAGCTGTTCCTGTCGACATAAACAAACGAGCGCCGACCGAGGCCCCGGTCGATGTATTGGTAATAATATTCCAAACGGTATTTGGGTCTGAACGGGCGGTGGTCAGGTTGCCGGGCAGACTCAACGCGCCCCCCATCGTCACATTGCCTGACCCGTCCTCGCTCATCTGCGACTGGCCGAGCCCGCCCGCCGTGTCGGTGAAGCGCCAGAGCCTCCCGGCCGTCGTACCGCTGGCCTTGGTGACCTTCGTATCCGCGTAGGTCTTGACCGCTTTCTGCGACGCCACCTTCGTGTCGCTGTTGGCGGCGAGGGCGCCGTCTGTGTCGAGATAGGTCAGCGGCATCTTCTCGCTGTCCACCTCGGCAATGGCCTCCTGCACGGTCGTTGCGGCGACGCCGCCGGTCGGCGTGAAGGCGACGTCGGCAGCGGTGACGGCCCCGATGCCCCATGCCCCCGACTTGAACCGCTTGACGACACCGGTCGCCAGGATGACCGCGAGCCACCCCTCCTCCGGCGTGATGACGCCATAGGAGCCGAGGCGGCGCTTGAGGATGTCGCCGGAGGTGACCGTGATCGGCCAGCCGGTGGGGGCCGAACCGGCGAGGTAGTATTTCCCGTCCACCGGCGAGACCGGCGGGCTGTTCCCCTCGCTCTCGACACGGAACTGCCGCGTCTGCCCGTTGACCAGCGCGGCGAAGCCGGCGGCCTGCGTCATGGCGCTCGCCGCTTCCACCTGGTCGAGACGCGAGGGCGCGTCGCGGATGATGTCCCAGGTCGAGATCAGCGTCTGCGTCGCGCCGGCCCACGGCCGCAGCAGCTCGAACGTGTCGTCGTCGGTGATCGATGCGATCTTGACCACCTGGCCGGTGCCGACCGCCAGCGTGTCGAGCGCGCGCAGATCCTCTTCGGTCAGCACCGTGCCCGAGCAATCGACGGTGGCCGCGCCATTGGTCAGCGTGATCAGCCGCGAGACCGAGCCGGAATAGAGCGAGCCGTAGGACATGGGTCGGGGTTCCTCGCCGGGTGGCGGAAGGAGAGGAAGAGGCGGAGAGGTCAGGCGGCGACGAGGTAGTTGGCGAACACCTGGATGCTGGTTCCATCCGGGAGGCCCATGGCCTCGCGGTTGCCTATGGTGATGACGCCGTCAGACCGAAACTCGTAGCGGATGGTGCTTTTCCGTTCCAAGACATAGGGCGTCGAGTTGACGGAGTTCGGCCGGTTGGCGAGCCCGGTCATTGTCGCCAACCAATAAGTATCGAGCGGGATCGGCTTGGTCGGGTGCTCGTAGTACCACTTGTAGGGGATGCCGTTGTTGTCGGTATCGTAGTCGTACCAGTCGCCGCCGCGAAGGAGATGCTGCGTGTATTGGTCGATGACCTGAATGGAGTTGATCAGCCGGAGATACTTGCGCGGGCTGGCGAAGGCGACCTCATTGGAGCCGGGCCGATGGACTTTGATACCGTCTCCGCTCGGCGCCACGGTGGGGTCTGGCCGGAAGCCGCAGAGCTTGTAGGGGATTGAAACACCGGACCCGAGATTGGTCGACATCCAGAAGGTCGAATTGGTGGTCGGGCCGAAGAAGTAGCGTCCATTGACCGCCATTTTCACGAAGACCATGGGGTTGAGGATGCCTGAGAAGCTGAGCGTCAAAAGGTTGTCGTAGCCCCCGCCGGGAGACGTCAGAGCACCCTCAGCGAACACCTCGATATTGAAGAAGTTCTGGTCTACCTGGACCTCCCCGGAGGAGTTCCTGATGCCGAGGCGCGCGCCAAAGGTCATGCGAACTCATACGCGTAGACGCCGCGCCCCACCGGATTGCCATTTGCGTCGTTGGCGCTTTGAACATTGACGATCAGTTCTTTCGCCGTGTTATTCCACGTCCCGCCGGAGTGATAGTAGATGTGCGGCTCGTCATGCTTGTAGATGTAGGCGAGCCAGAGCCACCGCGCGCTGAACGTCGAAATGATCTGATTGCCGATGATGCAGCCCCTCGTGATATCGAAATCGGGCAGCGATACAGTGACCCTATAGCTTCCGGTGCTGATGAACACGGCATCGGGATCGGTCCAGTAGAAATCTCGCGCAAAGACGATGCGCCCGATCCTCTCGGTTGAAAGTTGCCCGAGGAACCCGGCCTCGTCCCGAACTTTGATCCCCCGGCTCATGGAACGAAATCCAGGTCGCCGATCTGGACGATCACCTCGTCGGACTCATCGAGCCAGTAGCCGACCTCGTTGGCATAGTCGGAGACCATGCGGCCGGACGGGCTGGTCACCAGCGACGCGACGATCGTGCCATCCTCCAGCACCAGCTTGTTGGCGCCGGTGTCGTAGTAGAGCGTCATCTCCTCGGTGTCGGGGTTCTCGATGCCGAAGATGTCGGCGCGGATGACGAAAGCGCTGGTCTCGCCGGTGTTGAGGTTCTTCAGGCCGGTGACCCGGCCGCCCACGTCGAGCTGCAGCGACCACAGCGCCGAGGCGCCCGTCGGGCCCGCCGTGACATTGAATATCTGTTCCACCACCGCCTCGATCCGGTCGGGATCGTCGACGGCGCCGAAGCGCGCCGTCAGCGCGGTCGTGATCAGCGCCGTGACGCCGGCGGACGTGACGTAGACGCTCTCGATCGTCTCGACGCGGCCGGTGACGTCGCCAAGGCCCGCCTCAACCGCATTTATGCGCAGGGCGAGCGCATCGGTGGCCGAGGCCGCGGCGACCCGCACCTCCTCAACCTTGGCGAAGGCGGTGCCGAAGGCCGCCTCGACCGTGATCCGCTCTTCCCGCACCTCATTGAACAGCCGCGCCAGCGCCTCGCTGTTCGACGAGGCGAGCTTGCGGATGTCGTCGGCGTTCTGCCGGGCCAGACCGTAGACACCGGAGACGAGGTTCTTCACCTCCGCCTTGAGGGCGGGATAGTCTACCCCGCCCGGCTCCACTGTGTCGGTGATGATCGCCTTCTTCACCACATGGTTCGGGTCGGAGGTCACCGGCGCCGGCGTCTGCACGGTCGTGTAGCGCGGCGGCGTGGTGGCGAGGTCCGCCTCGAACTCATAGTCCGTCTTTGCCTGGATGCCGCTGTCGATCTTGCCCTCGCCGGCGGCGAGCGTGTCCGTCGTGTCGAAGCGCCGCTGCGACCAGTCGGTGGCGCCCACTGGCCGGTAGCGGACGATGACGGCGTCCACCGTCAGGTCTTCGATCGGCGTCCAGAAACAGAGGAAAACAGGGAGCTTCTGGCCGCCCTCGCCAACGTCGTAGCTCGCCGAGACGGCGAAGCCGGCGACGGTCGCCAGCCGCTCCGCCGCCGAGGGCAGGTCGGCCGCCACCAGCGGGTCGAGCTGGTCAGCTTCAGGATCCCAGTCCCAGATGTCGGCGGAGGTCTCGACGAGGCCCCAGGAGAGCGTCAGGTCGCGCTGCTTCTTCCATTGCTGGATGTGGAACTCACGGGCCACGCCGCCGTGATAGACGGAGGCCCAGGTGACGGTGTCCATGGTCTCGGCGTCGCGCAGCCGTGGCGGCACGGCGACGGTGGCGGTGGCCTGCCGGCGCATGCGCCGGCGGGCGATCTCCATCAGGTGCTGCGCCTGCGTCTGGCTCGGCACCTGCGAGAGCGTGAGCGTCATGGTCAGCCGCTCGCCGCCGTCGATCCCTTCGTCCTCGAAGGAGGTGCGCAGCGGCAGGTCCTGCAGCTCGAAGGCGTTCCACGGATCGGCGAACTTGCCGGCCACGGCATTGTAGCGGTCGGAGCGCGGCTTCTTCGCCTTGTAGCGGCGCGGCCCCTTGACGAGGTCGGCGTCGGTGATGGCCACCACCGGCGTCTGCGGCCCGCCGGCGGTGAGGCGATAGGTGCCGCCGCGCTCGGTCTCCCAGCCGGCCATGGCGTCGTAGAAGATCTGCAGGTTGTCGCGGTGGGTGCGCTCGTTGGTGATCACCGCCGCGATGCGCCACATCGGCTCTTCCGCGTCGTCGAGGAGCGGGCGCGGCGTGTCGCAGACATTGGCCGCGGCGATGCGGCTGTCCATGCGAAGCCTAGCGATCGGCGTGCCGATGCCCATCATCTTCACGCCGCCGATATAGACGCCGAGGCGGTAGTCGGTGACGGCCAGCGCGACATTGTCGCTCCACTCCCAGGTCGCCTTGTTGGCGCGGGTGTGGCTGCCGGTGCCGCCATAGGTCGTGTCCTTGCGCGGATCCCAGAGGCGACGGCCGCGGATGATGAACTCGATCTGCGGGTTGGCCGAGAGGTTCTTGTTGGAATCCGGCTCGATGTCGACGATGGCGTAGCAGACGCCGCCGCCCTTGTGGCCGGCGGTCCAGAACTTGTTGCCCTGCGCGTCGGAGCCAGACTGGGCGACGAGCGTCGCATCGGCGTTCTGCACCGGGCGCCCGTCATAGAACTTCACCTTGACGTTGTTGCCGTATTCCTTGGTCGTCACCCAGCCCGAGCCGTCGGCGCCGGCCGACTGGAGGCCGGGCGTCCAGGGCGGATCGCCGACATGAGTGCCGTCGCCGCCGGGGTCCGGATCGCCGAGGATGCCGCCCTGGAAGGGTTGGCCGGCATTGGACCACTGCCCGTCGATGCCGTTGAAGCGGCAGCGCTGGCCGTCGATGACGATCGCCTCCATCGCGTCGTGCCAATCGATGCCGAGAACGCGGACATGCAGCACGCGCCGGCCCGTCTGCACCGGCGGCATGACGAAGCCGGGAAGCCGCTGCCGGCCATAGACGGCGAACATCGGGACATTCGCGCCGGCCTTGGCCTCGAACTCCTGCCCCGGCGGGCGCTGGCGCGGGGTGAGGAGCCGCTGCAGCGCATACATGCCGGCAGCAAGGCCGATGCCGACGATCGCCTGCGCCGCGATCAGCGGGATACCGACCGAGACGAGGACAGACGAGAGAGCCGCGACGATGGGTGCAAGGATCATGGATCAGACGCGGAAGGCCCGGGTCAGCAGGTGCCGCGGCGCGGTGACCGACAGGCCATCGGCGCGGACGATGGCGAGGGTCTCGCCGATGACGATGCAGCCAGCAGGACCATCCGGTCCCCCGAGCGTGCCGACATCGCCCTGACGGGCGAAGGCCGGCGGGATCTCCGCGAGCACGGCGGCGAGCACCGCGCCGACATCGGCGAAGCCATGACGCGCCATGACGCGGCGGGCGGAGGCCTCGTCGTCCCAGCCGGAGGGCCAGAGTCCGGGATCCGCTCCGGTCAGCGCGACAACCATGTCGCGGCAGAGGGTGACGCAGTCGAGCCGGCCCCAGCCCGGCTGGAGCGTCCGGAGCCGCGCCATCTCCTCCCGGAAGGAGGGCAGCCAGACGCGCTTGCGAGGCGGGGCTTTTGGCAGTGGCGCAGGCCGCCCGCGCAAGCCGAGGGCGGCCTTGCGCTCGCGGCGGCGACGTGATGCCGGTTTCCTTTCGGAGACCTCCACCGCCGTCGCGCCCTCGTCGGTGACGTCCATGACGAAGCGCGCCATCACCGCCCGACCTTGATCTTGATGGACCTGGTGACGGCGACGCTGTCGAAGAAGGCGTCGCCGGGATTGGCCGAGCGGAAGAGCGCCGGCGAGAAGGTGGCGGTCTCCTTGCGACCGTGGTCGAAGGAATCGCTCTCCAGCGTCATGACGGCGGAGACCTCGCCCTTGGCGGTGTCGCGATCATGCTCGACCGGGCCGCACTTGCCGGACCATTCCGGCGTCACGTCCACCACCCTCCCCTCGGCATCGAGCAGGGCGAAGTAGAGCGTCACGGGGCGGCCGATGTAGGCGATCGTCTCGATGCGGGCGAAGACGTCGGCCGCGTCGGGAATGGCGCGGTCGGCCAGGGTGCGGATGCCGACCGAGAGCTGCTGAGCGAGGCCCTGCGAGTAGCTGACGACGTCGAGCTCGAGCACGCCGCCGGGACGATAGGTCAATCCCTCGAAGGTGGTGTCGACAGAGCCGGACCAGAAGCCGACGGGGCCGCCATCGGCCTCGTCGAAGTCGAAGCGCAGCATCCAGCGCTCGCCGACCCGTTCGGCACGCAGGGCATTGAGGACGTCTGTGGAGAGGCCGCGGGCCATGAGTCGTCCGGAAGAGATGGCGAGGGTGATGCAGGCCGCCAAGCGAGTTCAGGTGTCGCCGTGCAGCTGCGACGCGATCCTGCCCTCGGCTTGCGCGGGCGGGATCGCGACACGAAAAAACAGGGTCAGAGTTCCGCGAGGACCCTGTTGATGGAGACCGCCTTGAAGGCGATCTCGCCGTGGATCGAGAGGACGTGCTCGAAGGACCCGGGGCGCAGGTGGAAGAGCTGCAGCGGGCGGTCGAGCGAGACGGAGACGCCGGAGGCGGTGGCGAGGAGGACGCGCGGGATGACCGAGACGGTGGCGGCGCCGCCGGCATCCGCCGTCACGTCGGCGACCACCTCGTGGACCGTGCGGACGCCGGAGGTGGCGACGATGCCGAGGCGATCGCCGGCAGAGAGCTTGTAGCCAGCGACGAGGCCGGCGAGCGGCACCAGCCGCGGCGGATCCTGCGGCAGGGCTGCGGAAAGCGTCGGCGCCGGCGGGGTGACGGTCGCCTGGTCATAGGCGCGCGGCCGGCGCGTGCGGGGGTCGAAGCCGAGGAAGCGGCCGGCGTGGAGCGTGCGCACCCGCTGCACCCAGCCCTTCAGCACCATGTAGTCGTCATAGTCGAGGCCGGAGACGCGGACGGAGAGGGTCCAGCGCGGATCCACCAGCTCGGCCTCGACGCCGGCGCCGTCGTCGCTGGCCGAGAACTCGCCGACGTTCGGCACCTCCATCAGCGCCTCGTCATAGAGGGCGAGCGGCATGACCGGAAGGCCGTCGACATCGGCCTGGAGCGTGACGTGGGCCATCACATTCCCTTCGAATAGGGCATGACCTCGATGCCGTGGCGATCGGCATCCTGGACGGTCGGGATGATGCGGCCGGCGACATCGGCGTCGCGCCGCTCGACATCGGCCATGATCGCGGCGCGGTCGGCGGCCGTGACGTTGTTGAAGTGATAGGTGTTGGCCATGGTGACGCCGCCGGAGCGGCGCTGCAGTGCATCCATCGCAGCATCACCCATGGCGAGCGACTGGGCGACGGCGCTGCGCTGGTTGCGGGTGAGCATCTCTTCGCCGATCTGGCCGATGATCGGCAGCTCGTCCGGACGCAGGCCGCCGCCGCCGTGGAAGCGCGGGGCGCCGGCGAAGACGCCAGCCGGTGCTGAACCGGGCGCGCCATGGGTGCCGAGAACGCCGCCGGCGTGGAAGAACATGAAGGGCGAGAGGGTTGCCGGCGCCGCGGCGCCGCCCATGCCGAAGAGCCCGCC
>CAZPMD010000028.1:0-42415 GCA_964587395.1 uncultured Hyphomicrobiales bacterium
CTCCCGGTCGCCGTCGCGGCGCCCGCCCGGAGCGGCGCCCTGCGCGAGTCGCTTGCGGGAGCCCTCACCGCCGGGCTCGCCATGGAGAAGGGCATCGGCGGCGTCGACGCCCTCGCCCATCCGCTCGAGGACGACCTCGTCGGAACCGCCCTTCCGGGCGAACTGCACGCACCGGTGCTGGCCGCCTTCGTCGGCTTCAACGCCCGCGCCGTCGGCGATCGCTACGGCGCCCTGTCGGACACGATGGGACGGGGTGGCGCGGCGACGGGCCTGCCCGTCCAGCTCGCCGCCTTCGCCCGCGACCTCGGCCTGCCGACCGCCCTGCGGGAGACGGCGATCGATCCCAACCGCTTCGCCGCAGTTGCCGAACGGGCTGCGGACGACCCGGCCGCCTTCGCCAATCCACGTCTGCTCACCCGGGGCGACTGCGAGCGAATCCTGGAGGCAGCATGGTGAGCCCTCTGTCCGCTCAATCCGTCGGCCGTCGGCAGCCCGCGCGGCGCGGCGATTCGTCAGTTGCCACGACGGAGACCTGCGATAAGGTCAAGACAAGAAGGCGGCAAGAACAAGAAGAGACGCCCGTTCATCAGGGAGGAGCGTTGTGAGTGTTGCTCACGCTGTCGCGCACGGCGTGTTTGGTCGCGTCTGCCTCTACGTGATGGACAAGGCCATGGCGCCGCATGCGCATCGGGAAGGCCACCTCATCTTCCACATTCACGGTCCGCCGGCGGAGGTGGTGGTCGACGGCCGGCCTTTCCCGCTGTCCCGCGGTCAGGCCGTGGCGATCAGCCCCTGGCAGCCGCACTTCTATCGGCCCCTGACCAGCCGCGACAACGTGCTCGTCCTCGTTCTCTACATCCGGCCTGGCTGGTTCGTTCAGGCCAGTTGCCAAGCATCGGAAATCCTGCGCTTCGGGCGCGTCGGCGTCGAGGTGACCGACAGGCTGGCCCGCCTGGTGGCCGATACCAGCCAGTTGCTGTCGAGCCACCGTGGCGCGGACGGAGACTTCGAGGACCGCCTCAGCGCCCTCACCCAGGCCTGCTTCGACCAGACATGGCAATGGACGGCGGAGGGGCAGCACTTCATCGGCCAGGAAAGGCCACTGCGCGACTTCCGCATCCGCCGGGCGCTCAGGCTCCTCGACGCGACGCTCGGCGAGCCGGTGGATCTGGCGCGGCTGTCGCGGGCCGCTGGCCTCTCGCGGCCGCACTTCTTCAAGCTGTTCCGCGAGCAGATCGGCCTGCCGCCGACCATCTACGTCAATGCGCTGCGGATGGAGCGGGCCATCGAACGGCTGGCCCTCGGCAAGGAGACGGTCGCCGACATCGGCCTCGATCTCGGCTTCTCGACACCCGCCAGCTTCTCCCGCTTCTTCATCGCCAATGGCGTCGTGCCGCCCAGCACCTACCGGCGCAGCGTCACGACCCACGCCCAGTGACCGGCCGCCCTCGCGACCGCGAAAGAAAAGACCCTCGGTAAAGCCGGCCGGCGCAGGTGGGCCTAGCCTTCGTCCCGGCAGGCGGCATTCCGGCCGCATGCTTCATGTGTCGACGGTGTGATGGAAAAGTTCGCCAAGAACCATCCTCTCTGGGCCCTGGTGATCGCGCTCCTCGTGGCGGCCTTCCTGTGGCTCGTCTTCGCGCCATGGCCTGCCGAACTCGAGGCGGCCGTCGGGCGCAAGCGCATCTTCCTCAATGCGCTGCTCGGCGGCGTGACGCTCGGCGCGCTCTATTTCCTCGTCGCCTCCGGCTTCACCCTGATTTTCGGGCTGATGCGAACCGTCAATCTCGCCCACGGCTCTCTCTTCCTCCTCGGTGGTTATATCGGTTACGAGGTCGCGACCTGGTCCGGTTCGTGGTTTCTCGCCTTCCCCATCGTCTTCGTCGTGGTCGGCTTCGTCGGCCTCGTCATGCAGCGCTTCATCTTCGCCCATATGGAAGGCGAGGAACTGCGCCAGACCCTGGTGAGCATCGGCCTGTCGGTGGTGCTGGCGGACCTCATGCTCTGGTACTGGGGCGGCCAGTCCTACACCACCCTAGCGCCCGCCTTCCTGCGCGGCCCGGTGGAACTGCCGCTCATCTCCTCGATCCACCCGACCAGTGGCGAGGCGATCTTCATCCGCTATCCCTCGGTGCGCGTCTGGATCCTCGTCGCCGCCATCGTCATCGGCGTCGCCATGTGGCTGGTGCTGAACCGCACATCGCTCGGCATGGTCATCCGCGCCGGCGTCGACGACCGCGAGATGCTGGCAGCCTCCGGCGTGCGCATCCAGCTGGTCTTCCTCGCCGTCTTCGTCTTCGGGGCCGGCCTCGCCGGCATGGCCGGGATCGTCGGCGGCACGTTCCAGTCGCTGTCACCGGGCGAGGACACCCGCTTCCTGCTGGCGAGCCTGGTCGTCGTGATCGTTGGCGGCATGGGGTCGATCGTCGGAGCGGCCATCGGCGCGGTGGTGATCGGCGTCACTGAACAGATGGGACTGGTCTATGCGCCGACCTATTCGGTGGTCTTCACCTTCCTGATCATGGCGGCTGTGCTCGCCTTCCGGCCGCAAGGCCTTCTCGGCGCAGGGCGGTGAGAGATGGCGATGGCTGACCAGGCCCCCGCCGGGGCATCCATGACCACCGCTGCGGCACCCACGCGCCCCTGGATCGAGCGCATCCCGGCGGGCTGGTGGACCGCTGTCATCGTCCTTCTCGCCATGCCGCTGGTGGCGAACAACTTCTGGCTGTTCCAGGTGATGGGCTGGAGCTTCATCCTCGGCATGATCGCAGTCAGCCTTACCTTCCTCGCCGGCTATGGCGGCATGGTGAGCCTCTTGCAGATGAGCATCGCCGGCCTCGCCGGCTACATGGTGGCCATCCTCGGCCCCTCCGGCACGACATCCATCAGCCTCGGTCTGTCCTGGTGGATCGTCCTGCCCGCCGCCTTTCTCGTCGCCGCCATCTTCGCGACCCTGTCCGGGGCCCTCGCGGTCAGGACCGAGGGCATCTACACGATCATGATCACCCTCGCCATCGCGGCGGCCTTCTTCTACTTCACCCGGCAGAACTACACGATCTTCAACGGCTATTCCGGCTTCAACCTGGTTCTGCCGCCGCAGCTCTTCGGGGTGAACTGGCGCGATCCCGTGCCCTTCTACTACCTGTGCCTCGGCTGCGCCGCCCTGTGCTACGGCGCTGTCGTCTACGTCTCGCGCTCGCCCTTCGGCCTGGCCCTGCAGGGCGTGCGCGACAACCCGCGGCGCATGGCGGCCCTCGGCTTCAACGTGACGGCCCACCGCGTCGCCGCCCATGCCTTTGCCAGCCTCTTCGCCTCCGTCGGCGGCATCCTGCTCGCCTGGCAGAACGCCCAGATCGCCCCCGGCACGATCGGCATTCCGGCCGCCATCGACATCCTCGTCGTCGCGGTGATCGGCGGCATGCGTCGCCCGCTCGGGGCCTTCGTCGGCGCCTTCATCTATGTCATCCTCCAGGTCTTCTCCCCCGATCTCCTCGGCGCCTTCGGCTTCTCCGCCGAGCGCTTCAAGCTGATCATCGGGATCGGCTTCCTGGCCGTGGTGCTGTTCTCGCCCGACGGTGTACTCGGCCTCTGGGACCGCTGGCGCGCCCGGGCGAACCGGCGGGTCGATCCTTTGACGGGGGCACCGCGATGACCCTCGCCGGCCCCGCCGACCGCCCCTCGCAGATGACCACCGGCAATGCGCTGGAGCTGCGCGGCATCACCAAGATGTTCGGCGCGCTTGCCGCTATCGCGGACATCACGCTCTCGGTGCGCCCCGGCGAGCGGCGGGCCGTCCTCGGTTCCAACGGTGCCGGCAAGACCACGCTGTTCAACTGCATTACCGGCGACTTCCCGGCGACATCGGGCATCATCCGCTTCTTCGGCGAGGACGTGACGGCCTTCCCGCCCTATGAGCGCATCCGCCGCGGCCTGCGCCGCACCTACCAGATCTCCTCCCTCTTCGCCGGCCTCAGCGTCATCGACAACGTCTACCTGGCCTGCCGCGGCGTGTCGCGAAACCGCTATTCGCTCCTGCGCCCGCGTGGCGACGACGCGCTCGTCCATGCGGCCGAGACGCTCGTGGAGGCGGTCCACCTCACGGCGGTAAAGGACCAGCTGGTGGGCGAACTCGCCTATGGCCAGCAGCGCCAGCTCGAGATCGCCCTCGCCATGTCGGGCGCCCCCCGCTTCATCCTGTTCGACGAGCCGGCGGCCGGCCTCTCCCCGACCGAACGGCGCGATCTCGTCACCATCCTCACCTCGCTGCCCGCCCATATCGGCTACATCATCATCGAGCACGACATGGACGTGGCGCTGCGCGTCGTCGAAAGCGTGACGATGATGCACAACGGTCGCATCTTCAAGGAAGGCCTGCCGAGCGAGATCGAGGACGACCCGGAAGTCCAGGAACTATATCTGGGAGGCGGTCATGGCTGAGCGCTTCCCCGTCCCTCCGAAGGCCGGCGTGCCGGTCCTGCAGCTCCAGGGCGTCAACGTCTTCTACGGCCGCAGCCATGCGGTGCAGGGCGTCGACTTGACGCTGCAGTCCGGGGTCCTGTCGGTCGTCGGCCGCAACGGCATGGGCAAGACCACCATGTGCAAGGCCATCATGGGCCTGGTGCCGATCGCCTCGGGTTCGATCCGCTTCATGGGCGAGGAGATCGCCGGCCGGGCGCCGGCCGACATCGCCCGGCTGGGCCTCGGCTACGTGCCGCAGGGGCGGCGCCTGTGGCGCTCGCTCACCGTGCATGAGCATCTGCGTCTGATGGCCAAACCCAAGGGGCGGTGGACGCCGGAGCGCATCTACGAGGTGTTTCCGCGCCTGGCCGAGAGGCGCAACAACGGCGGCGCCCAGCTCTCCGGCGGCGAGCAGCAGATGCTGGCCATCAGCCGCGCGCTGCTTATGAACCCGCGCCTGCTGATCATGGACGAGCCGACAGAAGGCCTGGCCCCCGTCATCGTCGCCCATGTCGAGGAGACGCTGGTGCGTCTCGCCGCCGAGGGGGACGTCTCCATTCTCGTCATCGAGCAGAACATCGGCGTCGCCACCCAGATGTCCGATCCCGTCGCCATCATGGTGAACGGGCGGATCAACCGGATCATCGCCTCGGCGACCCTGGCGGCCGACCGGGACCTCCAGCAGCGCCTGCTCGGCGTCGGCCGCCACGGCCATGAGGAGCCGGACGCCGCGACGCGGGAGGCGGAGGCCGGCGCCGCACGGCCTGCGGCGACCCTGCCCCCTAGCCAGGGACCGATCCGCGTCTACATGGCCAATCCCGCCACGCCCACGCGCTGGTCGAAGGACGTTCCGGCCACCCAGATCGAAGCTTCGGCCCGCACCATCTCGCGGCCGACCCTCGCCACAATCGATGGCCGGGTGATCGGCGACACCTCGGCGCTCGCCGCGCGCGGCCCTGGCGAGCCCTTCGTCATCGTCGCTGGAACCCTCGACACCAAGGGCGACGAGCTCCGCTTCATCCGCGACATCATCAAGGCTTCGGGGCTGCGCACCCGGCTGGTCGATGTCTCGACCCAGGGGCGCAACCAGGGCGCCGACGTTTCCGCGCAGGAGGTCGCTCTCGCCTCACCACGCGGGCTGCCCGGGCTCGCCTCCGGAGATCGCGGCGCGGCGGTCGCCGCCATGACGGAAGCCTTCGCTGCCTGGACCGCGGCCCAGCAGGGCGTCCTTGGCCTCATCTCGGCCGGAGGGTCCGGCGGCACGGCCATCGCGACGGCGGCCATGCGAGTGCTGCCGATCGGCGTGCCCAAGGTCATGGTGTCCACGATGGCGGCCGGAAACGTGGCGCAATATGTCGGCTCGACTGACATCACCATGATGCATTCCGTCACCGACGTTCAGGGACTGAACCGCATTTCGCGGGTCGTGCTCGGCAACGCCGCCCATGCCATGGCGGCCATGGCCAGGGCCCACATGGCCACCGCGAAGCCGGCCGCGGCCCAGGAGCGACCCCTGGTCGGCCTGACGATGTTCGGCGTGACCACGCCCTGCGTCCAGCAGGTCGCGAAGCTCCTCGACGCGGAATGGGAACCGCTGGTGTTCCACGCCACCGGCGTCGGCGGCCGCTCCATGGAGAAGCTGGTCGAGTCACGCCTCCTCCAGGGCGTCATCGACGTCTCGACAACCGAGGTCTGCGACATGCTGCTGGGCGGCATCCTGCCGGCGACCGAAGACCGTTTCGGGGCCGTGATCCGCACGAAGCTGCCCTATGTCGGTTCGGTGGGTGCGCTCGACATGGTCAATTTCGCCGCACCGGACACGGTGCCGGCCCACTACCGCGGTCGCAATCTCTACCCGCACAATCCGCAGGTCACCCTGATGCGGACCACGGTCGAAGAGAACGACCGCATCGGCCGCTGGATCGGCGAAAGGCTCAATCTCATGGAGGGACCGGTGCGGTTCCTCCTTCCGGAAGGCGGGGTTTCCGCCCTCGACGCGCCGGGTAAACCCTTCTTCGATCCGGATGCCGACGCCGCCCTGTTCCGGGCCCTGACCGACACCGTTCGCATCACGGCCAACCGGCAACTGATCCGGCTGCCGCATCACATCAACGACCCCGCCTTCGCCCAGACCCTGGTGCGCGAATTTCTCGCGCTGCACCAGAGCCGCCGCGGCGGCGCGCGCAGAAGGACCTGACCCGTGGCCCGCTTCCTCAAGTCCGATCTCCTCGAGCGCTATCGCGCCATGATCGCCCGGGGCGAGCCCATCGTCGGCGGCGGCGCCGGTACCGGCCTCTCGGCCAAATGCGAGGAGGCCGGCGGCATCGACCTCATCGTGATCTACAATTCCGGCCGCTTCCGCATGGCCGGGCGGGGATCCCTGTCGGGCCTCATGCCCTATGGCGACGCCAATCAGATCGTCATGGAGATGGCTGGCGAGGTCCTGCCGGTCGTGACGAGGACGCCGGTCATCGCCGGGGTTTGCGCCACCGACCCGTTCCGGCAGATGGACGTCTTCCTCGACGAGGTGAAGCGCGTCGGTTTCGCCGGCGTTCAGAACTTCCCGACTGTCGGGCTGATCGATGGTGTCTTCCGCGCCAATCTGGAAGAGACCGGCATGGGCTACGGGCTTGAGGTCGACATGATCGCCCTCGCCAACGCCAGGGGCCTGCTGACGACGCCCTATGTCTTCTCGGAAGACGACGCCCGGCGCATGGCCGGAGCCGGTGCCGACATCATCGTCTGCCATCTCGGGCTGACGACCGGCGGATCGATCGGAGCGGAAACCGCCCTCCAGCTGAAGGACTGTCCGGCTATCGTCGACACCTGGGCGGCGGCGGCGCTGTCAGTGAAGACAGACGCCATCATCCTGGTTCACGGCGGCCCCGTCGCCCAGCCCGCCGATGCCGAATTCATCCTGAAGAACACGCGCCACTGCCACGGCTTCTACGGAGCCTCGTCCATGGAGCGCCTCCCGGTCGAGGTGGCGATCCGCGATCAGACGCGTGCCTTCAAGACAATCAGCCGCTGATGTGGCGCAGCACGACAAACGACGAGACCAACAAAGAAACGTCGGGAGGAACATGACATGACGGGACAGCTCATCGGAGCCCTGATCCTCTGGCTGATCGTCGCGGTCATCGCCATCGCGATCATCGTCTATCTCGTGAACTGGCTCTACCGGCGATCCTCGAAGGAGGTTTCCTTCGTCCGCACGGGCCTCTTCGGCGAGCGGGTGGTGATCAACGGCGGCGCCTTCGTCCTGCCAATCATTCATGACGTGACGCCGGTCAACATGAACGTCCTGCAGATGGCGGTGACGCGCAGCAAGGACACGGCGCTGATCACGCGCGATCGCATGCGGGTCGACATCGACGCCGAGTTCTACGTGCGGGTCCGCCCGGACAAGCCGTCAGTGGCTATCGCCGCCGCCACGCTCGGCAGGCGCACGCTCCAGCCCGACCAACTGAATTCGCTGCTGTCGGGCAAGTTCATCTCGGCGCTGCGGACCGTCGCCGCCGAGATGTCGATGGAGGACATGCACGAGCAGCGCGGCATCTATGTCCAGCGGGTCAAGGACGCCGCCGCCGAGGCGCTCGACCAGAACGGCCTGGTGCTGGAGTCGGTGGCCATCACCGATCTCGACCAGACCGACCTGCAGTACTTCAACCCCTCGAACCGCTTCGACGCCGAGGGTCTGACCCGCATCATCGAGGAGATCGAGGAGAAGCGGAAGCTCCGCAACGACATCGAGCAGGACTCGATGATCCGCATCCGCACCCGCAATCTCGAAGCCGAGCGCCAGGCACTGGACATCGAACGGGAGAGCGAGGCGGCAAGGCTCGAGCAACAGCGCGAGATCGAGATCAAGCGCGCCATGCAGCGCACCGAGATCGCCCGCGAACGCGCCGCCCGCGACACGGAGGCCGAGCAGGCCCAGATCATCTCCCGCGAGGAGATCGAGAAGGCCAGGATCGCCAACGAGCGCGCGATCAGCGAGGCGCGCATCGCCTCCGATCGCGAGATCCGCCAGCAGGAGATCGCCAGGACGAAGGCCGTGGAGGCGGCCGAAATCGCCGCCCGCGAGGAAATCGAGAAGGCCAAGATCGCGAACGAGCAGGCCATCCAGGCCGCCCGCATCGCCTCCGACCGCGAGACCCGCCACAAGGAGATCGAACGCACCAAGGCGCTGGAACAGGCGGAGATCGCCGCGAGGGAAGACGTCGAACGCTCCCGCATCCAGCAGGAGGCGCAGGTGAGCGTCGAGCGCATCGACCGCGAGAAGGAGATCAAGAACCTCGAGATCGCCCGCAACAAGGCGCTCGACGAGGCCGAGATCGCTGCCCGCGAGGCAGTGGAGAAGGCCCGCATCGCGCAGGACATCGCGCTCACCGCCGAGCGCATCGCCTCCGACGAGGGCAAGCGCAAGCTGGAGATCGCCCGCAACCGCACCGTCGAAGAGGCGGAGATCGCGGCACGTGAGGCCACCGAGAGCGCCCGCATCGCCCAGGAAAAGGCAACGGCTGCCGAACGCATCGCCTCCGAACTCGCCACCCGGCAGCTGGAGATCAAGCGCGCCGAGCAGCTGGAGGCCGCCGAGATCAAACGGCGGGATGCCGTCGAACGCCAGCGCATCGCCGCCGAACTGAAGATCGATGAGGAGCGCATCACCTCATCGAGGACGCGCGAGGTGCTGCAGATCGAGCAGAAGAAGGCCGTGGAGGTGGCGGAGGAGGACCGCGCCATCGTCATGGCCGCCAAGCGGGCCGAACGCACCGACGCGGACAAGACGCTGCGCCAGACGGAGATCGTGGCCAAGCAGGAGGTCGAGAAGGCCGACGTGGCGCGGGAGCAGGCACTGGAGGCGGCCAGGCTGGAACGTCGGCGCGCCATCGAGCAGCTCGAGGTCGCCCGTGCGCAGGCTCTGCAGGAATCGCAGATCGCCTCCAACGAGGAAGTCGAGCGCGCCCGCATCGCCTCCGATCGCGGTCTGGACGAGGCCCGCGTCGGCCGCCAGCGCGACCTTCGCCGCCTCGAGATCGAGCGTGAGCGCGACGTGGAGAACGCCGCCATGGAAAAGGCGATCACCCTCTATGCCAAGTCTCTCGAGGAGAGCGCGGCAGCGGTGAAGGCCGAACTGGCAAAAGCCAAGGCTGTCGAGGCGGCCGAACTCGTGCAGACGGTGAAGGAGAGCGAGACCGCCAAGCGGCGCAAGACCGTCGAGGTGATCAACGCCGAGAAGGAGGCCGAGGAGGTGCGCATCGCCGCCGAGGCCGACAAGGTGCGCAAGGCCGTCGACGCCGAGGCCCAGAAGCTCCTCTACGAGGCCGAGAACCTGCTCACCGACGGTGCCCGCTACGGCCTCTTCCGCCGCCGCCTGCTCGACCGGATCGAAGGCATCGTGCGCGAGAGCGTCAAGCCGATGGAGAAGATCGAGGCGATCAAGATCCTGCACGTCGACGGGCTCACCGGCGGCGGCGGCAATGGCGGCGGCAAGAACGTCACCGACGAGGTGATCGACTCGGCGCTGCGATACCGGGTCCAGGCTCCCCTGATCGACCAGGTGCTCAAGGAGATCGGCATCGAGGGCGGAAACCTCGCCAAGATGGGCGGGCTGATGCGTGAGGCCTCCGACATGCAGCGCGTGGCCAAGGACGCCCAGCCACCCAAGCCCAAAGACGACGGCGAGAAGAAGTGAGGCAGAGCGATCATGGCCCGTGTCTACGTCTCCAGTGTCGTCAATGCCCCCGCTGCCCGGGTCTGGGCCCGCGTGCGGGACTTCAACGGCCTGCCGAACTGGGTCCCCGCCGTGGCGGAGAGCCGGATCGAGAATGGCGAGCCCGCCGACAAGGTGGGCTGCGTCAGGGCCTTCTCGCTGCGCAACGGCGACAAGCTGCGCGAGAAGCTGCTCGGCCTGTCGGACTTCGACATGTTCTGCACCTATTCCATCCTCGACAGCCCCATGCCGCTGACCGACTATGTCGCGACCCTGCGGCTGACGCCCGTCACCGACCAGGACCGCACCTTCGTCGAGTGGTCGGCCGAATTCGACTGCGCCCCCGACCGGGAGCAGGAACTCGTCTCCAACATCGGCGCCAACGTCTTCCAGGCGGGTTTCGACTCGCTCAAGCGCGCCTTCGGAGGCTGATGTGCCGAGGGTCGTCCGCAGCACCATCATCGATGCGCCGGTCGACGCCCTCTGGGCGGTGCTGCGCGATTTCAACGGTCACGACCAGTATCATCCGATCGTCGCCGCCAGCGCGATCGAACGCGGCTATCCCTCCGACAAGATCGGCTGCGTCCGCCGCTTCACCCTGCAGGACGGCAGCGAGCTGCGCGAGCAACTCCTGTCCCTGTCGGACCTGGAAATGACCTACAGCTACTGCCTGCTCGATACGCCGATCCCGCTGTTCAACTACGTCGCCCATCTGCGTCTTATGCCGGTGACCGACGGCAACCGCAGTTTCTGGCACTGGGAGAGCCGCTTCACCACGCCCCCCGGGCGCGAGGCGGAGCTGGCGGATAAGGTCGGCAACGATGTCTATTCGGCCGGCATGGAGGCCGTCCGTCGCCTGCCCGAACTCGAAGCCGCGGGGGTCTGAGCCATGCCGATCGAGGTTCGCACCGCGTCAACCGCCTCCGAAGCCGCCGGGCTGCTTGCCGGCGACCGCCAGGCGCGACTGCTGTCCGGCGGCACGCTGCTGATGCGCGACGTCAACGAGGGGCGCCTCCTCGACGGGCTTCTGGTGCGGCTCGTCGACCCCGCCTATCGCCAGATCACCCTGTCCGGCGGTCGGGTCGAACTCGGCGCCGGCGCGACCATGGCCACGATCCTGAAACGCCGCGAACTGGCCTTTCTGCATGACGCCGCGCGGGCCATCGGCGGGCCGGCGGTGCGCAACATGGCAAGCGTCGGCGGCAACCTCTTCGCCGAGACGCCCTACGGCGATTTCACGGTGGCCCTTCTCGCCCTCGATGCGCAGGTCATGGTGATGCAGGGCTTCGGTGCGCCGCGTGCCGTCGCGCTGGAGGAGTTCCTCGGCAGCCGCATGCGGGGCCCTTCCGGCCTCGTCACTGCGGTGCAGTTCACGGCGCCACAGAACGCCACCGACTTCCGGTTCAGGAAGGTCAGCCGCGTCAGGCCGAAGGGCGTCGCCGTCCTGTCCATCGCCGCCCACCTGCCGCTCGCTGCGGGGCGGGTGACGGGCGCCCGTGTCGCCTATGGTGCTATGGCGCCGGTTCCGATGCGGGCGAAGGGGGTTGAGCGCGTGCTGGAGGGCAAGGCGCTGGACCCCGCCACCATCGCCGCCGCCCGTTCTATGGCCGCGGAGGGCACCCGCCCGGCGACCGATGCGGTCGCCAGCGAATGGTACCGACGCGAAGTCCTGCCGGTGCATCTGGCACGACTCCTGTCGGGCCAAGAGTGAGGAGAGGCACGTGGCGAAGATTCCCCTCCAGTTCCGCCTGAATGGTTCCGACCGCGCCGCCTTCGTGGCGCCGGCCGAAAACCTCCTCACCCTGCTGCGCCGCGGCCTCAACGAGTTCGGTCCCAAATACGGGTGCGGCCAGGGAGCCTGCGGCACCTGCACGGTCCTCGTCGACGGCGAACTGCAGCTGTCGTGCCTCACTCTGGCCGCCGCCTGCGAGGGCCGGCACGTCGAGACCGTGTCAGGCATGGCTGACGGACCGGTGCTCCACCCGCTGCAGCAGGCCTTCATGGATCATTTCGCCGCGCAGTGCGGCTTCTGCACCCCGGGCATGCTGACCGCCGCCAAGGCGCTTCTCGAGGCCAACCCCAATCCATCGCGCGAGGAGGTCATCGACGGCATCTCGGGCAACATCTGCCGGTGCACGGGCTACGAGGCGATCATCGAGGCCATCCTGGCCGCCGCCCGGTCCGGGCAGGCGCGTCGGGCCTGAGGAGCGAGCCATGCTGGAATTCCGCAAGGACCTCTTCGCCGCCGAACGGGACGACAATCTCAACGTCGTCGGCAAAGGCGCGCAGCGCCAGGACATGCCCGGTCATGTCACCGGACGCTCGCCCTTCTTCGACGACCATGCCTTCGAGGGGCTGCTGCATCTGAAGGTGGTGCGCAGCCCGCATCATCATGCCCGCATCCGCCATATCGACACCGCCGCGGCCGAAAGGGCGCCGGGCGTCAAGCGCATCCTGCGCGGCGCCGACGTCCCGGTGAACAAGAACACGCTGCTCAGCCTCATCAACTTCGGCAAGGACGACGAGCCGACGCTGGCGGTGGGCAAGGTCTCCTACAAGGGCGAGCCTGTCGTCGCGATCATCGCCGAGACCGAACAGCAGGCCCTGGCCGCACGGGCGCTGGTACGCGTCGACTACGAGGTGATCCCCCACGTCTTCGACGTCGAGGAGGCCTTGAAGCCCGGCGCGCCCGTCGTCAACGAGACCTATCCTAACAACTACTTCGAATATCACGACCGCTACGACCATTCGAAGCTGCGCTTTGGCGACGTCGACAGGGCCTTTGCCTCCGCCGACCTCATCGTCGACGACCGCTACCAGATGTCGCCCATCGAGCACGCGCCGACCGAGACCAACGGCTCCATCGCCGCCCCCGAGCAGAACGACCGCTTCGTCGTCCATTCCTGCGCCCAGGGCCTGTTCTTCTCCCTCGGCACGGCGGCCAAGATCCTGAACCTGGAATCGAACCGCCTGCATTTTGTCGGCGGCACGGTGGGGGGCGGCTTCGGCGGCAAGGTGGATTCCCTCACCGAGCCACTGTCGATCCTCGGCGCCATGATGACCGGGCAGCCGGTCCGCTACGTGCTCGATCGCGAGGAGGAGATGCTCTACGGCTCGCCGCGCGGCGCCGAGCGCATCTACATCAAGGACGGCATCATGCGCGACGGGCGCATCGTCGCCCGGCGAATACGCAGTTACTTCGATGCCGGCGCCTATACGCGCCTGTCGAGCTACGCCGCGATCAAGTGCACCGCACACCTGCCGGGGCCCTACACGATCCCGAACGTCAGCGCCGACATCTACGTCGCCTACACCAACCGCTGCCCCTCGACCGCCATGCGCGGCTTCGGCATCACAGCGGTCGACTTCGCGCTGGAGGTCCATATGGACAAGGGCGCGGAGGCCTGCGGCATGGACCCGATGGAGTTCCGCATCCTCAACGCCTATCGCGACGAGGACATGAAGGCGCACCGCCGTGTCGCCAAGAACACCGCCCTCATCGAGTGCGTGCAGGTCGCGGCGGAGAAGGCCGGCTGGCCGCTCTCCGACGAGGCGCGGCGTCAGTCCTCCCTGACCGGCGGCGGTGGCGCGCGGGCGCTCATCCCGGCGACCCCCATCGACGACAATGGCCGCATCGGCCGGCCGGAGACCCGTGTCGGCCCCGCCACCGAGACGCTGCCGGCGGGGACCACGCGCATTCCGCTGACGAAGCAACCCGTCATGGAGGGCTCATCCGACAGCCGCCCGTCCACGGCAGCGGTGCCCCAGTACGAGCCCTACCGCCCGACCCCGCCGGGCGCCGCTCCCGCCTATCAGCCGATGCCTACGGCTCCTCCCCCGGTTGCGCCGGCGACTGCGGCTCCCCCCGGGCCGCCTCCGCCCGCCCAAACAGCGGCTCCGCCGACCCAGCATGGCGCGACCCGCTTTTCCTCTGTCTTCGGCACGAGGAGGCGCTGAGATGGCCCGCCACCGGGGACGCGGCATGGCGTCCGTCAACTATCCGATCGGCATGAACCTCGGCGGCGACCCCAGCCAGGCGCTGATCCACTCTAATCCCGACGGCAAGTTCACCGTCGCGCTCTCGGCGATCGACCTCGGCCAGGGCATGAAGCAGGTGACGCGGCAGGTCGCGGCCGAGACGCTCGGCGTGCCGATGGAGGACGTCTATGTCGACACGGCCGACAGCGACACCGGCCCGCATGACATGGGCAGCTTCGCCTCGCGTGGCACCCACCGCATGGGCAATGCTGTGATTGCCGCCGCCCGCGAGGCGCGCGGCGTGCTGCTGGAAGCGGCCGCCGAGGAACTCGAGGTCAATGCCGGCGACCTCGTCACCGACGGGCGCGGCAACATCCATGTCAAGGGCGCGCCGTCGCGGTCGATCACCGTCAAGGCGACCGCCCAGGCGGCGCAGTTCAAGCAGGGCAAGACCATCGCCGGGCGCGGCATCTTCC
Organism: uncultured Hyphomicrobiales bacterium; assembly: GCA_964587395.1. Lineage (GTDB taxonomy): Bacteria > Pseudomonadota > Alphaproteobacteria > Rhizobiales > Phreatobacteraceae > Phreatobacter. The sequence continues at coordinate 14,629 of CAZPMD010000028.1, forward strand.
TCATTCCGCTGTCGACCGTGGACCCGCAGACCGGGGAGATGAATCCCAACACCGCCTTCGCCCATGCCTGCCTCGTCGCCGATGTCGAGGTGGACGACGAGACCGGCGAGGTGATGGTGCTCAAGATGACCTCGTCCTACGAGCTCGGGCGGGCGATCAACCCGAAGATGGTGGAGCAGCAGCTCGTCGGCGGCGCCTGGATGGGCATCAGCCACGCGCTCTACGAGACGCCGGAGCCCTACTACCCGGACCCGAGCCACGGCCCGCGCGACTTCAACGAATACCTGATGCCCGGCCCCGGCGACATCGCGCCCTACTCCGTGACCGTGCTCGAGCGCCCGGCGCCAGACGGTCCCTTCGGCGGCAAGGGTCCGGGCGAGATGTGCGCCAATCCGGTGCTGCCGGCCATTGCCAACGCCGTCTACAACGCCGTCGGCGTCCGGGTGAACGACCTGCCGATCACCCCTGAGAAGGTGCTGCGCGGCATCAAGGCCAATGGCGGTGCGCGGCCGCAGCCGCGCCGCGGCGGCGGGGGCTGACGGCCATGACCCTGCAACCGCCCATCGCCGGACTGTCGAGCCCGGAGGCGCTGGCCGAGGCGCTGAAGGCCGCGCTCTATCTCGCCGACGACGGCATCGCCACGGCCGGGTTCCTGGCGCTGGCCCTCGGCAAACCGCTGCTGCTGGAGGGAGCGCCGGGCGTCGGCAAGACCGAGGCCGCCAAGGCACTCGCCGGAATCCTTGGCCGGCAGCTGATCCGTCTGCAATGTTTCGAGGGGATCGACGCATCGGCAGCGCTCTACGAATGGAACTACCCCCGCCAGATGCTCGCCATCCGCCAGGCGCGCGAGGGCGAGAGCGTCGATATCTATCGCGACGATTTCCTCATCGAGCGCCCGATGCTGGCGGCTCTGCGCCGTCCGGACGCGACGGTGCTCCTCATCGACGAGATCGACCGCTCGGACCATGAATTCGAGGCTTTCCTCCTCGAGTTCCTCTCCGACTTCTCCATCTCGATTCCAGAGCGCGGAACGCTCCGCGCCGCGGACCGCCCGGTCGTCGTCCTCACCTCCAACCGCACCCGCGACCTTCACGAGGCGCTACGCCGCCGCTGCGTCTACCACTACATCCCCTACCCCGATCCGGCCCGCGAGGCGGCGATCATCATGCTGCGGTCCTCGGCCGTCGCCGAGAGCACGGCGCGGGCGATCGTGCATGCTGTCGGCATACTGCGGCAGGAGCCACTGACCAAGCCTCCGGGCGTGGCCGAGGCCGTCGACTGGGCGGAAGCGGCAACGGCGCTCGCCCGCACCGGCGCCCCGTGGCCGGAGGCCTTCCGGCGGTCGATCGGCACGGCGCTGAAGGACGAGGAGGATCTCGCCCACATGCGGCCGCGGATGGACGCCTTCATTCGGGCGGTGGCCGCATGACCGCGCCCCCTGACCCGCCTCGTCTGCCGGCCGCGGCCCGGCCTCTTGTCGCCTTCGCAACCCTCCTGCGCGGAAACGGCTTCGCAGTGGCGCCGGAGCAGACCATCGCCTTCCTCCGCGCCGTCGATCTCCTGGGACCCCGCACCATCGAGGATGTGCGCAAGGCGGCCGTCGCCACCATCGCCCCCCCCTTCGAGCGGCGGGACAGGTTCGACGCGCTCTTCGACGCCCATTTCCTCGGTGCAGCGGGGGAGCCCGGCGAGGACGACGACTGGCAGCCGGACGACGACATGAAGGTCGAGGAGGAAGGTACCCACGAGGAGATTCTCATCGGCGAGGAGATCCATGAGACCGGCCGGGAGGCCACCTCTGCCGAGGCGCTCGCCGTGCGCCGGCTGACCCCGCCCGACGACGGCGACATCCTCCGCCGCTTCACCCGCGACCTGCCCGAGGCGCTGCCCCGCCGGCGCGGCTATCGCCAGCGGCGCGCCCGGCGCGGCCCCGGCTTCGATCTCGCCGCGAGCCTCAAGGCCGCCATCCGCAACGACGGGGAGGTCATGGCGCTGAAGCGCTGGCGCCGCAGCACGCGGGTCAGGCCCCTCCTGCTCCTCATCGACGTGTCCGGCTCGATGAAGCAGCGCACCGACGCCCATCTCGCCTTCGCCCACGCGCTTGTGCACGGCGCACCGCTGGTCGAGGTCTTCACCTTCGGCACCCGGCTCACCCGCCTCACCACGGTGCTGAAGCGCCGCAACCGGGCCCGCGCCCTGGCGCTCGCCGCCGATCTCGTCGCCGACTGGGACGGCGGCACCCGCATCGGCGACGCGTTGCAGGCCTTCCTCGCCGTGCCGCGCTTCGCCGGCTACGCCCGCGGCGCGGTGGTCGTCGTGCTCTCCGACGGGCTGGAGCGCGGCGACCCCCGCGCCATGATCCAGGCGGTGGGGCGCCTCGCCGCCCGCGCCCACCGCATCGACTGGCTGTCGCCGCTGGCGGCCGACAGCGCCTATCGCCCGGAGACGGAAGGCCTCGCCGCCATACGGCCCCTGCTCGCCTCGCTGACCAACGGCGGCACCACCGCCGCCGTCTGCCGGCACATCCTGTCACTCGGCCGGGAGCGCGCGGCATGATCGACGCCCATTTCCACATCTGGCGGCAGGCCGACCTGCCCTGGCTGACCGGGCCGATGCAGCCGCGCATCTTCGGCCCCTACGAGCCCATCCGCCGGGACTACCCGATCGCCGAATACATGGCCGATGCGACCTCGGCCGGCATGACTGGCGCCGTCTATGTCCAGGCCAACTGGCCGGTCGACCGCTCTGTCGAGGAGGCCGCCTTCGTCGCCGAGGCATCGGACCAGAGCGGCTTTCCCATTGCCATCGTCGCCTATGCGGACATGCTGGCTGAGGACGTGCGGCCACAGCTGGACGCCCTCGCCCGCAATGGCCGGGTGTGCGGGGTACGAATGCAGCTCCACTGGCACGAGAACCCGCTTTACCGCTTCGCCAGCGGCCCCGACCTGGCGCGCGCCCCTGTCCTCCAGCGCAATGTGGCAAGGCTTGCCGGCTACGGCTGGAGCTTCGACCTGCAGGTCTTTTCCGGCCAGATGGCGGGAGCGGCCGAACTCGCTGCGGCCTGTCCCGACGTGACCTTCGTTCTCCAGCATGCCGGCATGCTCGAGGATCTCTCGCCGCAGGGGATCGCGGGCTGGAGGTCGGGGATGGCACTCCTCGCCGCGCGGCCGAACATCGTCAGCAAGCTGTCGGGGCTCGGCACCTTCCTGCGGCGCAACGACCCGGCTCACGTGGCCATGATCGCGCGGGACACCCTCACGCTGTTCGGCGCCGACCGCTGCCTCTTCGGCTCGAATTTCCCGATCGAGAAGCTCTGGACGACCTATCCCGCGCTCTTCGCCGCCCACTGGGCTGCCGTTCCCGAGAGGGACCGCTCTGCCGTCTTTTCTTCAACCGCCAAGCGGGTCTACCGGCTGGCCTGACACATTCGGAGGGAATGATGCCACTCGAGATCAAGGTCCTTGACTACGGCGACATCGAACTGGAATCGAGCTTCCTCGTGCTCGGCCGGGGCTGCGGCCAGGTCCGCCGGACCTATACCTACGGCTTCCTCATTCTCGGCGGCCCCTGGCCGGTCGTGGTGGATACCGGCTATCGCCACAACCAGATCATGGAGAGCCTCGGCATGCGCGGCCTCCAGTTCCACGAGAACATGATCGAGAACCAGCTGATGAAGTACGGCGTGCGCATGGGCGACGTGCGCTACGTCGCGCACACCCATCTGCACATCGATCACGCCGGCAAGGACGAGCTCTTCCCGATGAACACCACGGTGATCATCAACCGGCGGGAGCTCGAATATTCGGTCTCCGGACTGATGCACCCGCAGTATCCGGCCCCCGACATCAAGCACCTGATCGACCGGCTGCACACCAGGCACGCGCTGCGCCTGGAGGACCTCGAACTGACCGGTATGATCGAGCTCTTTCCCGGCTGCTATCTCGAGGCGGCCGGCGCCCATACCGAGGGCTCGATGAACGTGCACGTCGACACGGCCGAGGGGCGCGCGACGATATGCGGTGACGTGATCTACGACTTCAATGACCAGATCGTGAACCCCTACCACGAACTCCACGCCAACGAGCCGCGCGTCACCGGCAATCACGGAACCTCGAAGCGCGCGGAGAAGGCGGCCATCAAGAAGCTGCTGAACTCGTCGCGCTTCCTGCTGCCGGTCCACGACAAGCCCGCCAAGATCGAGGCGGGGCAGGTGGTCGGCCGGCTCGACATGGCGGTCCCGGGGCCGGTCACCCAGACGCTGCCGTCGCGGCCCTGGTTCCCGGCCTGACGCGCGCTGCCGCCGCCTATCCCGCACGCAACCCACGTAGCGAGAGCGTCCCATGACAACCCATGTCGCCGTCAGGCCGGCCTTCAACGACCTCATCGACCCATGGGCGCCGGTGCGCCAGCTCGGTACCGGCTTCGAGTTCACCGAGGGGCCGATCTGGCATCCGAAGGAGGGGTTCCTCCTCTTCTCGGACATGCCGGGCGATGTTCGCCGGCGCTGGGACCGGGCGGGCATCCGCGAGGTCATGCGCCCGTCCAACAAGTGCAACGGCATGACCTATGACGGCGCGCTCGATCTCATCGTCTGCGAGCACGCGACCTCGACGCTGGTCCGCGAGCGCGCCGACGGGCGGCGCGAGGTCCTGGCCTCGCATTTCGAGGGCCGCGAGCTGAACAGCCCCAACGACGTCGTGGTGAAGTCCGACGGCGCCATCTACTTCTCCGACCCCTGGTACGGCCGCATGCCGGTCTACGGCGTCGAGCGCCCGCGCCAGCTCGGCTTCCAGGGCGTCTATCGCATCGCGCCGGGTGGCGGGCCACCACAACTCCTCGTCGACCGCTACCTCTTCGAGCAGCCGAACGGCCTGTGCTTCTCCCCCGATGAGAAGAAGCTCTACATCAACGACACCGTCCAGCAGTTGATCCGCGTCTTCGAGGTGCTGCCGAACGGCGCGCTCGGCGCCGGCCACGTCTTTGCCACCGGCATCGCCTCCCCGTCCGAACCCGGCGTGCCCGACGGCATGAAGTGCGATGCGCAGGGCAACATCTGGGTCTGCGGTCCAGGCGGCGTCTGGGTCTATGCGCCGGGCGGCGACCTGATCGGCAAGGTCAGGGTGCCGGAGCTCGTCGGCAACCTGACCTGGGGCGGACCGGACTTCCGCACCTTGTTCCTCACCGCGACCCATTCCCTCTATGCAGTCGAGACCAAGGTCGGCCCGCGCGCCGAGCCCTACATGATCGTGGCAGGCGCGCCACGCGCCGCGTCCGGCTCTTCCCCGAAGACGGTCGCAGCCGCGTCGGTCGCCCGCAACGGGGCGCTGAAGTGCGCCCCAGGCTATGTCCTCGACACCGGCCGCTGTGCCGTCATCGTCCAGGACATGCAGAACGATGTGGTGATGGAGGGTGGCGCCTTCGCCTCCTCCGGCTCGCCCGCCCATTGCCGCGAGCAGAACGCCATCGCCAATGCCGCCCGCCTCGCCGCTGCCGCGCGCGCCAAGGGCGTGCCGGTCATCCACGTCTGGTTCATCGTGGAGCCGGGCTGCCCGGGTGTGACCATGAACGCCCCCCTGTTCGAGGGTCTCGCCGACGCCAAGGCCATGGTGCGCGGCACCTGGGGAGCCGCGCCCGTCCCGGGCCTCGAGGCCATGGCCGGGGATCATGTGGTCGAGAAGCAGCGCATGAGCGCCTGGGAGGGCTCTCGGCTGGAGACGGTTCTGAAGGCGCTCGGCCGCGACATCGTCATCGTCACCGGCGCCTGGACCAACATGTCCATCGAACACACGGCCCGGACCGGCGCCGACAAGGGCTACTACATGATGGTGCCCGAGGACTGCTGCTCGACGATGAACGCCGAGTGGCACACCGCCTCGGTCAACTACGCCCTGCAGAATGTCGCTGTGGTAACCGATGCCGACGCAGTGATCGCCGGGTGGGGCTAGAGGGGCACGGTTCTGATTCCAACGGGTCGACGCGCCTTCGCGGGCGCGAAGCCGGGATGGTCCAGTCGCGGCCACTGGGATTCTGCCACCACCCGGACGTCACCCTGCGTGCCGCGTTCAACTCCGTGCCCGCACGGTGTGACCTGCCACTGCGGGTCGATCCATCCGACAGTGATTGGGCTCCCTTGTGCAAATCCGCTTCCATGGGGTCAGGCTCGGATGCCACCCCTTCCCTGATACCTCTTGGAAGGGCCATACCCCGCTCGTCCATCTCGCCAAAGCGTGATCGTGAATCGCGGGTGACTGCATCGTCCACTTGCTGGCGCCCGGCGCCTGGCTGACCTGGACGGCGGGCCGGGTCAGGCTCAGCGGCACCCGGGTCGCGGGTTACGGTTCCGTCTCTCGAAGGGATGAAGTCAGTCACGGTGGTATCGTCCTGTTGGATCAAACTGGACGCTGCTTCGGCTGTTCCGCGATCTTGACCGGCCAACTCCTCGAAAGAACGCTGCGCCGTCGCCGAACGAACCCCAACGCTTCAAGTCTCTGCGTCCTCAGATGATAAGCCCGGCTCACGGCGATCAAGAGATGTCCACTCCCGGGTATTGAACGGATGTCCGCCCTGCAGGCGCGACGCTGACGTTCAGCTCATCAACGGTCATTTCTCGATTGAAATATCGCAACCTGGGGGCACGCCAGCGTAAGGCACTCCGGGACCGGTTCGGCTTGCCCAATAGCACCGCCATTCCATGCGCGCCCACGATCACGCTCAGCCCTGACTGCAGTCGGGTGGAGCCTCAACCCGTCGACCTGCCTCCCAAGCGCTCGATCTGCTTCTCAGCCAGTTCGATCTTGTCAGTCTGATAGGTATCCGGCGTACCGTCCTTCCTGAGCCAGAAGACCGCTTCGATGTAGTGCTCCCTGGCCTTCCGGGGCTTGCCCATCTGCTCCGCAAGCTGGCCCTTGCGGTAGATGCTCTCGAAGACCAGTCCGTCGCGCTCCGCCCGCAGCACGACCACGGCCTTGTCGATCAGGCCGGTGTCGTCCAGCAGATCGAGGAGGTCCTGCAGGCGCTCGACCGCCTCTCCATAGGCCTCCATGATCCCGGACGTGCCCGCGCTGTCCCTGGCTCGCTCCCGGGCGTCGAACCATTCGCCACGAATGGCCTGCTCGACGGTCTCTGTCCTGACCTTCTCCAGGTCGGCCATCAGGCGGGCCGGATCGACCCCCTCCAGCCGGAGGCCGGGATAGCGCTGCAATACCCGGCAGTGGTCGATGGAGTCCCTCAGAAGCTCCAGCTGCGCGGAAGACCGCCTGGCCTTCGATCTCGCCTCCGCACCGCCGGCGATGCCCCCGACCGCCTGCGCGATGACCGGAGCATGATCGGGACTGCATTGATGGCAGAGCCCCCATGCATCATAGGTGAGGTACTGGCTGTCCTGGCCGCAATGGATGCACGCGGGCACCGTTCTTCTCCCTCGCTTCCGACGTCCGGCGTGCGGTTCATCGTGGGTGATCCCGCCGGCTGCTCGGCGCCGGACCGCAGGATCGGCGCAAATCGACCCGAAGCCAATGGGCAGCTCCTGCCGTCAGCCGCAGCAGTCGCATCCCGGCCCGAACACGGCGCGGCTGCCGAGGGCATGCAGACGCTTCCGCCAGCCCGGCGTCGCCGCCCGGATATCGCGCTGGATGACCGCCTCGTCGAGGCCGGGAATGCGCCGGCCCTCCATTACCACCCGCCCGTCGATGACGGAGGTGTGGACGTCGGTCGCCTTGGCGTAGAAGACCAGCGCCTCCGGCCCTCCATAGTAGGGCTGGAGATGCGGAGCCTCGGTGCTGACCAGGATGATGTCGGCCTTCTTGCCTGCCTCGAGAGAGCCGATCTCGCCATCGAGCCCCAGCACCCGTGCCGCCCCCAGTGTCTGGAACCGCAGGGCCTCGAGGCCGGACATGGCCGACGGCGAGCCCAGCCTGAGGCGCATCGCGTTGATGGCGTAGCGCATGCCCTCGAAAGGGTCGTTCAGCATCCAGTCGGTGGCAAAACCCGTCGGGATTCCCCGCTCGAGGATGGCTTCGAGACGCGGATAGCGCCCGCGCCGCGGGTAGATGGTCGGGCAATGGGCATAGCCGGCGCCGTGTTCGGCGGCGGCCGCGAGGTCGTCGTCCTCAGCAAAGACCAGGTGGGCGAGAACCACGTCGGGGGCGAGCATTCCAGCCTCGGCCAGATGGCGCACCGGGCCACATCCATAGGTGGCGCGGATGTGCTCGGCCTCGGCGGCGCTCTGCGCGGCATGGATGTGCATCCCGATCCCCAGCCGGGTTGCTTCCCGCCGTGCCTCGCGAAACAGGCCGACGTCGCAGGTGTCGGTGGCGTGTGGCCCGATGCGGGCGGTGATGCGTCCAGCGGCCGCGCCATGCCAGCGCTCCGCAAAGGCGACGCCGTCGGCGAGGCGCTTCTCGCCGATGGCGGCGTGGTGGGTATAGTCGCCGTTCCGCAGGTTCTCCAGCCGGACATCGAAGACCTTGTTGGCGATCTGGGCCCGCAGCCCGGCCTTCTCGACGGTCTCCGCCAGCGTTTCCGGGCTGTACCAGATGTCATTGATGGTCGTGACGCCGGCCAGCAGCATGTCGGCGCAGCCGAGTGCGCCCAGCAGCCGCCACTCCTCGGTGGAGATGTCCTTCTCCATCGGGAAGGCGACGTTGAGCAGGGCCTTCTTCGCCTCGTGGTCGTCGGTCTGGCTGCGGAACACCACGGAGGCGGCATGGCTGTGGCAGTTGACGAAGCCCGGCAGTGCGACGAAGCCCGGCCCTCCGAGGACCCGGCAGGCCTTGCGGGGCCGCTGGGGGTCGGCGCGGCCGACATGCACGATGCGATCACCCGAGACGGCGATCTCGCCGTCGGCGATGACCTCGGTCCGGCCATCCACCGGATAGACAAAGTCGGCCCGGATCAGCAGGTCCACCGTCTCGTGGTCGTTCATGGCAACGGGCATCCAACACTGCAGATTGCCGCCATCCTACCGGCGATGGGGGCACAGGCAACCGTCGCAGAGGCAAGGTCACTTCCGCCGAAGGGATGCCACCAACCTCCCTCACCGCCTCCTGAAATCCGGCTTGCGCTTCTCCCGGAAGGCGCGGCCGCCCTCCTTCGACTCCTCGGTGTCGTAGTAGAGGCTGAGCGCCTGCATGCCGAGGGAGCCGATGCCGCGGATGTTCTCGCTGTCGGCGTTGAACGAGCGCTTGGCGATGGAGATGGCGGTCGGGCTCTTCTCCATGATCTCGGCGCACCAGCGATCGACCTCGGCGTCGAGTTCGTCATGCAGCACGACGCAGTTGACGAGGCCCATGCGCTCGGCCTCCACAGCGGTGTAGCGGCGGCACATGTACCAGATCTCGCGGGCCTTCTTCTCGCCGACGACGCGGGCGAGATAGGCCGTGCCGAAGCCGGGATCGACGGAACCGACCTTTGGCCCCACCTGGCCGAACTGCGCCCGCTCGGAAGCGATGGTGAGGTCGCAGAGCGTCGCGAGCACATTGCCGCCGCCGATGGCGAAGCCCTGGACGCGGGCGATGACTGGCTTCGGCACGTCGCGGATGAGCGTCTGCAACTCCTCGATCGGCAGGCCGATGGTGCCGCGGCCGTCATACTGGCCGTCATGGGAGCCCTGGTCGCCGCCGGTGCAGAAGGCCTTGTCGCCGGACCCGCCGAGCACGATCACGCCGATGTCGCGGTTCCACCCCGCCCGCTGGAAGGCATCGATCAGTTCCTCCACCGTCTTGCCGCGGAAGGCGTTGTAGCGATCCGGCCGGTTGATGGTGATGAAGGCGACACCGTCGGCGCGCTCGACGTAGAGAATGTCCTCGTAGGCGGTCTGGACTTTGCTCATGGCTTTCGATCCTCTGGCTTCAGTGGATTCCGGGCCATGCCGGGCCGCGCCGCCATGGGCGGCCGGGCGCGGCAATGGTTGCGTCACTCCGCATTCGACAATAGTCTTCCCATCTGAAATAGCAATACATTGCTATAATAACGAGGGTCCGTCGTGAGACCGAAGCAAGCGGACACAGCCCCCGGCGACCACGGCCGGTTCGATGTCGCGAACCGCCTGTTCTTCCGGCTCTATCAAAGCTCGAATCTGATGCACAAGAACGGCACGCGCGCCGTGGCCGCCTTCGGCTCGACGACCCAGCAATGGGCTGTTCTCGGCGCCCTGGCGCGCCCGCACGTCCGCCGCGACGGAATGAACGTCAAGGAGCTCATCGAATTCCTGATGGTCAGCCGGCAGAACCTCGCCGCCGTGCTCGACAGGCTGGAGGCGCGCGGCTGGATCGAGAAGATCAAGGATGCCGCAGACGGGCGCAGCCGCCGCAGCCACCTGACGCCCAAGGGCATCGACGTGTGGGACCGCATGCAGGAACCCATCGGAGAGTTCTACGAAGCATCGCTCTCCGCCCTCACGCCGGAGGAGCAACTTCAGCTCTACCGCCTGCTGGATCGCCTGCGGAACGGCCTCGCCAGTCTCGGCGGCGACGACGAGAAGGCCGCCGCGGACGACTGAGGGGCGGATCGCCTCAGGCCCCGCGGGCGGTCTCGCGCAGCTTGAATTTCTGCACCTTGCCGCTCGGCGTGCGCGGCAGCTCGGTGACGATTTCGAGGCGCTCCGGGATGTACTGGCGGGCCATCTTCTGCTCGGCGAGATAGGCCGTCATCTCCTCGAAGGTGAGGCTCTGGCCCTCCCTCAAGACGATGAAGGCGCAGGCCCGCTCGCCCAGCCGCGCGTCGGGCGTGCCGACGATCGCGACCGCCGCCACCGCCGGATGCCTGAACAGCAGCCCCTCGACCTCGACGACGGGAATGTTCTCGCCGCCACGGATGATGATGTCCTTCGACCGGCCGGCGATGCGGATGTATCCGGCGACATCCATTCGGGCGAGGTCGCCGGTGTCGAACCAGCCATTTTCGTCCTTCGGGTCGAGTTCGGGACGGCGCAGGTAGCCGACGAAGTTGGAGCAGCCGCGCACCTGCAACTGGCCCTCCTCGCCCGGCGCCGCCAGCGCCCCGGTGGCGTCGATGACCCGCACCTCCATGCCCGGCAGGGCGATGCCGTCCGTCGTAGTGGCGGTCTCCTCCGGGTCCTCCGGACGGGTCGTGGTGACCGCGCCGTTCTCCGACATTCCCCAGGCGGAGATGATGGCGGCCCCGAGCGTCGCGCGTCCCTTGGTGACGAGGGCGCGCGGAATGGGCGCGCCGGCGGAGACGAAGATCTTCAGGCTGGGTGTGCCCTGCCCCGAGGCCGCGACATGCTCCGTCAGGTCGTTGAGGAAGGGTGTCGCGCCCATGGTGAAGCTGGCGCGCTCATCCGTGATCTGGCGGGCCATCTCCGCGGCGACGAAGACATCCTGCAGCACCGCCGTCGCCCCCAGCATCACCGGCAGGACGAGCCCGTACATGAAGCCGAGCTGGTGGGCCATCGGCGAGGGCATGTGGATGATGGCATCGGCCCCGAGGTGCAGCCGCTCGGCGAAGGGGCCGAGATTGGAGAGCATGGTGTTGGAGGTGTGCATCACCCCCTTCGGCTCGCCCGTCGTGCCGCTGGTGTAGAGCAGCTGGATCACGGCGTCCGGATCGAGGCGCGGCCGGGCGGCCAGGGGCGGCGCCTCCAGAAGCCGGTCGAAGGCGTCGTCGCCGGAGCCGCCGGCGACGAAGACATGGGCGAGCTTCGGCAGCCTGTCGCGCACGCCGGCGACCATGGCCGGATAGTCGAAGCCCCGGAAGGTCTTGGGCACGACCAGCACCTTCGTTTCCGCCAGCCCCAGCATGAAGGCCAGTTCGCGCTCCCGGAAGATGACCATCAACGGGTTCGAGACCGCACCGAGCTTGAGGCAGGCAAGGTGCAGGACGGTGAACTCCCACCAGTTCGGCAGTTGGAACGACACGACATCACCTGCACCGACGCCGCGGGCCGCGAGGCCGCCGGCAACGGCCGACGACATGGCGTCGAGCTCGCGGTAGCTGATCCGCCGGCACGCGCCGGTCTCGCTGCGATTGGCGACGACGGCCGTCCTGTCGGGCGTCGCGGCCACGGCCCGCGCCAGATGGCCGAGCAGGGTCTCGTCCTTCCAGAAGCCGCCTGCCGCCGCGCGCCGCCGGGCCAGGGTGTCCTGTGTCACGAGCATGGTCATTTCCTCCGATGATGGCGGACTCTTCGCGGTCCGTCCGGCCTTATGCCTTCGCAGCCCGGAGCTTCTCCCGGGAGACGATGAGTTTCATGATCTGCGCGGTGCCGTCGCCGATCTCGAGGCCCATGACGTCGCGCAGCCGCTGCTGGTGCGGCAGGTCCAGCGACCAGCCGTAGTGGCCATGGGTCAGCAGGCACTGGTGGATGACGTCGACGGCGGTCTTCGGGCCGAGCCATTTGCAGATGGCGGCCTCCGACGTATGCGGCTGGCCGGCGTCGCGCAGGGCGAGCGTATGCAGGCAGAGCTGGCGCACCGCCGCGATCAGCCCCTCGCCCTCGGCCAGCGGGAAGGTGACGCCCTGGTTGCGCGCGATCGGCCCGCCGAAGGCCTCGCGCTCCTGCACATAGCGCCAGCTCTCGTCGAGCGAGGCCTGCGCCGCGCCGATGCACTGCAGTCCGATCAGCGCCCGGCTGAAATCGAAGCCCTGCATGACCTGGATGAAGCCCGAGCCCTCGGCGGCAAGGCGGTTGGCGGCGGGAATGCGCACCTCGTCGAAGAAGATCGAGGACCGGCCGATGGCCTTGGAGCCGAGATCGGTGAAGCGCAGGGTCGAGACGCCCGGCGTGTCCATGGGGACCAGAAAGGCCGTGACGCCCCGGGCGCCGTCGGAGGCCTCGCCCGTGCGGGCGAAGAGCACGACGGCATCGGCCTGGTCGGCCATGCTGATGGAGGATTTCTCGCCCTTCAGGATGTAGTGGTCGCCGTCACGGCGCGCCGACAGCGCGAGGTTGGCGGCATCCGACCCGCCGCGCGGCTCGGTGAGGCCGATGGCCACCACGGATTGTCCCGAGACGATGCGCGACACCCATTCGGTCGCGAGCTCGGGTGCGGCATGACGGGCGATGATGGCGCCGTTCAGCGACCCCAGGATCTGCACATAGGCGACGTTCATGTCGCCGTAGCCGATCTCCTCGGCGATGAGGCCGCTGGTCACGCTCGGCATGCCGTAGCCACCGAGAGCCTCGGGGAGCTCCGGTGCGATCAGGCCGAGCGCCCCCATTTCCGCGATCAGCGCCCGGTCGACGCGCGCCGCGGCTTCCCGCCGCTGATAGCCCGGCGCGAGCTTCTCGCGCGCGAAGCGGCGGGCCGTGTCCCTGATCTGCGTCTGATCGTGGTTGAGGATCATGACTCTTCGCCCCCGCGATGAGGCCAGCCGGCTCTGGCAGACTGCCGGCCGGACAAGATGGACCGGTCGCAACAAACGATATCCGGCCGCGAATAAATGTCAATGCATTGCTATATTATCCGCGGCGGCGGCCAGCCGGGCAGGATCACGTGAGCGCCCTTCTATGCATGCGACATCGCAACCCGGTTGAATCAGCCGCTTCCCGGCCGCAAGGCCGGCGCGACAGGGCGATCCCGAGCCCTGCGGGACCCCTCGTCAGATGGCGCGTGCGGCCAGTGTCAGGAGCGCGTCCCCAGCGTGGTCACCCAGATGATGCGGGCGACCTGCTGCGAGGGATTGTCGAACATGTGCGGCACGGTGGAGGGGAAGCGGAAGCTGTCGCCGGCCTCCAGCACATGGGCCTCGTGGTCAAGCCAGAGGCGCAGGCGGCCGGACAGCACGTATCCGGCCTTCTCGCCCGTGTGCTGGACGAAATCAGTTCCGGACGAGCCTCCGGGATTGAGCGTCAGCTCGTAGAATTCCAGTTCGCCCTTCTCGACCGGGGTGAGCGCCTCCTTGACCACGCCGCTGGCGGTCAGCCGGAGCAGACGGCGATCATTCCTGCGCACGATGTAGCGGGCCGGCGACGCCGCCGCGTGCTCCTCGAAGAAGTAGGAGATCGGCACGTCGAGGGCGATGCTGAGCAGCCGGAGTGTCCGCACCGAAGGGGTGGCGAGAGCCCTTTCGACCTGGCTGATCATGCCGGTCGACAAGCCCGTCCTCTTCGCCACCTCCTGCATCGACAGACCGGCGCGCTGGCGCATGACGCGGATTGTCTCGCCGAGCCGCTGGTCGCGGTCCTCGTCGCTCATTGCCTCCGCGACCTGTGCAGTCCGCGTCTGTCCGGCGCTGCTGCGGCCACTCATGCTCGGTTCTCCTGTCCCGTTCGTCCGCCGATCATTGCCACCTGCGCGCGGAGAGAAGACCTCCTCTACGGGCAGCCGAGCATCGCATGCGACGCCATTGACAGCTCTGTTTAGCAGTGTTGAAGTTCTCTGCTGACAATTCAAGATCACTGAAGACCGCGGGTGGCAACCCGCCGGGCACCGGGCCATTCCGGTGAACGGTAGAGCTATGCCGTGGACCAGGCCAAAGGGGAACTGCACGATGGTCGACGAGACGAAGAACGGTGCATTCGGGCAGGCACATGGGCTTGTCGCGCCGAGCCGCCGCACGCTGATGGTCCTCGGTGCCGGCGCCGCAGCCGGCATGGCTTCCTCCGGCTCAGTGTTCGCCCAAGGCGCCCGACCCTCCACGCCCCCGGACAGGCCGCGCGGCCAGATCGTCGCCGCCCTGTCGCAGGAGCCGACCGTCTTCAACCCGCTGATGCCGGGCATCGAGGTCGATCAAGCCGTCTGGTGGCAGCTCTTCTCGACACTCTGGTACATCGACGCCGAGGGCAACTTCGTCCCCGACCTCGCCCGCGAGATTCCGACCGTCGCCAATGGCGGCCTGTCCGCCGACGGCCTGACCTGGAAGATTAAGCTGCGCGCCGGCGTGAAATGGCACGACGGCACCGCCTTCACCGCCGAGGACGTCAAGTACTCGCTGGACCTGATCAACAACACCAGCTTCCGGGTCCGCAACCGGGTCGGCCACAGCCTGGTGAAGGACATCAAGGTCGTCGCGGCGGACGAAATCCATTGGCGGATGGAGGCGCCCTACTCGCCCTACCTGTCGATCCTGTCACTCACCTTCCTGGTGCCGAAGCACGTCGTGGAGAAGGCGGCAGATCCGAACACCTCGCCGATGAACAACGCGCCGGTGGGAACGGGTCCGTTCCGCTGGGGCTCGCGCACCCCGGGCGACAACATCGTGCTGATGGCCAACACCGCCTACCACGGCAAGGGTCCCTACGTGGAGCGGCTGATCTTCAAGTATATTTCCGACCTGACCGTGCTCTACACGCAGTTCCGCACGGGACAGGTGGACTACACGGGCATCCAGGGCATCCTGCCGAACTTCGTCCGCGAGGCGAAGACCCTGCGTGACCGCACCGTCGTCGTCTCCTCGACATCGTCGGTGGAACATATCGCGCCGAACCTCGAATTTGGTCCGCTCGCCGACCGGACGGTGCGCGAGGCGCTCTACATGGCGGTCAACAAGAAGGCGATCATCGACGCGCTGAACTACGGCCTGCCGACGCCGACCGAAACCTTCGTGCCGCAGCAGGGCTGGTCGTTCCAGCCGGGCCTGCCGCAGCACGCCTACGACCCCGCCAAGGCCAATGCGATGCTCGATGCGGCCGGCTGGGCCCGCGGCGGCGACGGCGTCCGCGCCAAGGGCGGCGTTCGTCTCGAGTTCACCAACTCGACAACCTCCGGAAACGCGGTGCGCGAGCAGACCCAGCAGCTCCTGATGCAGGACTGGCGCGGCATCGGCGCCGCCATGCGCATCCAGAACATGCCGCCGGCCGTCATGTGGGGCGAGTTCTGGCAGCAGTCGAAGTTCAACTCGGCGCTGGTCTCGGTCAATTTCATGCTCGGCAGCGACCCTGACGTCACGCCGCGCTTCGGCTCCGGGGCGATCCCGGCCAAGGGGGGCCGCGGTTTCAACACCTACCAGTACCAGAACGCCGAGGCCGATCGCCTGCTCACTCTCGGCGCGACCCAGTTCGACATCGCCGAGCGCAAGGCGACCTATGGCCAGTTGCAGAAGGTGATCCGCAACGATCTCGCCATCCTGCCGCTGTACCAGGGCGTCATCGCCGAGGGCATGAAGGCGAACCTCAGGGGTTTCCGTCCCAACGCCAACACCTCGACGAACTGCTGGAACATCCGCGAATGGTACTGGGCCTGATGCGGCCGCGACACCGGACCTCCTGAGATGGCCCGCTACCTCGTCAACCGACTGGGCCAGGCCGTGGTGCTGCTCTTCATCGTCTCGATGCTGGGTTTCGCCATCCTGCACCTGGCTCCCGGCGGTCCGCTGTCGCAGTTCGCCCTGTCGTCGCAGATGACGCAGGAGGACCTCGACCGCATCACCCGCCAGCTCGGCCTGGACCGTCCCCTGCCGGTCCAGTACGCCGACTGGCTCTGGCGCATGTTGCGGGGAGACTGGGGCAACTCCTACCGCGACGGCGAGCCTGTCCTGAAGATCATCGGCGCCCATCTCGGCGCCACCTTCGAGCTGATGGCGACGGCGACCGTGATTGCCGTCATCCTCGGCTGCTGGGTCGGCATTCTGGGTGCCATCCGCCGCTATTCCATCTTCGATTCGCTCGCCACCGTGGGCGCGATGGTGGCCCTGTCGATCCCGACCTTCTGGTTCGGCCTCATCGCCATCTACCTGTTCTCGGTGACGCTCGGCTGGCTGCCGTCCGGCAACCGCCAGACGGTCGGCGAGGAGGGCTCGCTCCTCGACATGCTGCACCACCTGATCGCCCCTGCCCTCGTGCTGGCGCTGGTGGAAACCGCCATGTGGGGACGCTTCATGCGCTCCTCCATGCTCGACGTCATCAACCAGGACTACATCCGCACGGCCCGCGCCAAGGGCCTGCCCGAGTGGCGGATCCTGTCGCAGCACGCGCTGCGCAACGCACTCCTGCCGATGATCACCGTGGCCGGCCTGCAGTTCCCGACCCTGCTCGGCGGCGCACTGGTGACCGAGACCGTCTTCACCTGGCCCGGCATGGGCCGCCTCTTCCTCGATTCCATCGGCTACCGCGACTATCCGGTGGTGATGGGCATCCTCATGTTCTCCGCCACCATGGTGCTGATCGGCTCGCTGATTGCCGACATGCTCTATGCGGTGGTCGATCCGCGCATCCGTGTGGGCTGAGCCATGACCGCCATCCCCGTCACCGAGCCCGTCTACGTCACGCCGGCCCAGGCCGCCTGGCAGCGGTTCCGTCGCCACAGGCTCGCCATGGCCGGCCTGGTCATCATCACCCTTCTCATCTTCGGCTCGGTGTTCGGACCGTTCCTGCTGCCCTTCGACGACAAGTTCATCGACATCATGCACCGCTTCGCGCCGCCGCTCTCCGGCGCGCATATCCTTGGCACCGACGAGCTCGGCCGTGACGTTCTGGCGCGGTTGATGATGGGCGGGCGCGTATCGCTCACCATCGGCATCGTCGCCATGGTGATCGCCATGGCGGTGGGCATCGTCATCGGCACCTTCGCCGGGTTCTACGGCGGCGTTCTCGGCGCCGCGCTGATGCGCTTCGTCGATGCCGTCCTGTGCTTCCCGACGATCTTCCTGCTCCTCGCCCTCGCCGCGCTGATCGAGCCGGGTCTCGTCGCCACCACCATCCTCATCTCGGTCACCGCCTGGATGAGCGTCGCCCGCATCGTCGAGGCACAGATGCGCGCCCTGCGCGAACGCGACTTCACCGCCGCGGCGATCGCCTTCGGCTCGTCGAACCTGCGCATCATGTTCAAGGAACTGGTGCCGAACGCCATGGCCGCCATCGTCGTGGCCGCGACCCTCAACGTCGCCAAGGCCATCCTGCTCGAATCCTATGTCAGCTATCTCGGCTACGGCATCCAGCCCCCGGCTGCGAGCTGGGGCAACATGCTCAACAACGCCCAGATCTACATGACGAGCGCCCCTTGGCTCGCCATCGCCCCGGGCATCGCCATCACCCTGGCGGTGACCAGCTTCAATTTCCTCGGGGACGGCCTGCGCGACGCGCTGGATCCGCGCCTCGACATCAAGTGACCCCGCCCCCGATGCGCCACACACCTTCAGCAGTTCCAGGAGCCATCCGCCATGTCGCCACCCCTTGATCGCATCCAGGGCGACGACCGCCTGCCCGAGACCGCCGACGTCGTCGTCATCGGCGGTGGGGTCATCGGCGTCTCGGCCGCCTACCATCTCGCCCGCAAGGGGCATTCGGTCGCCTTGGTCGAGAAGGGCCATGTCGGCTGCGAGCAATCGAGCCGGAACTGGGGCTGGTGCCGGCAGCAGGGCCGCGCCCGCGCCGAAATCCCTCTCGCGCGCGAGGCTCTGCGCCTGTGGGAAGAGATGCAGGCCGACGCCGGCCGCGATGCCGGCTTCCGCCGCACCGGCGTGCTGTTCCTCACCAAGAACCCGGAAGAGCTCGCCGCCTGGGAGAAGTGGGCGGAGATCGCCCGCGAGATGCAGGTCCATTCGACGGTGCTGACGCCCGCCGAGGTGCGCGAGCGCCTGCCCGGCAATGCCGACACCTGGGTCGGCGGCCTGCACACGCCGAGCGACGGACGCGCCGAGCCCTCCATGGCGGTTCCGGCTCTGGCCGTCGCCGCCCGCAAGCACGGCGTCACCATCCACCAGGGATGCGCGGCGCGCGGGCTCGAGACATCCGGCGGGCGGGTCACGGGTGTGGTCACCGAGAAGGGCACCATCCGCACCAACGCGGCCCTGCTTGCCGGGGGCGCCTGGTCGTCGCTGTTCTGCCGCCGCCACGGCATCGAGCTGCCGGTCGGCCTCGTCAACGCCACCGCCTGCCGGACGACACCGGCCCCCGAGATCACCGACGGCGCCCTCGGCACTGACTTCTTCTGCATCCGCCGCCGCCTCGACGGCGGCCTGACGCTCGCCCTGCGCGGCCGCGGCACGGTGGAATTGACGCCGGACCTGATCCGCTATGCCCGCACCTTTATCCCGACCTACCGGCAGCGTCGCAAGGGCCTGAAGATCTCCTTCGGCAAGCCTTTCCTCGACCAGTTGCTGCGGGGCACGAACTGGCCCCTCGACAAACCCTCGCCCTTCGAGGCCGAGCGCGTACGTGATCCCGCCCCCGACATGACGCTGGTCGAGGAGGCGCTCGCCGCGCTCATCAAGGCCAATCCCGACCTCAACGGCATCCAGATCGCCGAGGCCTGGGGCGGCACCATCGACACCACCCCGGACACCATTCCTGTCATCTCCGCCGTCGACAAGCTGCCGGGATTCTTTCTCGCCACAGGCTTTTCAGGCCACGGCTTCGGCATCGGGCCGGCTGCCGGGCGGCTCGCGGCCGACATCGTCACGGGGGATTCGCCGCTGATCGATCCGGCCGCCTATTCCTACGAGCGCCTGGTCGACGGCCGGCCCCTCGCACCCGTCGGGCTGTTCTGAGGCGCCCATGACGCTTCTCTACAAGGCCAATGCCGTGCGGGGCGCGGAATGGGGACGGCATGTCGCGGTGCTGGCGCCCGACCTGCCGTTCCGCCTCTGGCCGGATACCGGCGACCCCGCCGCGGTGCGCTACCTGGCGACCTGGGTGCCGCCGGACGACATTGCCGCGACCTTCCCCAACCTGGAGCTGGTCTTCTCGGTGGGTGCCGGCGTCGACCAGTTCGACTTCAGCAAGGTGCCCGATCACGTGCCGCTGGTGCGCATGCTCGAGCCGAAGATCGCCGAGAGCATGGTCGAATATGTCGCGCTGGCGGTGCTGGCCCTGCACCGGGACCTGCCGTGCTTCCTTGCCCAGCAGCGGCGCGAGGTCTGGAAGGAAATTCAGATCACCGCCGCCGCGCGCCGCAGGGTCGGCGTCATGGGCCTCGGCCAGCTCGGCCAGGCAGCGCTGGAGCGGCTCAGGGCCTTCGGCTTTCCCCTTGCCGGCTGGAACCGCTCGCCCAGGCAGATCGACGGCGTCGAGTGCTTCGCCGGCGCCGACCATCTTGATGCGTTCCTGGCACGCACCGACATCCTCGTCTGCCTCCTGCCGCTGACCGGCGAGACTCGCGGAATCCTGAACAGGCACCTCTTCGCCGCCCTGCCGCAGGGCGCCATGCTGGTGAATGTGGGCAGGGGCGGCCATCTTGTGGAGCCGGACTTCCTGGCAGCGCTCGATTCCGGCCAGATCTCTGCCGCCATGCTCGACGTCGCCGACCCCGAGCCGCTGCCGGCGGGACATGCCTTCTGGCAGCACGAGAAGATCATCCTCACCCCCCACATCGCCAGCATGACCAATCCGGAGACGGCGGTGCGCTTCGTGCTCGACACCATCGTGCGCCACCGGCGGGGCGAACCCCTGCCCGGCCTCGTCGACCGCTCGCGGGGTTACTGATCGGCCGATCGGCTCTCTTGCGGATCAGGTCCTCATGCGGGCGCGCCGGCTGCGCTGCAACCGATGGGATTGATCTTCCGCAAGGCACCGCCTTCCGAAAGACCGCTGAATGTCAATTCAGCATCCATACGGGGAGGCGTGCCATGAGCGACAGCCGGACGGTAACAACTCCTCTGACGGCGGACGAGGCGATGCCCGCCCCGCCGCCATCCTGGCTGAGACAGCACTGGGGTCTGCTGCTCGCCATTGCCGCCTTGGCGGTGATCCTTGCCCTGCCGACGCCGACGGGCCTGACGGTGGCCGGCCACAGGATGCTCGCCATCCTCGCCTTCGCCGTCATCGTCTGGATGACGGAAGCGGTGGACTATGCGGTTTCGGCGGTGATCATCGCGGCGCTGATGGCCTTCCTGCTCGGCCTGTCGCCCAGCCTGACCAATCCCAACGTGCTGATGGGCACCAGCGCGGGCCTCGGCCTCGCCTTTTCCGGCTTCGCCAACACGGCCCTGGCGCTGGTCGCTGCGGCCCTGTTCATCGCTGCCGCGATGACCGCGACCGGCCTCGACAAGCGCATCGCTCTCGTCATCCTCTCGCGCGTCGGCGGCGAGACGCGCCAGGTCATCATCGGGGCCATGCTCGTGGGCTTCGTCATGGCCTTCCTCGTCCCCTCCACCACGGCGCGCGTCGCCTGCCTCGTGCCGATCATGGTCGGCATCATCAAGGCCTTCGGCGTCGACCGGAAGGGCGCCTTCGCCGGCATGCTCATGATCACCACGGTGCAGACGGCCAGCATCTGGAACGTCGGCATCAAGACGGCCGCGGCCCAGAACATGGTGGCCGTCGGCTTCATCGAGCGGACTCTGCAGAAGACCATCACCTGGCTCGAATGGTTCATCGCCGCGGCTCCCTTCGCCATCCTGATGACCATCGCCCTCTACTTCGTCATGACCACCATGATGCGGCCCGAGGTGAAGGCCGTGCCGGGCGGGCGGGAGGCCATCGCCACCTCGCTGGCCGAACTCGGCCCGATGACGCTCGCTGAGAAGAAGCTTCTCGCCATCTCGCTGACCCTGCTCGGCTTCTGGTCCACCGAGGGCGTGCTGCACCGCTTCGACACCTCATCCACCACCATCGCTGCGGTGGCGCTGATGTTCCTGCCCGGTATCGGCATCATGACGTGGAAGGAGGCGCAGCCGCGGATTCCGTGGGGAACGGTCGTGCTCTTCGGCATCGGCATCAGCCTCGGCACGGCGCTCCTCCAGACACGCGCGGCGGTCTTTCTCGCCGACATCGTCGTCGCCCAGTTCGGGCTGAAGCAGGCAACGGCCCTGTTCATCCTCGGCACCCTCAGCCTGTTCCTGACCGTGATCCACCTCGGCTTCGCCAGCGCCACGGCCCTCGCATCGGCGATGATCCCGATCGTGATCGCCGTGCTGCAGAACGTCGCCACCCCCGGCATCAACATTGCCGGCATGACGATGCTGCTGCAGTTCGTGGTCAGCTTCGGCTTCATCCTGGTGGTGAACGCGCCACAGAACATGGTCGCCTACGGCACGGAGACCTTCGAGGCGCGCGATTTCGTCCGCACCGGCCTCGTGCTGACCGTGATCGCGCTGGCGCTGGTGATGCTGCTCGGCGCCACCTACTGGCACTGGCTCGGCTACAGCTGAGCCGGTCAGCCGGCCGCCGAGCGCACGATGTCCATCGCCTCCTCGGCCCCGGCGGGATCGCCCGGCGCGGTCTCGCAGCCGAGATCGGGGGAGGCGACGATGCGGCGGTTGCGGAAATCGGTCCGCACCACGAAGAGCCCGCGCTCCTCGAAATAGGCGAGGAGCCGCCGCGCACGGCTCGGCGAATGGCTGCCATAGACCCGCGCGATGGTGGCGTCCGAGGGGCATGGCGCGCCGGTCATCGCCGCCCGGGCCAGAACGAGGAAGACCCCCTGCAGGTCGTCGGGGAGAGAGGCCGAGAGTTCGACGGCCTGCGACCAGCCCTCTTCGCCGCCCTTGCTCATGTCGACCCCGGCCCGCGCCACGGCGAAGCGGCGGCGGAAATCAGCGAGGGTCAGCGGTTCGCCCGGCACCCGGCGGATGCGGCAGCGCACGAGAAAGTCCTGGTAGAGCACGGCCACGGTGCGAAAGGCGGCGTCGGGATCGGCGAGGATTTCCCTGAGAACGTCGTCGATCATCGCCTTGTGGTCCGCCTCGGCAATGACGGGCAGCATGGGTTCGGACGGCGCCTCCGCCTTCGGGCGCGCCTGCGCCAGCTGCGTCAGGATGTCGGCGGTGGAGACCGGCGGGGGCGGCGGTGGACGCCGCACGGGTGTCGGCCGCATCTCCTCGGCCGACGGGGTGAAGATGAGGTCGCGGGCATCCTCCGGTGCCGGCGCATCGGGGAGCGGCGTCAGCTTCGGACTGGTCGAGCGGGCGGAAGTCTCCACCGCGCCGATGGTCACCGGCAGCGGGCGGCGCGACAGGGCAGGCCCCAGGGCGACGAAATGGCCGCGCGCCAGATCCCGGAACATCTCCGACTGGCGGCGGTCCATGCCGAGCAAGTCGGCGGCGCGCGCCATGTCGATGTCGAGGAAGGTGCGGCCCATCAGGAAGTTCGAGGCTTCCGCCGCGACGTTCTTGGCGAGCTTGGCGAGGCGCTGCGTCGCGATGACACCGGCAAGACCCCTCTTGCGGCCGCGGCACATCAGGTTGGTCATGGCGCCGAGCGAGAGCTTGCGCGCCTCGTCGGACACCTCGCCGGCCACCGCCGGGGCGAAGAGCTGCGCCTCGTCGACGACGACGAGGACGGGATACCAGTGGTCGCGATCGGCATCGAAGAGGCCGCCGAGGAAGGCCGCGGCGCAGCGCATCTGCTGCTCGACGTCGAGCCCCTCGAGATTGAGAACCACCGAGACCCGGTGCTGGCGGATGCGCGCGGCGATGCGCGTGAGTTCCGCCTCGGTGCGCGCGGCATCGACGACGACATGGCCGAAGCGGTCGGCCAGCGTGACGAAATCGCCCTCGGGGTCGATGACGCACTGCTGCACCCAGGGCGCGCTCTGCTCCAGCAGGCGCCTGAGCAGGTGCGACTTGCCCGACCCCGAATTGCCCTGCACCAGCAGGCGGGTGGCCAGGAGCTCCTCAAGATCGAGCATGGCCGCCTTCCCGCCGGATTGCGACCCCATGTCGATATCGACTCTCATCCCGACTCAGGAACCCTCATCCACTGCGCGCGCTCTTCTAGCATCCCACGCCACGCCCCGCTGCCCGGCCGGCGCTGAAACCCACAGAAGCATGTCCGCCGCGAGGACCAGCCGCTCTGGTCATGGGAGCGCCGATGGTCTATGCCCGCCGGCTTTCCTGAAGCCCCTTCCGCGAGACGCCCGTGCCCTCCCCCGCCTCAGCCGTGTCGATCGGCATCGATTTCGGCACCACCAACACAGTCGTCGCCATCGCCGGTGCCGACGGGCGGGCCGAGGCCATCACCTTCCAGCACGACGGCGCCATGCTGAAGGGCTACGTCACGGCCCTCTGCTACTGGCAGGAGCGCGCCGGAGGCCGGCTGACCACCCGCGTCGAGGGCGGTCCCTGGGCCATGGACCAGTTGATGACCGGCAGCACGGCGCACCGCTTCATCCAGTCCTTTAAGACCTTCGCCGCCAGCCGCAGCTTTCAGGAGACGCGGATCTTCGGCCAGAAAACACAGTTCGAGGACCTGCTCGTCGCCTTCATCCAGACCCTCCAGCGCCATGCCGACCGCGAGCTCGATTTCAGCGCGGCGCGGGTGCAGATCGGCCGTCCCGTGCGCTTCGCCGGGTCGAACCCCGACGAGGGTCTCGCCATGCAGCGCTATCGCGATGCCTTCGGCAGGCTCGGCCTCGACAAGGCCCGCTATGTCTACGAGCCCGTGGGTGCGGCCTTCTTCTACGCCCGTGCCCTCGACCACGACGCGACCGTCCTCGTCGCCGATTTCGGCGGCGGCACTTCCGACTTCTCGGTCATGCGCTTCGAGCGGCGGAACGGCCGCCTGACGGCCGAGCCCCTGTCCCATGCCGGCATTGGCATCGCCGGCGACAGTTTCGACTACCGCATCGTCGACCATGTCGTCTCGCCGGTGCTCGGCAAGGGGTCCGACTACCGATCGATGGACAAATTGCTGACCGTGCCGAACCGCTACTACGCCAACCTCGCGCGCTGGCACCAGCTCGCCATGATGAAGTCGAACGGCGACCTTCAGGGGCTGCGCGACCTCGAAAAGGTAGCGGTTGCGCCGGACGGGCTGCGCAAGTTCATCGACATCATCGACTACGACCTCGGCCTCGCCCTTTACCGCGCCGTGTCGGAGGCCAAGGTCACGCTTTCCGCTGCCGATGCCGCCGACTTCCGTTTCGCCGCCGAGGGCGTCGAGATCGCCGGCCGCATCACCCGCAAGGATTTCGAGCGCTGGATCTCTGCCGACGTGGCCCGCATCGCCGACACCATCGACGAGGCTCTCGCGGGCGCCGGGGTGAAGGAAAGCGAGATCGAGAAGGTGTTCCTCACAGGCGGCACCTCCTTTGTCCCGGCGATCCGGCGGTTGTTCACCAGCCGCTTCGACGAGGCGAAGCTGACGAACGGCGACCAGTTCGAATCGATCGCCTATGGCCTCGCCCTGATCGGCCAGGAGCCCGACGCCGAGCGCTGGGCGGCCTGACCGCCTGCTCCCGAATGGCGGCTGCGCACCGCGCCCCTTACCGGAGGCGTCTCGACCTCGCTAGCATGGCCCCTTCGACATCGAGCAGGCAGGGGCGCGCGTGACCATTCTCATCACCGGGGGAACCGGTTTCGTCGGCGCCGCCACGGTTGACCACCTGGTCCGGGCAGGCCGGAACGCCATTGTCCTCGCCGCCCACCCGGCGGAGCCCGGATGGCTGCCCGATGGCATCGAGGTGACGATCGGCGATGTCCGCGACGGCGACGGCCTGCGCGCCCTGATGGTCGCGCACAAGGTCTCGGCGGTCATCCATGCCGCGGCGATCACCGCCGGCCCCGAGATGGAGAAGGCGCATCCCGAAAGGATCGTGTCGGTCAACGTCGGTGGCACCGCTGCCGTCATGCGGGCCGCTGCCGAGGCCGGCTGCCGCCGTGTCGTCATCGCCTCATCGGCGAGCGTCTATCCGCTGGCGAAGGATGACGACCGGCGGTTCCGGGCTGATGTCGACGCCCCGGCCCCGGCGGCTCTCTACGGCCTGACCAAGAAGATGGCCGAGGACGTGGCCCGGCGCCTCGGCCAGGTCTACGGCATCATGACGCCGATCCTCCGCATTGCCGGCGTCTATGGCCCCTACGAGCGCGAGACCGGTGTGCGCGAGATCCTGTCGGCGCAGGCCCAGGTCGTCGCTGATGCCATGGCCGGACACCCCACACGCCTCAGCCGCCCGGGTTTTGCCGGCTGGCTCTATTCGCGTGACGCGGCGGCGGGACTTGTCACGCTGGTCGATGCGGCACTGGACGAGCCGGCGCCGGTCTTCGATCTCGGCGGCCCTGAAGTCTTCTCCGTCGAGGCCTTCTGCGCCGAGATCGCGCCCGCCTTCCCCGGCTGGAGCCATGCCATCGACGCCTCGGCCCCCACGGTCCGCTACCAGATTCCCGCCGATCGCCCCGGCAGCGACTTCGAGCGGCTGAAGGCGGCGACCGGCTTTGCCCCGCGCTTCGGCCTGAAGGCGGCCGCCGCCGATTATCTCGCCTGGCTCCGCCGAACCTGAGCGGCTGCTGCCGGCGCGAGGACAGCCATGCGCAAGGCGGGGTTTGACCGCGCCTGATCGCCGACCCTAGCCTTCCCCATTCGCCGAAGGGGAACGGGCATGGATGACGTCGGACACCGCTGGCTCAATCAGCACCGCGTGGGGCAGAGGCTGCCGAGGGCCGTAGGGGGCGAAGGCATCCACGTCATCGACGAACACGGCCGCCGCTTCCTCGACGGCTCGTCCGGCCCGGCGCTCTTCTGCCTCGGCCACGGCCACCGCGAGGTGATCGAGGCGATCAAGGCCCAGTATGACACGCTGTCCTTCGGCTACACGGCCGATTTCACCTCCGACCCCATCGACGCCCTCTCGGAGACGCTGGTCGAGCAGGCCGGCGGCGGGATGAGCCGGGTCTCCTTCGTCTCCGGCGGCTCGGAGGCCAATGAGACCGCCATCAAGATCGCGCTGCAGTATCACCTGGCGCGTGGCCATGCCGGCCGGACGCACTTCTTCGCCCGCCGCCAGTCCTGGCACGGCTACACGATGGGAGCGCTGTCGCTGTCCGGCCACCCGGCGCGGCGGCGGCCCTATGTCGGGGCGCTCATGCCGGTCACGCACCTCTCCCCCGCCAACGATTATCGACCCCCGGCAGGCGTCACGCAGGAGGGGCTGGTCGACTACCTCGCAACCGAATTCGAGCGGGAGATCCACCGCGTCGGCGCCGAGCGCGTCGCCGCCTTCTTCTTCGAGCCAGTCGTGGGAGCGGCGGGGGGCGCGGTCCCCGCGCCTGGGGGCTACGCCGCGCGGATGCGCGAGATCTGCTCTCGCTACGGCATCCTGATGATCGCCGACGAGGTCATGTGCGGCGTCGGGCGCTGCGGAACCTGGCGCACCCTCGCCCATGACGGCGTCTCGCCCGACATCATGGTCACCGCCAAGGGTCTCGCCGGCGGCTATGCCCCGCTCGGCGCGGCGCTGATGACCGAGGACGTCTACCGCACCATCGCCGACACCTTCGGCACCATCGCTTCGGTCCACACCTATTCCGGCCACACGGCGGCCTGCGCCGCCGGCCTCGCGGTGCAGAAGGTCATCATCCGTGACGGTCTGGTCGCCAAGTGCCGCGACGACGGGACCTATCTCATGGGCGCGCTGGAACAGGCCTTCGGCCAGAATCCCCATGTCGGCGACATCCGCGGCCGCGGCTTCTTCGTCGCGGTCGAACTGGTCAAGGACCGTGAGACCAAGGCGCCCTTCGCCAGCGAGCTCGGCCTCTACAAGCGCGTGAAGGACGAGGCCTTCGCCCGCGGCCTGCTCTGCTACCCCTCGCCAGGAACGGTCGACGGCCACTCCGGCGACCATGTGATCCTCGCGCCGCCCTACATCATCTCGCGGCCGGAGATCGACCATATGGTCGACCTCCTGAAGACATCGGTGGAAGCCGCCATCGCCGGCGTCCGCACGGATGCGGCCTGATGCGCCTCGCGAACAAGGTCGCCGTCATCACCGGGGGCGGGTCCGGCATCGGCCGGGCCTCCGCCCTCCTCTTCGCCCGCGAGGGTGCGCGCGTCGCGCTCGTCGACCGTGACGAGGCCGGCGCGAACGAAACGGCCGCCATGGTCGCAGCGGCCGGCGGCGAGGCCATGGTCCGCGTCTCGGACGTCGGCGAGCCGGGCGCGGCGGACCGCGACGCGGCGGCCATCGTCGAGCGTTTCGGCCGGATCGACGTGCTGTTCACCGCCGCAGGCTTCTCG
>CAZPMD010000029.1:0-11855 GCA_964587395.1 uncultured Hyphomicrobiales bacterium
CGTACTCCCGGCCCCACGGCCACCCCGGCTCCCCGCCCGACGCGGGCCACCGCCACCACGCCCACCCGCCAGCAGCCGCGGGGCGCGCAGCAGCGCTCGCGCAGGTGAGCCTCTCCCCTGTCGGCATCGGCATCGCCGCCGCCCTGGCCTCGGCGACGGCCTATGGCATCAACATCGTCTATGCACGTATGGCGACGCAGCAGGGCGTCTCGGCTGCCGATCTCGTCTTCCTGCGCGTCTTCCTGATGCTCGGCGCCGTCGCGGTGGTCGTGACCCTGCGCGGGCGCTCGCTGAGCGTGGCGCGGCCGGCGCGCCCCGCCGTCATCGCCCTCGGCATCGCCTCGGCCGGCGTCGGCCTCGCCTATTTCTTCGCCGTGTCCTTCGTGCCCATCGGCATCGCGGCGATCCTCTTCTACACCTTCCCGCTGCTCATCCTCATCGCCAGCCCCTTCGTCGAGGGCGGTCGCTTCACGCCGCGCCGCTTCGCCGTCTTCAGCCTCGCCTTCGCCGGGCTGGCCATCGCCATCGGGCCGCGCCTCGGCGACATCGACATCCGTGGCCTGGCTCTCGCCGCCCTGGCGAGCACGCTGGCCGCCTGGCAGTTCTTCGCTGCCGCCCGCGCCGGCCGGAGCGTGAGCCCGCCGGTGCTGATGTTCTGGGCCCACGTGGTCATCATGCCGATTGCCGGCATCGTCGCCTTCGCCCTCGGCGGCATCGGCTGGAGCACCATCGCAATGGCCTGGTTCGCCTGCGCCATCACGGTTGCCGGTTATCTCGTCGGCTTCGCGCTGCAGATGGTGGCGGCGCGGCGCGCGCCGGCGGCGCTGATCGGCCTCATCTTCTGCCTCGAGCCGGTCGTCGCGATCGTTTTCGCCGGAGTGATCCTTGGCGAGACGCTCACCACCGCCCAGATGACGGGCAGCCTTCTCGTCCTCGCCGCCCTCATCGCCTCCTCGCTCGCTGAATTGAAGGGCGAGGACGCCCCTTCCCCGCCCACCCAGGGCCGCTCCGATGTCCGCTGAAGCCGCCCCCCGTCGCCCCAGGCCGCCGATCCCCGTCACCGTGCTGACCGGCTTCCTCGGCGCGGGCAAGACGACGCTGCTCAACCGGCTCCTCGCCGACGAGGGCATGAGGGACACCGCCGTCCTCATCAACGAGTTCGGCGAGATCGGCCTCGACCACCTGCTTGTCCGCACCGTCGAGGAGGGCATCGTCATGCTGTCCTCGGGCTGCGTCTGCTGCACGGTTCGCGGCGACCTCGTCGCAGCCCTCGAGGACCTGCTGCGCGCCCTCGACAACGGCCGGGTCGAACCCTTCAGCCGCGTCATCATCGAGACCACGGGCCTCGCCGACCCGATTCCCGTCATCCACACGCTGATGGCGCATCCCTATCTCGCCCTGCGCTACCGGCTGGACGCGGTGATCACCGTCGTCGACGCGGTGAATGGCCTCGCCACGCTCGAGACCCATCCGGAGGCCCTCAGGCAGGCGGCGGTCGCCGACCGCATTGTCATCACCAAGACCGATCTGCTGGACGACGATGCGCGGCGCGAGGCTCATGCCCGTCTCCTCACCCGGCTCGACCAACTCGCACCCGGCGCCGTCCGCCTCGACGCCGCGAAGGGCGAGGCGACGCCTGCCGCCGTCCTCGCCGCAGGCCTGTTCGATCCCGTCACCAAGGCCCCCGACGTCACCCGATGGCTGAACGAGGAGGCGCTCGCCGGCTCCGATGGCACCCACATCCACGACGACGGCATCCGCGCCTTCGCCCTGACAAGCGATCGGGCCATGGGTTCGGCCTCCTTCGACATGTTCATGGATCTGCTACGCGGTGCCCACGGCCCACACCTGCTGCGGGTGAAGGGCGTCGTGAAGATCGCCGAGTTTCCCGACCGCCCCGTGGTGGTCCATGGGGCGCAGCACGTCTTCCACCCGACGACCGTGCTGGATTCCTGGCCGGATGGCGATGCCCGCACCCGTCTCGTCTTCATCCTGAAGGACATGGACCCTGCGGTGATCCAGGCTCTCCACGATGCCTTCCTTGGCATCGCCCGCACCGACCAGCCGGACCAGGCGGCCCTCACCGACAATCCGCTCGCCATTCCCGGGATGCGCTTCTGACGGGGAGGTCCGCCGCGGCGCTCTTGCCCGGGGGCGCGGCGGATGATCGACTGTCCGCGGAGGCAGGATCCATGGACTGGTCGGCGAAGCAGTACGTGAAGTTCGAGGATGAGCGCACGCGCCCCGCCCGCGACCTGCTGGCGGCCGTACCGACGCGCGACCCGCGACGGGTGGTCGATCTCGGCTGCGGGCCGGGTAACACGACGGAGCTGCTGCTCCAGACCTTCCCCAAGGCGGAAATCCTCGGCCTCGATTCCTCGCCCGACATGATCACCAATGCCAGGGCGAGGCTGCGCGGCATCAGCTTCGAGGTGGCCGATCTCACCACGTGGCGCCCCGCTCCGGCTGCGCCCGTCGACATCATCTATTCCAACGCGGTGCTGCAGTGGGTGCCGGGGCACGACACCATCATGCCGCGCCTTCTCGGCCTCCTGCCCGAGGGAGGCAGTCTCGCCATCCAGATGCCCGACAACCTCGGCGAGCCGAGCCACGTCGCCATGCGCGATGCGGCTCGGCAGGGCCCCTGGGCGGCACGCCTCGCCGCCGCCGACGGCTCGCGTACACCGCTCGGCTCACCGGCCTGGTACTATGGCCTGCTGACGCCGCATTCGCGCCGCGTCGACGTCTGGCGCACCGTCTACCACCACCCGCTCGAGGGGGCGGACGGCATCGTCGAGTGGTTCAAGGGATCGGGCCTCAGGCCCTACCTCGCCGCCCTGGAGCCTTCGGAGCGCGAGGACTATCTCGCCGCCTACCGCTCGCTCATCGCGCCGCACTACCCCGTCGCCGCCGACGGCAAGGTGCTGCTCGCCTTTCCCCGCCTGTTCATCGTCGCCACGCGCTGACATCCCAATGCCAAGAACCAAGACGACCCGAGGAAACATCCCATGAACCGTATCGATCTCGCCGGCCGCACCGCCGTCATCACCGGCGGTGCCCGCGGCATCGGCTATGCCGCCGCCGAACGGATGCTCGCCTCCGGCGCCGCCGTGGCGCTGTGGGACGTCGATGCCGCGAAGCTGCAGGAAGCGGCCGGGAAACTCGCCAGCCAGGGCAAGGTCTCGACCCATGTGGTGGAACTGACCGACGAATCCTCGGTGCAGGCGGCCACCGACGCGACCGTCGCCGCCCATGGCGGCATCGCCATCCTCGTCAACAACGCCGGCATCACCGGCGGCAACGGCAAGACCTGGGAGCTTTCGCCCGACGTCTGGCGGCGCGTCGTCGACGTCAACCTCGTCGGCCCCTTCCTCACCTGCCGGTCCGTCGTCCCCGTCATGCTGAAGGCGGGCTATGGCCGCATCGTCAACATCGCCTCCATCGCCGGCAAGGAGGGCAACCCCAACGCCTCCCACTATTCGGCATCGAAGGCGGGCCTGATCGGCCTCACCAAGTCGCTGGCCAAGGAGCTCGCGACCTCCGGCATCCTCGTCAACTGCATCACGCCGGCCGCGGCCAAGACCGAGATCTTCGACCAGATGAAGCAGGAGCACATCGACTTCATGCTGTCGAAGATCCCGATGGCCCGCTTCCTCCAGGTCGAGGAAGCCGCCGCGATGATCGCCTGGCTGTCGTCGGAGGATTGCGCCTTCTCCACCGGCGCCGTCTTCGACATCTCCGGCGGCCGCGCGGTGTACTGATATCCCCTTGCCCGCGCCTGGCCCGGACCTGGAAGACCGGGCCTTGCGGAGCGTCCTTGTGCGATGCAACATCACGGCGACGTCATGACGGAGCCTCCGCTGAGCGACATCGGTCTCACCATCGCCATCGTCGACGAGAGCCGCTCGCGCGCGGCCATCATCGAGGAGGGGCTGCGCGACGCGGGTTATACCCGCATCGTCCACATCGGCGAGATGACGAACCTGCTCGCCCGCCTCTACGCGACCGATCCCGATGTCGTCGTCATCGACCTGGAGAACCCCTCCCGCGACGTGCTGGAGCAGCTCTTCCAGGTCTCGCGGCTGGTGAAGCGCCCCGTCGCCATGTTCGTCGACCAGTCCGACACCGGCATGATCAACAAGGCGATCGAGGCCGGCGTCTCCGCCTATGTGGTGGACGGGCTGAAGAAGGAGCGGGTGAAGTCGATCCTCGACATGTGCGTCGCCCGCTTCCACGCCTATGCGCGGCTGCAGGCCGAACTCGACCAGGCGAAGTCGGCCCTCGAGGAGCGCAAGATCGTCGAGCGGACCAAGGGCCTCCTGATGAAGCACAAGGGCATCTCCGAGGAGGAGGCCTATGCCCAGTTGCGCCGGCGCGCCATGAACGAGAAGAGGAAGCTGGGGGAGATCGCGCAGGCGGTGGTCACCGGACTGGAGATGCTGGGATGAAACGGATCACCATCGGCTTCATCCCCCTCACCGACGCGGCCCCGCTGATCGCCGCCCACGAGCGCGGCTTCGCCGAGGCGGAAGGGCTTTCCTTCGATCTCGTCCGCGAGGTCTCCTGGGCCAACATCCGCGACAAGCTGTCGATCGGCCTCTTCGACGCCGCCCACATGCTCACCCCGCTGGCACTCGCCAGCGCGCTCGGCATCGGCCACGTCAGGGTGCCGATGATCGCGCCGGTGACGCTCGCGCTCAACGGCAATGCCATCACCCTGTCCTCGACCTTCGTCGACGAACTCGGCGGCCTGCCCGAGGATCCCGTGGCAGCCCTGCCGCGCATTGCGGCCGCGATCAAACGTCGGGAGAGCGCCGGCCTCAACCCGCCGGTCTTCGCCAGCACCTTCCCCTATTCGACGCACAACTACCTGCTGCGCGCCTATCTGGCGGCGGGCGGCATCGACCCCGAACGCGACGTGCAGCTCGTCGTCATCCCTCCGCCTCTCATGGCGACCTCGCTGGAGAAGGGCCTCGTCGACGGCTTCTGCGTCGGCTCGCCGTGGAATTCGGTCGCGGTCGACCGGGGGGCGGGCCACATCCTGGCGCCGAGTTCGGCCCTGTTCTCGCGAATCCCCGAGAAGACCCTCGCCATCGGCGATGCCCTCGCCACCGCCGATCCCGCCACCCTTCGCGCGGTCATCGCCGCGACGGCGAAGGGCGCCGCCTGGTGCGCCGACCCGGCCAACGCCCTGGAACTTGCCGCCATCCTCTCGGCGCCGCACTACCTGGGCGTCGCAGCACCCCTCGTCCTGCGCACCATCGAGGGCCGACTGGTCTTCACGCCCGGCGGCCCCTCCCGCTCGGTGCCCGACTTCATCCGCTACGACGTGCCCGGAGCCGTCAGGCCGGACGCGGGACGTTATGCCTGGCTCTACGCCCAGATCGTGCGGTGGAACCAGACGCGGTTCTCGCCCGATGCCCTCGCCCGCATCGCGGCGCTGATCCGCACCGACCTCTTCGACGCGGCGATGCCCGGCTTGCTACCGGAACCTGCGGGCGATCCGGTCGGCAGCATCCTCGAGCCGGCCTTCGACCCGTTCGACGTCCCCGGCTATCTCGCGCGCTTCGACGCCCGGGGCCTCCCCAGATCAGCCTCCTGACCCGTGTTTGCGCTGCACAATGAAGCAGCAGCAGCCGTGCCGATGTGGCGTCGATTCAGCCTTTGTCGGGCGCTGACAGGCCCTTCCCGCCGTCTGGAACGTTGAAAGACAGCGCTTTCGCCGGCCCTCCGGCATCTGGCACGCCCCTTGAATGATGCATGGCGAAGGCTGGCCGGAGACGGCCCGGCCGCGGTCCAGCGCCGGACCGCTCAGCAACGCCGCTGACAAATGTCCGACGAGCCGCCCGCAAGCCAGGGCTGGCAGCTTCAGGACCTTTGTCGGCGGTTTTTTTATGGCCCGGACCCAACCGGGCGTCATGGGGAAGCCAGCCGGACGCGGCCCGCCGCGTCCGTCACCGAGGACCGAGATCAACCCGCGCCTTTGGCCGCACACGGGACCCGACGAATGACAAAGACCTTCCAGGACATGTCCCTGCCTTCCGCACGCCGGCTCGACCGTCGCAGCTTCCTGAAGTCGACCGCCGCCACCGCGGCGCTGTTTTCGGCCGCCAGGGCCGCCCTGCCCGCCGGCGCCTTCGCGCAAGGGGCCGGTCCCGAGGTGAAGGGCACCAAGCTCGGCTACATCGCCCTCACCGACGCGGCAGCGCTCATCATCGCCAAGGAGAAGGGCTTCTACGCCAGGCACGGCGTGCCCGACATGGATATCGCCAAGCAGGCCTCGTGGGGCGCGACGCGCGACAACATGGCGCTCGGCACCAAGGCCAACGGCATCGATGGCGGCCACATCCTCCGGCCCAAGACCCACCTCTACACCACCGGCAAGGTGATGCAGAACGGTCAGCCCCTGCCGATGTACACGCTCCTCAACCTCAACGAGGACGGCCAGGCCATCTCGGTCTCCAACGAGTACAAGGACCTCAACGTCCAGAAGGATGCCTCGCCGCTCAAGGCGGCCTTCGAGCGCAAGAAGGCGCAGGGCAAGGAACTCACCGCCGCGATGACCTTCCCGGGCGGCACCCACGACCTGTGGATTCGCTACTGGCTCGCCGCCGGCGGCATCGATCCCGACACCGACATCAAGGTCATCACCGTTCCGCCGCCGCAGATGGTGGCGAACATGAAGGTCGGCAACATGGACTGCTTCTGCGTCGGCGAGCCCTGGAACGAGCAGCTCGTCAACCAGAACATCGGCTACACCGCCATCACCACCGGCGAGCTGTGGTTCAGGCACCCCGAGAAGATTCTCGGCATGCGGGCCGACTGGGTCGATGCCCATCCGAAGGCGACCCAGGCCATCCTCATGGCGGTCATGGAAGCCCAGCAGTGGTGCGACAAGCTGGAGAACAAGGAGGAGCTGGCGCAGATCGTCGGCCGCCGCCAGTGGTTCAACGTTCCCGTCAACGACATCAACGGCCGTCTCAAGGGCAACATCAACTACGGCCACGGCCGCCGGGTCGCGGACTCGCCGCTCCGCATGAAGTTCTGGGGCGAGGGGGGCGCCGCCTCCTATCCCTGGAAGAGCCTGGACACCTGGTTCGTCACCGAGAACATCCGCTGGGGCAAGTTCGAGCCGACGACCGACATCAAGGCCCTGGTCGTCAGGACGAACCGCTCGGATCTCTGGCTCGCCGCCGCCAAGGCGCTGGGCGTCGCCGGCGTGCCGACTTCCGACTCCCGCGGCGTCGAGACCTTCTTCGACGGCGTGAAATTCGATCCCGCCGACCCGCAGGCCTATCTGCGCGCCCTCAAGATCAAGCGCGCCCAGGTCTGATCCGCCCCTGTCGCCGCCCGGGTGCCACCGGGCGGCCATTCCCGACCGATGCCAGGAGAGCGCTCATGTCCAGACCCGCCTTGAGAGCCGTCGAGACGATCCAGGCCGCACCCGTCGCTGCCGCCGCTGCCGCCGCTGCCGCCGAGGTGGTTCCGCTGATCCCCAGGGCCCGCACGACGCCCATGGAATGGCTGAAGCCGAAGCTGACAGCCACGGCCACCACGGTTGTGCCGCCGCTCGTCACCCTGGCGCTCATCATGCTGGTCTGGGAGATCCTCTGCTCGGGAGCCGGCGCCACGCTGCCCTCGCCGAGCCAGGTCTGGCGGGACGCCAGCGACCTCATCCTCGACCCCTTCTTCGTCAATGGCAGCCAGGACATCGGCCTCGGCTGGCGCGTGCTGACCTCCCTCCAGCGCGTCGCCATCGGCTTCGGCCTCGCGGCGATCGTCGGGATACTCGTCGGCACCATCGTCGGGCAGTCGACCTGGGCCATGCGCGGCCTCGATCCGATCTTCCAGGTGCTGCGCACCGTGCCGCCGCTGGCCTGGCTGCCGATCTCGCTCGCCGCCTTCCGCGACGCCAACCCGAGCGCCATCTTCGTCATCTTCATCACAGCGATCTGGCCGATCCTCATCAACACCTCGGTCGGCATCCGCAACATCCCCCAGGACTACCGCAACGTCGCCGCCGTGCTGCGGCTGAACCAGATCGAGTTCTTCTGGAAGATCATGCTGCCCTCGGCCGCGCCCTACATCTTCACGGGCCTGAGGATCGGCGTCGGCCTTGCCTGGCTCGCCATCGTCGCCGCCGAGATGCTCACCGGCGGCGTCGGCATCGGCTTCTTCATCTGGGACGCGTGGAACTCCTCCAAGCTGTCCGACATCATCATCGCCCTCGTCTATATCGGCCTCGTCGGCTTCGTCCTCGACCGGCTGATCGCGGCGCTCGCGACCATCGTCACCCGCGGCACCGCGGCCAACTGAGGACCCAAGGCGATGAAGCAGGTTCCCTATCTCCTCATCGAAGGCGTCGAGAAGACCTTCACCCGCGGCGGCACCTCCAACAACGTCCTCGCCGGCATCAATGTCGGCATCGAAAAGGGCGAATACGTCTCCATCATCGGCCATTCCGGCTGCGGCAAGTCCACCCTCCTGAACATCATCGCCGGCCTGACCCCGGTCACCACCGGCGGCGTGCTGCTGGAGAACAAGGAGGTCAATGCGCCCGGCCCCGACCGCGCCGTGGTGTTCCAGAACCACTCGCTGCTGCCTTGGCTGACCGTCTACGACAACGTCCGGATGGCGGTGGACAAGGTGTTCGGCTCGGCAAAATCCCGCGCAGAGCGCCACGAGTGGACGCTGCACAAGCTCGAGCTGGTGCACATGACCCATGCGAAGGACCGTCGCCCCGGCGAGATCTCCGGCGGCATGAAGCAGCGCGTCGGCATCGCCCGGGCGCTCGCCATGGAGCCGAAGATCCTGCTCCTCGACGAGCCCTTCGGCGCCCTCGACGCGCTGACCCGCGCCCACCTGCAGGACTCGGTCATGCAGATCCACGCGACCCTGAAGAACACGATGATCATGATCACCCACGACGTCGACGAGGCGGTGCTGCTCTCCGACCGGATCATCATGATGACCAACGGCCCCTCGGCGACCATCGGCGAGGTTCTCGACGTCACGCTGCCGCGCCCACGCAGGCGGCTCGAGCTGGTGACCAACACCACCTACATCAAGGCGCGCGAGGCGGTGCTGAAGTTCCTCTATGAGCGCCACGCCTTCGTCGAAGCCGCCTGACGGACCGGTTCCATGTCCGAGCGGCTCGTCATCATCGGCAATGGCATGGCCGCCGCGCGCCTCGTCGAGGAGCTCGGCCGTCAGGCCCTGGGACGCTACTCCATCCTCGTCGTCGGGGCGGAGCCGCACCTCGCCTACAACCGCGTCCTGCTCTCTTCCGTCCTCGCCGGCGAGATGCCGCGCGAGGAGACGGAGCTGAAGCCGCGCGCATGGTGGGAGCGGCAGGGGGTTACGCTGATCTATGGACGCCGCGCTGTCCGCATCGACCGCGACAACCGCGAGGTCATGCTCGAGGACGGCACCAGCCTGCCCTACGCGAAACTGGTTCTCGCCACAGGATCGGACCCGATCCGCCTGCCGAAGCCCGGCATGGACCTGCCGGGGGTCGTCACCTTCCGCGACCATGACGACGTCGGCGCCATGCTGGCGGCCGCCGGCCCGGCCACGCGCGCGGTGGTCATCGGCGGCGGCCTCCTCGGCATCGAGGCGGCCTACGGCCTTGCCGCCACCGGGACCCGCGTCACGCTCGTGCACCTCATGGACCGCCTGATGGAGCGCCAGCTCGACGCCGAGGCCGCCGCCCTGCTGGGGGCGGCACTGGAGGCGCGCGGAATCACCGTGCTGCTCGGCGCGGACACCGCGGCCATCGAGGGCGACGGTTGCGTCGAGGCCGTCCGCCTCTCCGGCGGCCGGGAATTGCCCTGCGACATCGTCGTCTCGGCCGTCGGCATCCGGCCCAATGTGGCGCTCGCCCGCGAGGCGGAGCTTCAGGTGGGCCGCGGCGTCGTCGTCGACGACCGGCTGACGACCTCCGACGCCGCGATCCACGCCATCGGCGAATGCGCCGAGCACCGCGGCACCTGCTACGGCCTCGTCGAGCCGGCCTACCAGCAGGCGGCCGCCCTCGCCCGCCATCTCGCCGGGCGCAGCGCCGCCTACCAGGGCACCGTGCTCTCCACCAATCTGAAGGTCTCCGGTGTCCCGGTCTTCTCGGCCGGCGACTTCCTCGGCGAGCCGGGGACCGAGACCATCGTCTGGCGCGATCCGGGGCTCGGCACCTATCGCAAGCTGGTGCTGCGCGACGGCGCGCTGGCAGGCGCGGTCCTTTTCGGCGAGACCTCGGATGCCCTCTGGTACCTCGATCTCATCCGCTCGGGCCGCCCCCTCGGAGCGCTGCGGGACGCGGTCATCTTCGGCCGCTCGCTGGCGGAGGCGGCCTGACATGGCGATCCACGGGCCGCTTCCCGATCCCGTCGCGACCGCCTGCCCCTATTGCGGCGTCGGTTGCGGCGTCATCGCCAGCGTCGATGCCGGCGGACGGGTGACGGTGGCGGGCGACCCCACCCATCCCGCCAACCGCGGACGCCTCTGCGTCAAGGGTTCGGCCCTCGGCGAGACCGTCGGCCTCGAGGGGCGGCTGCTGCATCCGATGATGCGGACGCGTTCCGGCTCGATGAAGCGCGTGTCCTGGGAGAGCGCGCTCGATGCCGTGGCCGAGGGCTTCGCCCGCACCATCCGGGAACAGGGTCCGGACGCCACCGCCTTCTACCTGTCCGGCCAGCTCCTCACCGAGGACTACTACGCCGCCAACAAGCTGATGAAGGGCTTCGTCGGCACGGCCAATGTCGACACCAATTCGCGCCTCTGCATGGCCTCCTCGGTCGCGGGTCACCGCCGCGCCTTCGGCTCCGACACGGTGCCGGGCACCTATGAGGATCTCGATGCGGCCGATCTGCTCGTTCTCGCAGGCTCCAACGCCTCCTGGTGCCATCCCATCCTCTGGCAGCGCATGGTGGCGAACCAGCGGGAACGCGGCGCCCGCATCGTCGTCATTGACCCGCGCCGTACCGCGACCGCTGCCGAGGCTGACCTCGTGCTGCAGATCCGCCCCGGCATGGACGGGGTCCTGTTCTCCGGGCTTCTCGTCCATCTCGCCGACGACGGCCACCTCGACCGTGCCTATCTCGACGCCCATGCGACGGGCCTCGACGAGGCCCTGATCCGCGCCCGCGAGATCGCGCCGTCCATCGCCGCCACTGCCTCGGCCACCGGGCTCGCGGCCGATGACGTGGTCAGGCTCTTCGACTGGTTCGCAGAGACCGACAAGGCGGTGACCCTCTACAGCCAGGGCGTCAACCAGTCGGCGCAGGGCACCGACAAGGTCTCCGCCATCCTCAACTGCCACCTCGCCACGGGACGCATCGGCCGTCCGGGCATGGGTCCCTTCTCGCTGACCGGCCAGCCCAATGCCATGGGCGGCCGCGAGGTCGGCGGCCTCGCCAACATGCTGGCGGCCCATATGGGCTTCTCCGCCAGCGAGATCGACCGCGTCCGCCGCTTCTGGGGCGCGCCGCGCATGGCCGGTCGCGAGGGTCTGAAGGCGGTGCAGATGTTCGATGCCGTGGCCGAGGGCACGATCCGGGCGATGTGGGTCATGGGTACCAACCCGGCCGCCAGCCTGCCGCGCGCCGACCATGTCCGCCGCGCCCTCGGCAGGCTCGACCTGCTGGTGGTTTCCGAGAACATGCTCTCCAACGACACGGTCAACAGCGGCGCCCACATCCTCCTGCCCGCCGCCGCCTGGGGGGAGAAGGACGGCACGGTCACCAATTCCGAGCGCCGCATCACCCGCCAGCGTCCTTTCCTGAGCCTCCCGGGAGAGGTCCGGCCCGACTGGTGGATCGTCGCGGAAGTGGCACGGCGCCTCGGCTTCGCCGAAGCCTTCG
>CAZPMD010000029.1:11886-42058 GCA_964587395.1 uncultured Hyphomicrobiales bacterium
ATGGTCAGATGCCGCCTCGATCTTCCGCGAACATGCGGCGCTGTCCGGGTTCGAGAACCGCGGCACGCGCGACTTCGACATCTCCGGCCTCGCCCGCATCAGCAATGTCGACTACGCCGGCCTCGTGCCGGTGCAATGGCCTGTTCGCACCCCCTTGGACCTCGGCGACAAGCGCTTCTTCGCCGAGGGAGGTTTCTACAGCGCCGACGGCCGCGCCCGCCTCGTCGCCATCGCACCGCCGGCCCTGAACGCGGTCACCGATGCGGAACGGCCCTTCCTGCTCAATACCGGCCGTGTGCGCGACCAGTGGCACACCATGACCCGCACGGGGAAGGCGCCGACCCTCGGGCGCCACATCCCCGAGCCCTTCGTCGCCATCCATCCAGCGGATGCCGCCGCGTCGGGCCTCGCCGAGGGCGATATCGCCCGGCTCGACAGCGCCCATGGCGGCGCCAGCCTCAGGGTCGTTCTCGATGAGGGCCAGGCGCGTGGCGAGGTCTTCGCGCCGATCCACTGGACGGCCGAGACGGCGGCCGATGCCCGCATCGGGTCCGTCGTTCAGGCCGCCACCGATCCTTTCTCCGGACAGCCGGAGATGAAGGCGACACCCGCGACGCTGACCCGTGTCGCCGTCGAGAGCGACGGGTTCCTGCTTTGCCGTGGCGAGACGCCGGCTCCGGACGGCCTCCTGTGGACGCGGGTGGCGACGGAAGGGGCAACAGGCCTGCTCTTCGCCTCGCCGAAACCCGTCGATGGCGTCGCCATCATCCGCTCCCTCGCCGGGGCCGACGGGATGATCTCCGAGGTCAGCGATCCCGTGCGCGGTCTCTACCGAGCCGCGGTCTTCCGCGACGGGCGACTGGACGCGGTCTTCTTCGCCGGACCGGGTGCGCGCGACGCCTGGACCATCGTGCAGGGGCTCTTCGCCCGGGCGGTTCTCGACCCCGCCGATCGCAGGGCCCTGCTGTCCGGCCGTTCGGCCGATGGCCTCGCCGACCAGGGGCCGACCGTCTGCGCCTGCTTCGCCATCGGCCTGACCACCGTGCGCTGCGCCATATCCGCCGGCGCCACCGACGTCGACGCCGTCGGCCGCGCGACGAAGGCGGGCACCAATTGCGGTTCATGCCGGTCGGAGATCCGCAAGCTCATCGCCCGCGAGGGCCAGCTCGTCCCGGCATGAGCCCGGTGCGGCGAGGGATCGAGACGAACCCGGCTCCGCATCTTGTCACTCGGCCATGGATCTGAGACTGACGGGCGAGCCGGCTATCGTCTGCGGCGCGCGCCGCGGCGTCGGGCGGGCGACAGCCGGCGATGTCCCGCAACCCGTTGAGCTTCGGATCCCCATGCCGATCGACCTCGCCCGAATCCGCGCCGACGTGCCCGCCGTGGAGCGCCGCGCCTATCTCCACAATGCCGGCGCCGGCCTCATGCCCCGGCAGGTGGTCGATACGATGAAGGCCCATCTCGACCTCGAGGCCGAGATCGGCGGCTATGCTGCGGCCGACCGCGAGGCCGACCGGCTCGACGGCGTCTATGCCTCCGTCGCGCGCCTGATCAACGCCGCCCCCGACGAGATCGCGCTGATGGAGAACGCCACCGTCGCCTGGCAGATGGTCACTCAATCAAAAAGCGATAATACCCACCCTGCGATATCAGATACTTAGTCGAATTTCCCCAGAGATTCTCGGCCAGCCAAATGGGTTCTGTGCTCAAGAAGCAAGCAAAAGATGAGAATGCGATTCTCAAAGGCAATGATGTTTGTAGCAGTCATGTTGCTGGGCGATGCGAGGAAGTGCTCTGCTCCGGCAAGATAGAAGGAGCACATCCTGGCTAGCGAGTTGGCACAAGCTCCTGCCTTCGGCGTAGGCGCGTACCGAACGGCTTCACATCTATAAATAGATCATAGAATGAGTTTACATTTTCAGAGAAATGAATACATGTGATTTCATTCCGCTCGATCTTTTCGATAATACCAATGATCGATACACGAGAAAATTTTCTAAATTTGCTTAGGTTCATGAGATCTATGGAACTGTCATATTCGGCAGGATCGCACAGGTGCAGAACGGAAATTTCACTCATGTACTGGATTAGCGCTCTCCATGACTGCTCACTGAGAATAGACCGGTTGGCGTTGTGGGTCTGCACGAGGAGGCCAGCTTCGCGCAGCTGGCGAAGATCACGAACGGTCAGCCCAAGGTGCTCGGCCAATGCCCGCTGCGTCATGCCTCCGCGGTAGCTACTTCGCCGCGATATGTTGCCAGCTCTTGTCTCAGCTCGTTCAAGCTGGGTTACGGTTCCTATGTCGAACTCAAGCTGTCCATCGTCATTCTTTTGGAATGCACCCCCAAAATGCTTTTCGTATCGGTCGAGCAGGTCATCCGCACGTAGTCCGGTCGTTCTCTCCGCTTCCTCCGAACTTATGAACGCCTCCAGGCCTGGCAGGACTGGCTGGACTGGCTGGATAGTCGCCTCATTCCCGTCGACATAGGGAAGCTGGGCTAGATGAAAACCGTCGAACGATACACCGCTGACCCTTGCGAGGTGTCTCAGTCGAAGTTTCGCTTCGCGCGCCCAGGCGGAATCGCTTGGTGATGGCTTGCAACAGTGGACCAGCTGGGTCGTGAACGCGACAAAGTTGGCCAGTGATGTCGCGCGGCCGACTACAATGTCTCTGGCGACATCCCGCCCTAGGCCACTCCGAACGGCCGCTCGGGAAACGTATCGCCATGCGAACAGCCAGTCCGATAAGAAATCGGGTTGTTGACTGACTTGGGAAGAAAGGGAGTTCAGCTGGCGTGCTAACTGTACCTCGGGGTGGTCGGCAAGGAGTTGTTCAAACGGGGGAACGCAACGGGTGCATTCAAAATGGCGCTGTACCGGGTCAAGTGAGCCCGGACATCGGTTGCACCCATCAGTCAATCGCATGCGATGGATTGAGCAAACCTCCAGCGGCAGCACCTGCCAAGTCCAGTGAGTGTGACCGTCGGAGAGACAGGCCGTGCATACCCTGGTCGATCTGAGGTTGAGCATCTCCGAAGGAATGATGACGCCATGGTACTTTACGGCGTCGATCGCGACTCTTTCAGGTAAAACTCGTTGAACATCATCCTTGCTCAAGCCGGTATGATATGCCAGCTCATCGGAGCGGATGCTGTGGTCGGACAGCGATATGCTCGGCCTTAGCGCATCGGGCGCAGTGATACAGTCGAAGCCGTTGGCCGCAGCTATCCTTGTCAAGTAATGGAAAAGGCCCTCCTCTGGCTTGAACAGTACCCTGGCTGTTAAGCGTTCCGCCATCTGATACCGCCGGTCGTTAGGACTGCCAAACGGAGGCGAGGTCGCCCCGAAGCCAGATGGCACTGATGCCTGCGGCGGAGCTAGAAGGTACAACCGGCTCGATGCCAGCGCTCACCAGCCGCCGCTGGATGCCGGCGGAACTCGAGCCGCGTTCACGGGCGAACGATCTGATTGTGCAATAGGTGTTCGTGAAGATAGCGAGTGAAGCAGCACAGACTGAAAATCGCTCTCGGTTCGACGGCTTGATACAGTTTGAAGCAAGAAGCACTGGAATGACCCGTGGCTGCATTCCTATCCGTCGAGCAGCCTCTCTGACCGAGACGCCGGTGCCATTGTTGTCGTCGATCAATCCTGCGATCGGTATCATGCCAAAGTCGTGCAGCGACACCGCAGGCCCGGAGGTAGTCCTGAAGAGTGTCACGCGCT
The DNA here is from genome assembly GCA_964587395.1 of uncultured Hyphomicrobiales bacterium. Taxonomy (GTDB): domain Bacteria; phylum Pseudomonadota; class Alphaproteobacteria; order Rhizobiales; family Phreatobacteraceae; genus Phreatobacter. The sequence continues at coordinate 15,613 of CAZPMD010000029.1, forward strand.
GACAGAGCGCGGCCTGCAGCACCCTCAGCAGCGAACCTCGGCCCCGAGTTTGCAGCGTCGGCAGCGCCTGGGCGTCAGCCCTAGAGACCGTCATTGACACTTGGGACAGTCGGAAGACGAGATTGCCGATGTCCTTTGGCCTGTACCAATGCTTCTTACCCTCCCACCGAACCGGCAGGATGAGTCCGCCCTTTCGCAGCTGCTCGAGCTGATACATGGATAATCCAAGCGACCGTGAGGCTGCGCTGGCATCCAACCGTGTCTCTCGTTCCAACTCTGCCCCCCGCAAGGAGTCTGTCCGGACCGTTGTTCGCTTTCGGCCGGTTGAGCCTTGGACCACGCCATCCATATGCAAGCGACCAACGAGCCGTCGGAGCGAAGCCTGAGAAATCCCTAGCGTCGCCGAGGCGGATGCTCCCTTTGTCCAAGCGGACTTGCCTTGCGCAAGCATCTTCGACCGGCGTTGAAGGAGAAACTGCTCGGGGCATGAACCGATAACGTTCCGCACGGCTTGCCATACGGAGTGATATGCCGCCGATGAGAAGTGCCTTCTCATTGCGGGGAAAAGCGAACCGAACGCCTCGCTCAGATTGGCGGCGTCATGAGCGCGCATGGAACCGAGCCATGTCTCAAACCCCGTGGGCCACGAAAAAAGCGCGTCGGCTGCGATCTCGGACCTTCGCAGGGGCTCTCTGATCCGCTGACCGACGCCCTCATCAGATTTGCGCCTCCTGCTCGCCGACCACGTGTCCACGAACCAAATGAGCCTACAGTAAGCTGCCAGATCGTCCACCGGACTGAGATGATCCAGCGAGGCTTTGGTCAGTGCGAGGATATTGGTCGAGAGCGCGAGGTTCGCTGCCGATGGAGTGTCCCCGGAGCTCTGGTAGGAGCGCCCACAATTGCACATGGAGGGGCCGCCTCTCCACCATGACACGGCCAGACCGCATTCGCAGTGCGTAACAAGCCATACCTGATGAACGGGACAACACGCGACGCCGTGGATGTCCCAGCATGGGTTCAGGTCATGTCCGTCTGCGATGCAAGCAGGGCAGATGCGAGGTCGCTTAACGGACCAGTATCGAACGGGCAGGCCGCTGCCTCCAACCGGCAACCGACCGCGTTGGTAGCCATCCCACCATGCGGATTGAAAACCCCAGTCCGTCGAAGCATCAGACCAGAGATGGGACAGGGTCGAAAGCTCAACCCGGGAGGACATAAGCTTCCGATGCAACCCCAGCGCCAGGCGGAGAGAGTTGAGTCCCTGATATCCGTTCGCATGGGCCACGCGAAGGAGATAAGCCGCTAGGAACTCTGAAGGACGAGGCGTCAGATGAACCAGCATGTCTCGGTTCATCCCATCCAATCGGGCTTGTACGGCGTTGGTTTTCTTGGTTGCCAGTCTGAAGCGAATGGATTGGCTGCGTGTTTCTCTTTCAGAGAAGCTTTGTCGGAAAACTCGCGTTTATGAAGCGCGAAACCTGTATTCACAGCTTGATAAAATACTTTTGCATCAATAATCGGCTTCTCCTCAAATATCCGGATTTCTTCTGCCTTGGACAATAGCTTGATAAGCTCTCCGATAATTCCGGTAGAGACAAAATAAAGGCGCTCGCAAAACAGCACAATATTCTCTTCCAACAGGGGATCGACGGGTATACCCATCGCCCTCCACAGGCTCTTGCAGACGCTGCAAAACTCACCCGCCTGCACTTGGTCAGTCCAGTCGTAGGCCGGCAGGTAAATTACATCGTCAAATCTGCGGCGGATCTGACCGTCTCGTTCAAGCACTCGCTCGGCGGCAGGGTTGCCGACAAGCAGGAAGCAGGCGCCAGTCTTATCGTGAATGTCTTTGATGGTTTCCACCAATCCGGGGCGGTACGACCGACCGCCTACCTTAAGCAGACGCTGCGCTTCGTCGAGGATAATCCATTTCGTCCCGCACCAAATTAGCGTGTTGATGACATGGTCCTTGAGTCTACGGCGTGGTGTTTTCGTGCCGACCGCCTCAGCAAGGCCCTGAAGGAAGCTCGTTGGACGAGCCTCAATGTCCAGCGTTGCGTAAACGACGGGGACGTAATCAACGACAGCAGCACTCCCATTTATGTCAACGCGTCGTCCGTTATCCACGCGTGGGAACTTACTGATCAGATACTCGCAAATGCGCGTCTTGCCCACGCCGGATGCCCCTACCAAAATGCGACCGCGGCGCTCTCCTGACGTGCATGTATCTCCGAGGGCAAAGAGCAGTTCAGCGGCAACCTTTTTGAAGTGGTTGTGATTAAGTTCAATCGAATGAGCCAATGTCTCTAATCTCCATGGATCGTGATGATTGTTTTATCGGTTTGCGCTCAATCTGTTCAATTGGCTCTGATATGAACTCGTCATCCGGCGCCAGCGGCGGATTTGAAATAGTATCCAAGCGCGACGAAATACCTAGGATTCTGCGAAGGTCCCGCAGATGGTCCCCACCTTCGCCACCCGATCGGATTGCTGCAAGGATCTCGTCGCCTAGTTTTTTGCGCCGGACTGCAACATCGAAAAATGTCTCCTTGGCCTTATTGGCTTCAACGCGCATCAACATGTACTGATGCAGGCTCAAACCGGCCAAAGCCTTATTGTCGGATGTCACCTTTATCCAACGCTTCTCAGGTAGATGGACGTAGGCGACGCTGACATCGTCTGGGCAAATTGCTATCGTAGATGCAAATTTCTCTCCCAAGCGGTATCGCTCGCGGTGTAACTCAAGAGAGTTATATGTAATACGCTTATAAAAGACGCCCCTGTGGTCTACGATACAGCGGCGCCGCACGGAGCAGATCCTGTCTAACTGGTCCAGCGACCAAAACACCTGAGGTGGGACTGCCTTGCATCCTTCGGTCCATTTTTGGCGAGGCGATGCTCCGCCCATCCAGTGGTTGCGATCGATGAAGTAGTTAGCCATCCATGCATGTATGAGATAGTATAATGTACTGAAGGAGATACAGGCGTTCTTTGCGGCATCATAGTCGCTCGAATGGATCTCCTTTTTGAGGACGTATCCTGGCGTTTGCGACAGGAGATGGCTGTTGAGCTGCTTGAACGACGCTTCTACTTGTGCCTTTAGCCAAGGATGACGCCGGGGGGCATAGGTCCAATCAATATCAAGCTCGTCGCAGATCTGCTCGATCGTGGTGCTGTGTGCTGACATCGAGTTGTCGAAGGTCAGGCGGGCAGGCACACCATAGATGTTGTAGTCGCGCAAATGAGGCCATCGATCCTTGATATAGTTTTTGGGAGTGAGGCAATGACGAATGGTAGCGGCGAACACGGCGTCTGATGCGGGCTCGAAGCCCAGGTGAAAGCCGAGGGGGGCCGAAGTGTCTCCATCTATAAACCAGGATAGCCACGGGCGGCCCAACGGATATCCGTAGGCGTCATCGACGCAATAAAGATCCAGCTGGGTTTCGTCGTATTGCGCCTCCTCGAGTGGATAGGATGGCGAACTGCCGCCATAGACCGCACGGAACTTGTGGTCCGCATGGGCGCGACCATAACGCAATAGAGCTATGTCGTACGCCGGGAAGCTATTGAGAATATTATAGAAGGTGGTCTGAGAGGGAAATTCCCCGCGCACCCGCACGTCTTCCTCCGAGCACTTAAATTTCGATAAGAGTCGACGCAGCACCTCGCTTGTGACTGTAAATATCGTGAACTTGCGGACCTCGCCTTTCTTGTAGGCCCGCTTCGCCCTAGCAATTTCTTCTGCGATCACCTCCTCGATCAGCGTCCTCGTTTCGGGTCGAAGCTGTTGCCGGTTCCCCTTGCGGTGGTGGCGAGATCGCAGGCTGCTGAAACTGCCTTGGCTCAGATACTTTGCTCGCTGCCGATAGTATGTTGAAATAGGCACTGCTTTGGGCTTTCCGAAATACTTCTCTCCGAGTTGGTTGCCGAGCTTCGCGAGCAGCAACGCAAGCTGCGAGCGTTGTCCGGCCGCCGCTGTGGTTCGGCGATCTGAGGCTGTATCGACCTGGCGAATAAGATGTTTCCAGAACAGGACGGTGGCACGCTCCGTTGCAGGTAGCTCCAGCAGCAGGTGCTCCTCGCTGGGCTCCCGGACGGCATCCAAGGTTGGAAGAAGTCGGAGCTGGCGTCGTTCGTAGCTTTCTTCAAGCGACGACAGGGTCCGCATGTGCAAGACCGGCGGTCCGGCGGCAGCGTCGGGATCGCCCCTGTCGATGAGCTGATAGGTCGGTACGGAATCGACGCTATATGGTCCGCGAAGCTCAAACGGCTTCCCTTCCATTTCAATTACGGTCCCTTCATTCAACCTGAAGCGCTTCATGGAGCGTCAGTCCTTGTATGGAGGGGGCCTGGGTGGACAATCGTGAGGTCGTTTATCGGAGCGACATCGAGATCGACTGCCAGCAGTCCCCATCTGATTGCGGCGCATAGCTCGTGAACTGATAGTCCGTTTGTAGATGACAGCACTTGAGAAATGGACTGGCCCACGGAATGTCTCGTGCGATCGCTTAATGCCGCGACGATATGCTCAGGAGCGACTCCACAACGGCGTCTCGCGCGAATGTACTCAACATTCCCCTTGCGGGTTGGCGCCCGGATCGTCTGGTCCGTTACCACGCGAAATGAGATACCAGCGGCATTCAGCAGCTCGGCGATGATCGGCCAGCGCTTTGTGTTTTCCGGAAGTGAAGCGTCCTCTTCATGCTTAACTTCCCGTATCTCAAGCCCATCCGCCGTCACGACCAACGCGTCCGGGCGGTAAGCTCGAGATTTTCCTTGGAAAACATACTGCATGCGAAGGGGTTGAACGAAGAACTGCGACACGCCGCTATCGAGTTCACAGTCCCACGCGTGATCGAGCTCTAGACCTGAGGACAGGCGCACGATACTGCCGGCCTTCCAACTCCGCATTCTCCCCTGCCGGCCGCGCTTGATGCTTCTGGATCTTGCTGCCAACGGTGCGAGGTCCACGCCCGGGAAAAACCGTTGGATCTCAGAACTGCACTCAACGACGCACCAAGCCTGTTTGTCTCGCCATAATTCTGCGGCGGGCCAATACCGTTCGAGCTTCGGCCCCGGCGGGGGGGCGCGTTGGATAGATGCCATGGAGCGAGATAGCTCACGGTCCCAATGCTCTGCGGTCCAAACAGACATAGAAGTATCCCGTCCTCCACACCGGCATTTTCGCGGTCTGCGGTGAGAGAATTCGTAAATTGGCTATATCAACCGTGGGGTATAGTTACTCCTATCTTCATCTGCCGGTACAAGCGCTTCGAAACGTAAATCTGTTTCGCGTAGCTGCATTCGTAGCAAGCGCATGTTGGTACTCGTGCGCCTTCAAGGGACGCTAGACCAGGGTTTGGGGGGCGACCGCAGGTTTCGCGTTTGGGCATCCCCGATCGTCTTGGCGGGCCCAGCGGCGTACCACCGCGGAGTCGAGTGGGAACTGCGGAGGCTCGGCTCATCATACCAACTGCAATCATGTGGCAGCATGGTCATCTGCCGTGAACCGTACCACGGCGTCTCCATGAACTGCTGGTCGACAACCCTCATCAGCGCCAGGTTCTCGGCGCTCTCGAGGCGAGGGCCGCCATAGAAAGCCGACCGGCTGATTCCGATCAACGCACACTGGCGCGTGATAGGCAGCGTCGGGTGGTTGGGCTCGATCATCTCGCGCCTCCGACCGACGTTCATCGACCGGAGGCTCGTCGCAAAAAATCCCGCTCCACGACCAACTGCCCGATCTTGGCGTGAAGCTGGCCGATCTCGCCCTCGCGCATCGCTTCGGCAGCCTCCGCCTTGCCGGAGAAGACGCCGGACATGCCCTCGATCGCCTGTTTCTTCCAGGCGTTGATCATCGTCTGGTGGATGCCGTGTTTGGCTGCCAGCTGCGCGATCGTCTGTTCACCGCGGATCGCGTCGAGCGCCACCTTGGCCTTGAACTCTGCGGAATACCGCTTCCTCTTCCCCATCATCGGGTTCGTCCTCTCGTCAGGGCGAACCAAGCTTAGCTGACTGTCCGGGTTCGGGGGACCACCTCACTCCACCGGATTGCGCCAGTCGATGCCGGAGAGCAGGTAGCCCATCTGAGCGGGCGTGATCGCGAGGACGCCGTCGGCCGGCGACGGCCACAGGAAGCGACCCTTCTCCAAGCGACGCACGTAAAGGCTCGCCGCCTGCCCGTCGTGCCAGATCACCTTCAACAGATCGCCGCGACGCCCGCGGAAGCAGAAGATGTGGCCGCCCAGCGGATCACGCTTCAAGACCTCCTGTGCCACCAGCGCCAGGGAGGCGAACCCCTTCCGCATGTCCGTGTGGCCGGTCGCCAGCCACACCTTCACGCCGACCGGAACCGGGATCACCTGAGCGCCTCAAGGCCGCGTGCGAGGGTCAACACCGTATCGGCATCCACCGCGCCCTCGACTATGATGCGCCGACCGCCGCGCAGCACGATCTCGATCCGCCCCGGCGTCGGCGCGGCGACCGCCAAGGCCGACGGCGCTCCCGCGCCCATCATCCGGGCGTCCTCACGCCGGTCAGTCTCGGACGTCACAATCATCGGGACAAAGCCTGCAGGTGCAGCACTGGGCTCGACGAACAGCGCCCGCCGCCAAGCCAGCAATTGCGAGCGCGCGATCCCATGCCGCCGCGCCGTCGCGGAGATCTGGCGCGGACCGGCCATGCTCTCCAGCACGATCCGCTCCTTCTCGCCCTCGCTCCAGCGGCGACGGCGCCCAGTCTCCACCATGTCGAGGCGGCTCAAGACACTGTCAGTATGGCTGTCCATACTCACAGTGCTCAACGATTTGCGTCACTCAGCGCAAGGCGGCCTTCGCCGGATGCATACCCTCCAAAGGATGCCGCATCCGGTCGAGACCATACCACCGCGCAGCAGCTTCGCGCCGCAAAAGCTGAAGCGTAAGCTGGAACCCAAAGCGGACATTCAGTGAACCGACGGCCGTCATCAGGTAGCTGTCCCTTCAGAGACAGCGGTACTAACTCGCTACCGGAATGCGCTCGCCCAAATCTGGAGCCGGCGAGACAGGTTGTGCCACCAGCGTACTGCGCTTTAGCATCGAGCGGACCAGCGACGAGCGGACGCTCGCGACGTGTTCGCGCATCAGTATCTCGGCGCGATAACTGTCGCGCGCGAGGATAGCATCGTAGATCCGGTGGTGGTCGTCGTGGCGGCGGCGCACATCGTCGAACTCGAACGCGACGATATTGCGATGGGAGGATGGCGCCACGCTCTGGCAGAGGCGGATCATCTCGCCGAGCATCCTGCAGCGCGCCGCCGCGTGGATGGCGTCATGGAACGCGAAGTTGATCGCGCCATAGGTGACGCGATCCTCGTCCACAAGGCTGCCCTTGGCCAGTAGCCTGTCGCCCTCGGCGAGCGCCGTTTCAATGGTCGCCCGCTCTGTGTCACCGAGGCCGCGTTCGGCCGCAAAGCGCGCCGCAAGGGCCTCCATCATGGCGCGGATCTCGTAGGCGTCGACGATTTCCGCTGTCTGGAAGCTGCGAACCGCATAGCCGCGGTTCGGCGCGTAATCGAGAAGCCCCTCGGCGGCAAGCGCCTGAAGCGCTGACCGGATGGGGGTGCGAGAGACACCAAGGGTCTCGCTCAGGTGCACCTCGCGCAGCTTCTCTCCAGGGGCGAAGTCACCGGACAGAATGGCAGAGCGGATCCGGTCGGCCACCGACAGGGACCGCGTCCTGCTTGGGGCGAGGCTTTCGTCCTGATTGGAGTGGGGGGTGTCGTCCATCAAACCGTCCGCCGGCTGCGGCAAATCGCCTGTTTTGCATTTTGTATGGAATTTCTGGTCGCGCAAGTGGCCACGCATCCGATCTGCCGCAGATTGTGCGCAAAAAATCTGTTCTGACGGTCAAGCGCCCGCCGATGAGGCAGATCGCGCTGATTCATTGTGCAAGAATGTATACATTTCAGATTGACGAGAGAATTTTTGTATCCAATCATCGCCCCATAGCGACAGGAAATGCCGCAGGTCACGGCCTGACGGGGAGGTGATGCATGGACGCCCTTCCGGACAACGCGATCGAACAGATCACCGACAACCGGCTTCCTCACTACGAGCCCTATGGCTGGCACCACTGGCCTGAGCATCCCTGGCTCGCCTACCAGTTCCGCCGCGGGCTCGGCGAGACGCAGGAGGGTGGCGGTACGGTCTCCGAGGTGTTCCAGGCCGCCTCGCGGATGATCCCCGGCGACCTCGAAAGCTGGCACGCCGAGTGGAAGCGGATCGGTGACCGGAATTGGCAGCGTGGCCTAAAGGCGGAAGCCGACGGCCACATCCGCACCGCGATGAACTGCTTCCTGCGAGCGGCGGATTATTACCGCCAGGCGGAGTTCCACCTCGAGCCGACGGACCCGCGACGCCTGCCGGCCTTCGAGGCCATGGAGGCCTGCTCCACCAAGTTCATCCGCTATCTCAACCCCCCGGGTGAGGTCGTCGACATCCCTTATGAGGATGGCAAGCCGATCTGCGCCTATTTCGTCCGCGCACCGTTCCCGGGGGACAAGCTCCCGGTGCTGATCTGTATGGGCGGGCTGGACTCCATCAAGGACGAGATGTGGTTCATGCAGGCCCACGGCTGCCTGCAGCGTGGCATTTCCGTGCTGATGATCGACGGACCGGGGCAGGGGGGCACGCTGCGCCGCCACGGCGTCGTCAACCGCGTCGACACGGAAGTCGCCATCGGCAATTGCATCGACTGGCTGGAGACGCGCTCCGACGTCGATCCAAAGCGCATCGCCGTCTGCGGCTCTTCGCTCGGCGGCTACTACGCCGCGCGGGCGGGCTGCTACGAGCATCGCCTGGCCGCCGCCATCTCCCACGGCGCCATCTGGGACGTCCACGAGATGTGGGGCGACAAGGGCGAGGATTTCGGCCTCGCCATGCATATCAAGTGGGTCTTCGGCAAGCCGACGATGAAGGAGGCCATGGAGAAGGCGAAGGCCTTCACCCTGAACGGCCACCTCGACCACATGAAGTGCCCCTATCTCATTCTCCACGGTGGCTATGACGTGCTCACCGTGACCGGCGCGACCAAGGCCTACGAATACGCCAAGAGCAAGGGCGTGAACGTTACTTTCCGGGTTGTCGATCCCGAGGAGACCGGCGCCGAGCATTGCCAGCACGACAACCCGACCATCGGTCAGGAACTCCTCGCCGACTGGCTGGCGGATGTTTTCGGCATCGACCAGCGGGCTCTGCTGAAGACCGGCTGGAATCCACTGATCTGATTGTCCCCCGAGGAGCTGACCCCATGAATCTCGGCGTCGATCACCCCAAGGCGGCCGTCATCGCCATCGACCTGCACCGCGGCCATCTCGACATGGAGGTGGCGACCATGCCGACCACGCCTGAGGTTGCGAAGAATGTCATCGCTGCCAACCGCCGCTTGTTCGGCTGGTGCCGGGAGAACGGCATTCCGGTGATCCACCAGATCACCGGCTATCGCGACGAGGCCGAGATCCGTGCCAATGCCTTCTGGCGCACTCGCGCCGAGGATCCGGGCAATCCACGCAAGAACGTCATGCGGCACAACATCCTCGGTGGGCCGGGCTGCACCGTCATCCCCGAACTCCGGGACCCCCGCGACTGGGTGGTGGACACCAAGAAGCGCTACGACTGCTTCCTCGGCACCGACCTCGACTTCCTGCTGCGCAGCCACGGCATCAACACGCTGCTGATCACCGGTGTGAACACCAATTCCTGCGTGCTGGCGACGACCACCGCCGCCAATGTCCGCGACTACGCTGTCATCGTCGTCGAGGACTGCGTGGAGACCATGGACGGGCCTGAACTGCACCAGGCGGGGCTCGCCTGTATCCGCACCGCCTTCGGCTTCGTCATGGATACCGACGCGGTGATGGGCCTCGGCGTTCTCGCTGCGCCCAAGGGAGCCGCCGCGTGAACAACCATGCCAAGGCACGGCTGAAGGCAGGGGGCACGGTGATCGCCGTCAATCCCGGCGGCGTCAGCGTGCCGGCGGCGGACATGCTGGCACGCCTCGGTGCCGATTGCCTGTTCATCGACTGCGAGCGGACTGCCATCTCGGTCGATGCAGTGCCGGCCATGGCGCGCGCGGCGCAGGCCGGTGGGATCTCGGCCATCGTCCGATCGGAGAGCCGCGATCCCGCGATCCTCACCCGCTATCTCGACTGCGGCATCGACGGTCTCGTCCTGCCGCAGGTCGAGAGCGCCGCCGAATGCGCCATGCTGGTCGCCACCGCCCGGGCGGCGACGAAGGGGCGGGAAAAGGATCTCCTGCTCATCGCACAGATCGAGAGCGTCGGCGGCATCGCCGTCCTCGACGCCATTGCCACCGCGCCGGGCATCGACCTCGTCCTCATCGGGCCCAACGATCTTGCCCATTCCATGGGGTTCCTTGGCGACACGTCGCGCCCGGAGCTGAAGCAGGCGGTGGATGCCTGCGCCGGCGCGCTCGTCGCCCTTGGCAAGCCCTTCGGCCTGCCGGTGACGGCCGCGACCATCGCCGACTGGCGCCGCAAGGGTGCCGGATTCTTTTACACCAGCCTTGAGGGCCTCCTCGCCCCATCGCTAGCCGAGCTTAGGAGGGCGATTTCGTGAAGGTCACCCAGAAACCGCTGATCCGCGTCGCGCTGGAAGGCCGCTGCCCCACCATGTCGCTGACGGAAGTGCGCGTGCGCGGCCATTCCTTCGTCATCGACGAACCGCCCTACCGGCACGGCACCGATGTCGGTCCGACGCCGCTGGAGACGATGCTCGGAGCGCTGGTCGGCTGCACCAATGTGATCTCGCGGCGGATCGCGCATGAACTCGGTGTCGACCTGAAGATCGACGGCATCGAGGTGATCGGCATGCTCGACCACCGCGGCATCGATCAGGAGGCCGATGTGCCGGTGCCGTTCCCGACCATCGACCTCAAGATCAAGGCGACGACCGGCGGCACGGAGGCCGACATGGCCGAGATCCGCCGCCAGCTGACTTCGCGCTGCCCGATGTCCGTCATTCTTCGTCAGGCCGGCTCGACCATCAATGAAGACTGGTCCGTCACCTACCGCTGAGGTACCAATCCGATGACCCTTCCCCGCGACCGCGCGCCCTTTTCCGCCATCGTCGACCGCCCGCCGCTGAAGCTGCCGGGCAAGGCGCGCGTGGTACTCTGGACCATCGTCAATCTCGAGGTCTGGGACATTTCGAGGCCAATGGCCCGCCAGGTCATCCCGGCGCCCACCGGCCAGGTGCTGCTGCCCGACGTGCCGAACTGGAGCTGGCACGAATACGGCATGCGCGTCGGCGTCTGGCGCTTCTTCGACCTCTACCGCCGTCTCGGCATCCGTCCGACCCTGTCGATCAACGCCCGCGTCTGCGAGGACTACGAGCGGGTCGCGGCGGAAGCGCGTGATGCCGGCTGGGAGTTCATGGGCCATGCCTATGAGCAGATGCCGATCCACAAGATCGAGGATCAGCGCGGCATGATCCATCGCTCGATGGACGTCATCGAGAAGTTCACCGGCAAGCGGCCCATCGGCTGGCTCGGACCCGGCCTCACGCAGACCTACGAGACCCCGGAGCTGCTGGCCGAGGCCGGCGTCAAATACATCGGCGACTGGGTCTGGGACGACGAGCCCTCGGTCATCCAGACGGCCAAGGGCCCGCTGACGACGCTGCCCTACACGGTCGAGCTCAACGACATCCCGACCATGATCGTGCAGCACCACGAGAGCCCCTACTGGGCGAAGCGCTGCATCGACAGCCTCGACCGCCTCCACGCCGAGGGCGCCGAGCGCGCCAAGATCATGGCGGTGGCCATCCACCCCTACATTTCCGGCCAGCCGCACCGCATCCGCTATCTCGAGGAGGTCTACGACTACGCTCGCTCGCTCGGCGACGTCGTCATGTGGAACGGCGAGGAGATCTACGACTGGTACCAGACCGCCAAGGTGGGAGCCTGAGGCGCCATGACCGAACCCGCCTCCACTTATGTCGTTGCACCACCGCCGGTCGTCGCCCTGCCGGTCGCAGGAGGCGCGGGTCTGTTTCCGGTGCGGCGCATCTATTGCGTCGGCCGAAACTACGTCGAGCACATCCGCGAGATGAAGGAGGGCGACGAGCGCGACCCGCCCTTCTTCTTCCAGAAGCCGCGGGATGCCATCGTGCCCTCGGGCGCGAGCCTTCCCTATCCGGTCGGCACCGCGGATTTCCAGCACGAGATCGAGCTGGTGATCGCCATGGGACGGGGAGGGCGCTCCATCCCGGAAGCCCAGGCGCTGGACCATGTCTATGGCTATGCCATTGGCATCGACCTCACCCGACGCGACCGGCAGGTCGACATGCGCAAGCGCATGCTGCCCTGGGAAGCCGGCAAGGCCTTCGACCGCTCCGCTCCCTGCGGACCGGTTCACCCCGCCGCCACCACCGGCCATCGCCTGTCGGGAGCCATCAGCCTCAGTGTCAACGGCGTCGAGCGCCAGCGCGGCGACCTCTCCCAGATGATCTGGAACGTGCCGGAGATCGTGGCGAAGCTCTCGCAGGACTACGCCCTCGAGGCCGGCGACATCATCATGAGTGGCACGCCGGCCGGTGTGGGACCCGTGGGTCCAGGCGACAGGATGACTGGCGCCATCGCCGGGCTCGGCGAGATCACCATCGCCGTCGTCGAAGCGGAGGCCTGACATGCTGCCGACCGAACGCATCGCCTATTCCGCCATCTCCCAGCGCCCGAAGCTGACGCTTCCCGGTGGCAAGCGCCTCGCCGTCTGGCTCATCGTCAATGTCGAGGAATGGAACCCGAAGGAGACGATGCCGCGGACCGTGCTGACACCGCCCGCCGGCGGCGCGCCCATGCCGGACATTCCGAACTGGGCATGGCACGAATACGGCAACCGCGTCGGCTTCTGGCGGATGCTGAAGGTCATCGATCACTATTCGCTGCCCGCCGTCCTCGCCATCAACGGTTCGGCCATCGGCGCCTACGAGCCGATCGCGGCCGCCGCCAAGGAGCGCGGCTGGGAGTTCATGGGCCACGGCTACACCCAGAAGAACATGCAGAAGGTGCCAGACGAGCGCGAGGACATCGCCAAGACCACCGATGCCATCGTCGCCTATACCGGCAAGCGCCCGCGCGGCTGGCTGGGGCCTGGCCTGACCGAAACCTGGGAGACGCCGGACCTCTTGCAGGAGGCCGGCTACGACTATGTCTGCGACTGGGTGCTGGACGACCAGCCGGTGGTGCTGAACACCCGCGGCGGCACCATCGTCAACGTGCCCTATACGCAGGAATGCAACGACGTTGCCATGATGCTGATCCAGCATCACAAGGCGTCCGAATACTACGACCGCGCCATCGACCAGTTCGACCAGCTCTATGCCGATGCCGAGGACTCCGCCCGGGTCATGGCGCTCGTCGTCCATCCCTACATCATGGGCGCGCCGCACCGGCTGAAGCACTTCGCGCGCATCTTCGAGCACATCTCGCGCCATGACGGCGTCGCCTACATGAGCGGCGAAGAGATCTACGACTGGTACGTCAGCCAAAGGCCGGAAGCGGCCTCCGGAGCGCGCTGATGGCCGGACTGAACGCCTTCCAGCTGCTGAACGGTCTCACCTTCGCAGGCCTCCTGTTCATCGTCGCCTCCGGGTTCACGCTGATCTTCGGGCTCCTGCGCATCGTGAACCTCGCCCACGGGGCGCTCTACCTGTTCGGCGGCTACGTCGGCTATGCGGTTGCGAGCTTCACCGGCAATTTCGCCGCCGGCATTCTCGGCGCCATGATCGTCATCGCGATCATCGGCTTCGTCCTCGACCAGGGGCTCCTGCGCTTCGTCCGGGGTTACGAACTGCGCCAGGTGCTGCTGACGCTCGGCGTCGCCTTCATCCTCAACGACATGGCGCTGGTCATCTGGGGCGGCGACACCTTCACCGTCCCCGTCCCCGAATTCCTGCGCGGCGCGGTCAATCTCGGCGGCGTCTTCTACCCGAAATATCGCCTCTTCGTGCTTGTCCTCGGCCTGGTGACCTTCATCCTGCTCTGGCTCCTCCTCAACCGGACGCGCCTCGGCGCGCTGATCCGGGCGGGCGTCGACGATGCCGAGACGGTCGCGGCCATGGGCGTGAACATCCGCCTCGTCTTCATGGTCACCTTCATGCTCGGGGCGGCACTGGCCGGTCTCGGCGGCACCGTCGGCGGCGCCTTCCTGACCCTCTATCCGAGCGCCGACGCCGAGATCCTCGTCTTCTCCCTCGCCGTCGTCATCATCGGCGGACGCGGCTCGCTGGTCGGCGCTGCCGTCGGCGCACTGATGGTCGGCCTTCTCAATTCCTTCGGCCAGGTCATGTTCCCCGAACTTGCCTATTTCGTCATCTTCGGCCCCATGGCCCTGATCCTCGCCTTCCGGCCCCTCGGACTGTTCGGGAGGGCCGCATGAGCGACCACCTCGCACTCGCCAGCCCTGCCGCCGCTGGCGGCGCGCCGTCCGTCGTGGCGCTGACGCCGAAGCGGCTCGTGGCCATGACACTCGTGGCGATGGCCTTCGCGGTCCTGCCGCACCTTCTGCCGAACTATTACGTGAGCATCGCGACTCAGGTGCTGATCTTCGCCGTCCTCGCCATGTCGATCGACATCCTGGCGGGCTATACGGGCCGCACGCCGCTCGGCCACGGTGCCATCTTCGGCACGGCGACCTATGTCACCATCTACTGGGCGACCACGCTCGGCGGCTCTCCCTGGACAGGCATGCTGGTCGGCATCGCCGCCGCAACCACCGTCGCCGCCATCTTCGCGCTCTTGGCGATCCGCACCTCCGGCGTCTACTTCCTGCTGCTGACGCTGGCCCTCGGCATGATCGTCTGGGGCGTTTGCCTGCGCTGGACGAGCGTCACCGGCGGCGAGAACGGTCTGAGGGGTGCCGCGCGCCCGGCCTTCCTCGCCTCGCACACCGCGTTCTACTACCTGGTGCTCTCAGCCGTCGCGGTCGTCACCTTCGTGATGTGGCGCTTCGTCAATTCGCCCTTCGGCCTGACGCTCCGCGGCATCAAGGATTCCGAGAGCCGCATGCGCAGCCTCGGCTACAATGTGCCGCTGCACCTCTTCGTCGCCTTCACCGTTTCCGGCTTCTTCGCCGGGGTCGCGGGCGCCATCTACGCGATGTTCAACAGCTTCGTCAGCCCGTCGACGGTGGCGCTGACCCAGTCGGTCGCCGGCCTGCTCATGGCGATCACCGGCGGCATTGGAACGCTGTTCGGCTCCTTCGTCGGGGCGGCGGCGATCATCTCGCTTGAGAATTTCGTGAGCTCCTACACCGAGCGCTGGCTCTCGGTGCTGGGGCTCATGTTCGTGCTGATCATGGTCTTCGCGCCGGAAGGGATCGTCGGACGCATCCGCATGATCTTCGACCGGCGAAGAGGGTGAAGGCGCCGTCCCGGCGCATGGTGTGTGGCGAGGTCGCCGAGAACGGCGCCTGGTTTGGCTGGAGGTTCAACATGGATCGCAGACGCTTCTTGACGACAACGGCGCTGACGCTGGCCGCCGGTGCATCGGGCACGCTTCCCGCGCCCTATCTCGCTCGCGCCCAGTCCGGGCCCATCCGCATCGGCCTGCTCGCCCCGCTGACGGGCGTGGTCGCCGCCGGCGGCCGCGAGATGGTCGACGGCTTCAACATGTTCTGGGAGGAGCGTGGCTTCGAGGCCGGCGGCCGCAAGATCGAGGTGGTCGTCGAAGACGATGGCTCGAACCCGGACGTCTCGCTGCAGAAGGCCCGCCGCCTCGTCGAGCAGGGCAACGTGAACATGCTCTTCGGCAACCTGCTCGCCAATACGGGCCTTGCCGTCGCTAACTATGTGAAGGGCACCGGCACGCCCTACTTCATCCCGATCATCGCCGCCGATGACCTGACCCAGCGCCAGCGCATCCCGAACGTGATCCGCGTCGCCGGCTACACGGCGAGCCAGACCACCCGGCCGCTGGCCGACTGGGCGCTGAAGCAGGGTTACAAGAAGATCGCCACCGTCAGCCAGGACTACACCTTCGGTCACGAACAGTGCGGCGGCTTCGCCCAGCGCTTCACCGAAGGCGGCGGGCAGATCGTCGGCCAGTTCTGGCACCCGCTGAACACCGCCGATTTCAGCCCCTATCTCGGCCAGCTCGCCAATGCCGGCGCCGACGCGATCTTCGCCATGGAGACCGGCGCCGATGCCACGCGCTTCATGCAGCAATACAATAACTTCGGCCTCAAGGGCCGCATCCCGCTCCTCGGCGCCATGAACATGACCGATCAGTCGGTCATCCGCACCATGGGAGCCGAGGTCGACGGCATCGTCTCCTGCGCCCATTTCGCGGAAGGCTCGGACAATCCCGTCACCGTCGACTTCGTCAAGCGGCACAACGCCAAGTACCAGAAGATGCCCTCGCTCTACGGCTTCTCGATGTATTCGGGTGCCATGTGGGTGGCCGAGGCGCTGAAGACCATCGGCGGCAAGGCCGAAGACCGCGCGCTGCTCCTCCAGACGGTGCTGAAGACCGAGCTGACCGGCTCGCCGCTCGGCCGTCCGGTGAAGCTCGACAGCTTCGGCAACCCCGTCTACGACCTCTACATCCGCAAGGTGCAGCGCGGCGCCGACGGCAAGTTCTGGAACGTGCCGATCGAGACCTTCCCCAACTACTCGCAGTTCGGGCCCTACGACCCGGCCGAGTACATGAAGCAGCCGCCCTATTCGCGCACCTTCCAGGGCATCAAGCGCTGAGGTCTCCCTCCGGACCGGCGGGTGCTGACGCGCCCGCCGGCGCCGTCCACGGTACAGGCAAAGACCCCGTGACCAAGCAGCTCATCCTCGACAATGTCACCGTCCAGTTCGGCGCACTGAAAGCCGTCGACGGCGTCTCGACCGCCATCGACCGCGGCGAGCGGCGGGCAATCATCGGCCCCAACGGTGCCGGCAAGACGACCCTGTTCAATGCCGTGACGGGCGTGGTCAACGCCACCTCCGGCAAGGTTCTGTTCGAGGGCGAGGACGTCACGCGGACCCCGATCCATGCGCGGGCCGCCAAGGGCATGAGCCGCACCTTCCAGATCACCAACCTGTTCCCGAACCTCTCGGTGCGGGACAACATGCGGCTTGCGATCCGCGGGCTCTCGCCCTCCAAATTCTCCTTGCTGGGCAGACCCGAGCTCACCTCCGCCGACCATGATGAGGCGGAGCGGGCGCTCGGCCTGTCGCGCCTCACCGGCCGCCTCGATACGCTGGTGAAGGAACTGTCCTACGGCGAACAGCGGCAGCTCGAAATGGCCATGGCGCTGGTGGCGCGCCCGAAGATCCTCCTCCTCGACGAGCCCGCCGCCGGCCTTTCGCCGGCTGAGCGCGTCATCGTCGCCGACATTATCCGGTCGCTGCCGCGCGACCTGACCATGGTCATCATCGAGCATGACATGGATCTCGTCCTCGGCCTCGTCGACTGGGTCACCGTCCTGAACAACGGCCATCTCCTTGTCGAAGCAGCCCCCGGCGACATCCGCGGCAACACCGACGTGCAGGACGTCTATCTCGGGAAGGCCCGCCGTCATGCTTGAGGTCACCGATCTCCAGAGCTTCTACGGCTCCGCCCACGTCATCCAGGGCGCTTCGCTGACCGTGCGGGAGAAGGAGGCGGTGGCGCTGCTCGGCCGCAACGGCATGGGCAAGACGACGCTGATCCGCTCGATCATGGGCCTGACGCCGCCGGACGTGCGCGGCGGCTCGGTGAAGTGGAAGGGCGAGGAGATCCTGGGGCTGCCGTCCTACCAGATCGCCCGTCGCGGCATCGCCATCGTCCCCCAGGGGCGTCGCCTGTTCCAGTCGCTCACCGTCACCGAGCACCTGACGACGCTGAAGCCTGAAAACGTCAAGAGCGGCTGGACGGTCGCCAAGGCCTTCGAGTTCTTTCCCCGCCTGGGCGAGCGGCGTCAGCACCGCGGCAACCAGCTCTCCGGCGGCGAGCGCCAGATGCTCGCTGTCGCCCGGGCGCTGATGATCGATCCCGAACTGATCCTGATGGACGAACCGTCCGAGGGCCTCGCGCCGGTCATGGTGCAGAACCTCGAGGAAATCATCCTCGAACTCAAGCGGGCCGGACTCGGCATCCTGCTGGTCGAGCAGAACCTCTACAGCGCCCTTGCGGTTGCTGACCGGGTTTACGTGCTGGAGACGGGCAGAATGGTCTTCGAGACCGGAGCCGCCGAAGTCGAGGCCGATCCCGATCGCCTGACGAAATTCCTGGGAGTGCACTGATGGCCGCTCAAGACACGCTCTCCCGCCTCGCGGCGGAGGGCAATGGCGTGGCGGTGGAACCGGCGCGCCTTGCCAGCCATGCGGCCCTCGTCGCGGATATGAATGCGCTCGTCGGCGGCGCCGCGCTGACCCGGCTCGGGCTCGGCGACAGCCCCTGGAGCCTGCAGAGCTTCCGGCTCGAGCAGGCCGCCGCCGCCAAGGCGCGGGGAGGAGCGGCGTGAGCGCGATCCTCGATCTCGGCCTTTGCGACCTCGCCGATGCCATCGCCGACGGCTCCGTGACCTCCGAGGCCGCGACCGAAGCGGCGCTGGCAGGCCTCGAAACCGTCGGCCGCGAGCTCAACGCAGTGGTTCGCCTCCATTCCGACCGCGCCCGCGAACAGGCCCGCGCTGCCGATCTGCGGCGCAGGAGCGGCACGCCTGCAGGTCCTCTGGCGGGCGTCCCGCTCGCCCACAAGGACCTGTTCTTCCGCGCCGGCGACCTCTGCGAGGCCGGCTCGAAAATCCTCTCCGGGAACCGCGCCAGCGAGACCGCCGTGGTGCTCGAGCGGCTGGATGCCGCCGGCGCCCTCGACATCGGTGCCCTGCACCTCGCGGAATTCGCCCTGTCGCCGACCGGCTTCAACGGCCATCTCGGCCATGCGCGCAATCCCTGGAGCCTCGACCATTGCCCAGGCGGCTCCTCGTCCGGCTCGGCGGCGGCGGTGGCGGCCCGCCTCGTGCCCGCGGCGCTCGGCTCCGACACCGGCGGGGGTCGATCCGCCATCCCGCCGCCATGTGCGGCGTGACGGGTCTCAAGCCGACCCATGGCTTGGTCCCCCTGCACGGGACCGTGCCGCTTGCGCCGTCCCTCGATTGCGTCGGTCCGCTGGCCCGCTCCGCCCGCGACGCTGCCCGGATGATGACGGTGATCGCCGGCTTCGACCCGCGCGACGGCGTCACCGCCGGCGCGCCCCGCCTCGACTACGAATCCAGCCTGACCGGCAGCCTCGAAGGCGTCACTATCGCCGTGCCGCGCGCCTATTATCGCGAGGAGGGCGACGCGGCCGTGCTGGCGGCGCAAGACGAGAGCCTCGCGGCCTTCCGCGATGCCGGCGCGCGCATCGTCGAGACGGCCGTTCCCGACATGGCCGTCGTCAACGCCCTGTTCCATGTCCTGATGACAGTGGAGGCGGCGACCTATCACCGGCGCTGGCTCGCGAGCCGCCCGAGAGACTATGCGGACCAGGTGCGCGCCCGCATCGAGCCGGGCCTGCTCTATCCGGCGACCCGTTACGCCGAGGCGCTCATGCTGCGCCGTACCGTGGCGATGGAATGGCTCGCCGCCGCCATGGGACCGGCCGATCTCGTGCACCTGCCGGTCCTGCGTCACCGGGTGCCTTCGATCGCGGAAACCACGGAGGGTGATGCGGCCTCCGTCGCCGCCGCCATCGGCCGCGTCACCCACTGCACCCGCGGCATCAGCTATCTCGGCCTGCCGGTCCTCGCAGCGCCCTGCGGCTTCGCCGGTGGCCTACCGGTGGCCTTCCAGCTCGTCGGCAGGCCTTTCACCGAACCGCTCCTGCTCGGCGCTGGCCACGCCTTCCAGGCGCGGACCGACTGGCACGCCCGCAAGCCTCCCGTTTCCGCCTGATCCTCCGGCGGCAGCTGCCGCCCTTCCAGGAACGCGCCCATGATCATCGACGCCCACACGCACACCTTCTGCCCGCCGGTCGAGGCCCTGGTGAACGGCCGCTACGACCCCAAGGTGATCCCCTACAAAAGGGACATGTCGCCGGAGAGCAAGGCGGTCGACATGGAGCAGGGCAAGCTCCTCGCCGAGCCGTTCAACGTCGTCGAGCGGCGCCTCGCCGACATGGCGAAGATGCGCATCGACATTCAGGTGATCGCGCCGGCCCCGGGCCAGCAGCACTACTGGGCGGATCCCGCCCTCAGCGACGAACTCAGCCGCATGCAGAACGACCACGTCGCGGCGCTGGTGGCGAAGGCACCCGACCGCTTCGTCGGCCTAGCCACGCTGCCCATGGTCGATCCGGCGCGGGCCGAGGCGGAGGCGGTGCGCGCGGCGGAGGAAAAGGGGCTGCGCGGCTTCCAGATCGACACGCGCGTCAATGAGCGCGAGCTGTCCGATCCCGCCTTCGACGGGCTCTGGGCGCGGCTTGCCCGGCTAAAGACGCCGCTCATCATCCATCCCCTCGGCTTCTCGCATGGCGAGCGGCTCGGTCCCTTTTTCATGGTCAACACGGTCGGCCAGCCGCTGGAGGAGACCATCGCCTTCCATCACTTCGTCTTCGGCGGCGTCCTTGACCGCCATCCCGACCTCAAGGTGCTGATCTGCCATGGCGGCGGCTATGTGCCCTCCTATGTCGGCCGCCTCGACCATGCCTGGAAGCATCGCCCGGAACTCCGCCGCCTCACCGCCGATCCGCCCTCGGCCTATCTGAAGCGGTTCTGGTACGACACCTGCGTTTTCCGCGCCGACCTCATCGAGAACCTTGTCTCGCTGGCGGGGGCGGACCGGGTGCTCCTCGGCTCGGATTACCCGTTCGACATGGGCGACCTCGATCCCGTGGGCCTGCTTGAAACTTGCAGGGGATTGGACGCGGCCGCTCGCCGCGCCATCGAGGCTGACAACGCCAAGAGCCTGTTCCGGATCGGCGGATGAGTCGGGACCGCAGGCGCTTCCTCACGGGTGAGGGCCGCTACACCGCCGATCTCGCCGTCGCGGAGACCGCCCATGCCGCCTTCGTCCGCTCGGACGTCGCCCATGCCCGGCTGGTCGAGGTCGCGACCGAGGAGGCCAAGGCGCTGCCCGGCGTGCTCGCGGTCCTTGTCGCCGCCGACTTCGATGGGGTGAAGGGCTTCCCATCCTTCCTGCGCTATCCCGACATCAAGGGGCGCGCCTTCGCCGCACCGCCGCGTCCGATCTTCGCGTCGGACCGGGTGCGCCATGTCGGCGAGATCATCGCCATGGTCGTCGCCGAGACCGCCGCCATCGCCCAGGATGCCGCCGAGCTCGTGCGCGTGCGCTACGACGAGTTGCCCGCGATGACAGGCTGGTCCCTCGCCGGCCAGGCGGTCGAGGCGCCGATCCACGAGGCCTATCGCGACAACATCGCCTTTCGCGGCCTCTTCGGCGACCCGGCGGCCTGCCGCGCCGCGGAAGAGCGGGCAGCGCATGTCGTGGAACTCACCGTTGCGCTGCCGCGCGTGGTCCCCAACGCGATGGAGCCACGTTCGGCAGTGGGCCGGTGGAACGCCGGGACAGGTGCCTATGAACTTTGGGCGCCGCACCAGGGCATCCCCGAGGTGCGGCGCGATCTCGCCGTCGCGATGGACGCGCCCGCCACAGAGGTCCTGGTCCATCCCGTCGATGTCGGCGGTGGCTTCGGCGCGCGCGGCCCGGCCTATCCCGAATATGCCGCCGTCCTGCTCGCCGCCCGGCGCGTCGGGCAGCCGGTGCGCTGGATAGGCACACGGCTCGAAGGCTTTCTCGGCGAGCATCACGGCCGGGGAACACGGCTGTCGGGACGGCTTGCCATCGATGCCGCGGGTCGCTTCCAGTCCCTGTCGGTGACGCTGGACGGCGATCTCGGCGCCTGGGTGACGCCGGTCGGCGCCCACATCCACGTCCACAATCCGCTGCAGACCCTCACCGGCGTCTATGGCATCCCGGTGGCGGCGTTCGCGCCAACGCTTCATGTCACCAACACGGTGCCGACCGGCCCCTATCGGGGCGCCGGCCGTCCCGACATCGCGCTGCTGGTGGAGCGGCTGGTCGACGAAGCGGCGCGGGGCACCGGCCGGGACCGCATCGCGCTCCGCCGCCGCAACGCGATCCCGAAGGCGCGGTTTCCATTCCGGACGGCGGCAGGGGCGACCTATGACAGCGGCGATTACGCCCGCCTCCTCGATCGCGCCGTTGCCGAATCCGACTGGAAAGGCTTCGCGCGCCGCCGCAGGCTCAGCGCCCGCGCCGGACGCCTGCGCGGCATCGGACTCAGCCTGTTCACGGAGGTCGCCGGCGGCGGGCCGGTCGCGGCCGACGAGATCGAGCTGAACCTCTCGGCCGATGACAGCGGCTTGCAGATGGAACTGCACACCGTCACCGGCTCCACCGGCCAGTCCCACGGCGAGGCGTTCGCGCGGATCGCCGAGCGCGAACTCGGCGCGCCGATCGCTGCCTTCAGCCTTGTCGGCAGCGCGCCGTCCACGACCCTTGCAGGGGCCGGGTCTTTCGGGTCGCGGTCCATCACATCGGCCGGGTCGGCGGTGGCGATCGCCTGCCGGACCCTCAAGGAGCGGCTCTCCGGGCTGGGCGAGCCGGGCGATGGCCTGCTCGACATCGTCCGCAAGGCGAACGACCCCGACCTTCTCCGCGTGAGGGCCTCTTCACCTGTCTCGGTGACATTTCCGGCGGGTTGCCATGTGGCCGAGGTGGAGATCGACAGGGCAACGGGCGTTACCCGCCTCGTCAGCTACGTCGCGGTGGATGATGCGGGGACGGTGATCGACCACGACGCGGTCCTCGGCCAGATCGCCGGAGGCGTGGCGCAGGGGATCGGCGAGGCGCTGGGTGAGATCGCTCTCTATGATGCTGCCGGGCAGCTATTGGCATCAAGCTTTATGGACTATCCCATGCCCCGTGCCGACGACCTTCCGGCGATCCGGGTTTTTGACGAGGGGGTACCTTCACCCAACAACCCTCTGGGAGCGAAGGGGGCTGGAGAGGCGGGAACGACGGGTGCGATCGGAGCGGTCTCGAACGCGATCGCCGATGCGTTGGCGTCTGTTGGGCACAGCTGTCCGGATATGCCGTTCTTGCCGAGCGATATGTGGTCACTCACCTCGTGATGCCAGCTGCCGTTATTGCCTCGGCGCCGGCCTGATACGAGGGAACCTCCTTTGGTCGTGATCAGCGAGATCGAATGCTGGTATCGGCCCACGTCAGCTTCGCGCCTCCATAGCGGTCATCGAAGCGCTGCCCGCAGACTGACATTCCGCCCTGGCAGCAAAGCGGCCGGCCGTCGTGCCTCGCGGCCTCGTCGATCTCACGCCGTCGGAAACCGACAGGGAACGCCTCGGATCGATGTCGCGGGTCGCGACCCTATACTGTGAAATCCGCGTTACTTGAGCCAACCGGCCTTCCACGGGGCTTGGCGCGGCTCACGCCGGTCGACAGGGCATTGGCGCTGGGCATCGGGTTGGAGGGAGCAGCTTGATCCACATCAGTGTGAGACAGGCGCTCAGGATCAATCCTGCAATTCACATTGAGTGACTGCCGAATTCTTGCGCCCCCGCGCAGAAGGGCATCGTGTCCGGTGCCTGTCGGCGGCACCGCGCGAATTGGCCGGTGGGGCTTCTGGACAAGGAGCTCGCGAGCCTGATCGGCGCTTGGCACTCGCGATCGTTGCACTGCCCCTCACGGGCGATCCGGCCGGCTGACGACCTGCCGCTGACCAACGATGAGAACGACGGCTGCGTCATTGGCGCAGGCTGCGGGGAGAGAGACATGAGACGAACAGCGATCTATGCCGCAGTGGCCCTGTTCATGGGGGTTCTGGGCGTATCCTGGCTCACGCACGGCAGGGGTGTCGTGCACAATGACCCCGCTCGTCACATCTCCATTCCGCAGGCGTTGACAGTCCCCCTGCAGGTGCAGGCGGCCTACAACGGCACCACCATTTTCTTCCGCTACCGGTGGCCGTCGCCCCGTCCGGGGATCTTTCACGACGTGTTGCGCTACGGCAAGGCGTGGGTCGTGCGCGGCGGCGCAGTCGCCGGTCCGCAGCCCGACGGACTGCACGAGGATCGCGTCGCGATGATGGTCGATGACGGCCGCGTGCCGGAGTTCGGCCGCTATGGCGGCTATATCGCCATCGGCCACCGCCTCGCCGGGACCGCCAACGAAGTGCCCGGACGCGAGGTCCAGGCGCATCCCTATCTCGGCCAGCGTCTCGGCCTGGACGAGGGCACCAAATACCTGCCGGGCACGCGGTCGAACATCAACGACTGGGCCTCGACCCTTCCGGAAGCCGAGCAGCAGGCGCTGATCTCGGCAGGCTACTTTCTCGATCTCTGGCACTGGCGCGCCAACCGTTCGAATCCGATGGGTGTTGCCGACGACCAGCTGGTCGCAGCCGGCCGCCTCAGCGATGCCGGACGCGGCGCCTACACCACCAACTGGGATGCCGCCAAGCGCCAGCCGCGGCTGATGTTCAATCCGGCGCGGGTCCAGCGCTCGGCGCTCAATTTCGACGACATCGTCCAGGGTCGCATCGGGCAGGACGACGTCTATGCGCTGCGCGAGGACGAGGCGGTGCCCTTCGATCCCGCTCTCGCCTGGCGTGACGGCGATACTATCCCGCGGCGCATCCTGCGGACGAGCCAGGGATCTCGGGCCGACATCGCGGTCAGTGGCCGGGCGCGCTGGACCGATGGCTTCTGGGAGGTGACGCTCAGCCGCCGCATGGATACGGGCAATCCGCGGGACGACAAGATCTTCGTCGAGCGCGGCCTCTACCAGCTCGCCTTCGCCATTCATCGCGAGGCGACCGGCGGCCGCTGGCACTACGTCTCGCTGCCGGTGACACTCGGGCTCGGACGCGATGCCACCATCCAGGCGGCCCGCTTCGAAGGCGACACGCCCGGCTGGCAGCAGCCGCCGCTCAACGTCACGCTTTTCTATCCCGGCCAGGTGAACTGGGCGCTGATCAACAGCACCCGCCATGCCGGGGCCAGCAATGTCAGGGCCGGCGTGCCCGTGCGCTACCGCCATAGCGAGGACCAGCTCGCCCACTACGGGGTCGAGATGGAGTTCAACGGCCCCATCCAGCGGCAGTGGGCCCTGACCCTGCTCGCCGGCATCCTCCTGATCGCCGGCTTCGGCTTCGCCCTCAACACGCTTCTCGGCCGGAAAGGTGCATGACCATGGGTCCCTATCACGCCGTCGTCGTCCACTTTCCGATCGCGCTTCTGGTCACCGCCACCCTGGTGATCGCCCTCAGGGCCTTCTCCGACGGGGCGCTGGCGCTTGCCACCGACCGGGCCCTGGTGCCGCTGCTGTCTCTCGGTGTCCTGTCGGCTGTCGCCGCCTTTGCCGTCGGCCTGCTGGTCTGGCCCATGGAGGCGACCTTCTCCAGCCCTCTCGGGCGCAACCATGTGCTCGCCGCTGCCTGGACGGTCGCCTACTGGACACTGCTCCTCGTCACCCGCTGGCTGCAGGGACCGGCGATATGGGAAGGCATGACCCGGTGGGTGATGCTCGGCCTCGGCTGTGTGGGCGGCCTCCTGCTGGCCATCACCGGCTCGATCGGTGGTCACCTGATGGGCACGCCGACCGCCGCCTCGCAGGCGCTGCGCCTCATGGGGTGGGAAATCTACACCACCTACTATGTGCCCGATACGACGCTTGCGCTGATCGTGGTGTCGGCGCTGGCTCTTGCGGCGCTTGGCCTCTGGGGTCGGAGAAGCCTTCCCACGTGAGCGACGTGGGGCGCCGTCACCGGTCGGTCTCCTCCCGTAGCATCTCGAGGGTTGCCGGGTCGAACTTGGCCTTGACCCGGCGCCCTTCGGCCGTCACCGCATAGACCTTGTAGCAGCCGTCGTCCGTGCGGATGCGCGTCACCTGCCAGCCGCGCGCCCTCACGCGCTCGACCAGCGCCTCGCGGGGCTGCCACTCCGCCATGGGTGCGGTGCAGCGCGGGCTCGCGGCGGCCATGCCGCCCCACAGCGCTGTGGCCGCGAGGGCGGTGGCTCCAAGGGTCCGTTTCATCGTGTACTCCTCGACGGCTTGGTCGTTGCGTCGTGATGGACCACATTCACCTGACGCCAGCCTGAACCCCGGCAGAAACAGTGTTCAGCCGATCGTCAGCTTCCCGGACTAGCGTCTCGCACGATGACCATGGACGAGGACCCTGCATATGCGCGTGCTGCTCGTTGAAGACGATACACTTCTCGGGGCGGCGGTGCGGGATCAGGTCGCCGCCGACGGGCACAGCGTCGACTGGGCGACCAGGCTGGATGCCGCGAGCGACCATCTCCGGGTCGCCGCGTATCAGCTCATCCTCCTGGACCTGATGCTTCCGGATGGCCAGGGGCTTGATTTCTTGCGCCGGAGGCGGCTCGCGGGCGACGACACCCCGGTCATCATCCTGACCGCGCGCGACCAGC